>NZ_JBZYWK010000001.1:0-499178 GCF_059115385.1 Occallatibacter sp. FHG110214_02 | reverse complement strand
TGACCGTTCCCTCGGGAATGCCAAGAACCTGTGCAATCTCTTTGTAATCCATATCTTGCAGGTCGCGCAGGATGACCGCTTCGCGCAACTCCGTGGAAACCTTTGCCAGCGCCGCCTGCACCATCTTCTCCAGTTCCTTTTGTGCCGCCTGTTCATGCGGCGAGCGGTCCCGGCTCGTCAGCCGGTCCACCGGCTTGAGCTCCTCGCTCTCGTTCCAACCTTCGTCCAGCGACCCCGTAGCGCGCAAGTTCTTCGTCCTGCGGAAGTTGTCCACCAGCAGGTTGCGCGTCATGGTGGTAATCCAAACCTGCAGGCTGCCGCGTGTGCAGTCAAAGGCGGCCAGGTTGGAGTAAATCTTCAGAAACACGTCCTGCGTCAGGTCCTCGGCGTCTACCGGCGAACCCGTAAAGCGATAACAAAGCCCGTAGACGCGCCTGTGATGCTCCCGCACCAGCTCAGCCCACGCGCCCGAGTCGCCATCTAAACAGCGGCGGACGGTCTGCGTCCAATCGATCTCCAGAGCTCTCACCTCCCCGCCTCGCGGGCGGGCATTCGGCTTAACTCCACCTAAGCCAGTGCCGACATCTGAGCGGTTTTGCGCGCCGGGCTTCTTCGCCAAGCGGCCAATCCCGAAGCGTCCCTTTGCACCTGCAGGCTCTGCCGCCTGCTTCGCCGGTGCCGTGGGAGCCGTCCAGGAATCGCTCCAATTCAATGTACCAATGCACTGCATGGGGGGCTATACGCAACCGCAGTGTAAATAGTTCCCTGTCCGTTACAACGATTTTCGCAAATTCGTCGAAGAAAGCTAGTTAAAATGGCCTCCGGAGCATACCCCATGCGCAATCCGCTGCCTGTTTTTCTGCTCTCCACCGCTTTTGCCGCCAGCTCGGCGCTGGGCCTTACGGCCCAATCGCCTGGATTTAGCTGCGCGAAGGCCACTACACCGCAGGAAAAAACCATCTGCGCTTCGCCCGTACTTCGCAAAGCCGATGCGGAAATGACCGCCGCTTACAAGGCTTGGCTGACTGCGGCTCCTGCTGCGTGGAAGCCGCAAATCCGCCAGAACCAGCGGCTCTGGCTGCAACTGCGGCCGGGAAACTGCACGGATAAAGACCCCAAGGAGCGTGCCGATTGCCTGCTCTCCGCGGAGCAGGACCGCACCAAAACATTACAAGGCATGGTGACTCGCAAAAACGGCATCCTCTTTCTCTGGCAGGCTCTGACCTTCACCGCGCCGGATAGCCCGGACATCGCCAAGGATGAGGTCAAAGACAGCCAGCGCGCTTTTGGCTACGTGGATGCCACCTGGCCGCAGGCTCAATCCAGCGCCCCCGAATGGCAGGCATGGAATAAAGCCATTTCCGCGCAAGCCCGCATGACCAATCAGCCGGACGGCGGACAGGGCGTGCTGAATAAGCAATCCGCCGTCGATGCGGATACGAATGTCAGCATCACTCTCAACGTAGCCACAGACCAACTCGCCTCCGCCTCCATTCATAGCTACTGGTATGGACATGGCGCAGCGCACGGACTTAGTTCCATTTCACAATTCAATTGGCTGCTTAAGGAAAAACGCGAACTCAAAGCCGCCGACCTTTTCCGCCCGCAAATCTACTGGAGCAACGAGCTTTACAAGCGCACGGATCAATACCTGCACCAGAAACTCGACAGCAACAGTCAAAGCTACGAAACCTTTGCGCAACCCGGCGAAATGAAGAAGACAGTGCAGAAGCTCGTAGCCGATCCGCACCGCTGGCAAATCGACAAAAATGGCATCTCCATTCCGTTTGAACCCTATGAAGTAGCCTGCTACGCCTGTACACCGGAGCCATTCACCATGAGCTGGGACAGCCTCAAACCGTTACTCAACCCAGCCTTCCAAATCCCGCGCTAACCAAAAAACAAACGCCGCAAGCATCCCGTGCTCACGGCGTTCGCAAGAATTGGCGCGCAAAGCGCGCAGTTGCCCGGACGGCCAGTCCTAGTGCTTCTGAAAGAAATCCGGATGCACCGGGTTTTCAAACAGGCTGGCGTCGCGGGTCACGATGGTGAGGCCGGACGGGGTGACAAAATACCGCTTCTTATCCTCCACCGGGTCATAGCCGATAACCGTGCCTTCAGGAATCGTCACATTGCGGTCGATGATTGCCTTGCGTATCCGGCAGTGCCGCCCGATATTCACATGCGAGAAGATGATGCTCGAATCTACCTGCGAATACGAGTTCACCTTCACATCCTGCGACACAATACTATTCGACACCGAAGCACCTGAGATAATCACGCCTGCCGTAATAATGGAATTCACAGCCGACCCGGTTCGCCCTGGCTCTCCGAAGACAAACTTTGCCGGCGGATACTGCCTTACCCGCGTCCGGATCGGCCAGTCCACGTCATACAGATTGAAAACCGGCGAAACCGAGCACAGATCCATGTTCGCGTCGTAGTACGCATCGAGCGTTCCCACGTCGCGCCAGTAGAGAGCCTGCTGCTTGTTCTCGTCCACAAAGCTGTAGGCCACCATCTTCTTCTTGCCCAGCATCGCAGGCAGAATGTTGTGGCCGAAGTCGTGCTTCGAGTCCGGGTCTTCCGCATCGGCAATCAAAGCCTTCAGAAGAACGTCCGTACTGAAGATATAAATGCCCATCGAGGCATCCACGGCGTTGGGATTGAACGGCGAACGGAAGCTCGTCTCCTTCGGCTTCTCCTGGAAGCCCTGCACCTCGGCGTTCGCGCCCACCTCCACCACGCCAAAGCGCGAAACCTCATCCGGCGCAATGGGAAGAGTGGCCAGCGTTACGTCGGCATTCATCTTCTGGTGGTACTCCAGCATGAGCGAGTAATCCATCTTGTAGATGTGGTCGCCAGAAAGGATGATGATGTACTTTGGCTGCTCGGAGCCGATGGAATAGATGTTCTGATAAACCGCGTCGGCGGTGCCCATGTACCAGTTGGCTCCGGTGCGCTGCATAGGCGGCATCAGTTCAAAAAACTCGCCCAGTTCCTGCGCCACCGCTCCCGACCACCCTTCGCGAATGTGCCGGTTCAAGCTCAGGGCCTTGTATTGCGTAAGAATAAAGACCTTCCGGAGACCGGAATTGATGCAATTGGAAAGTGTAATGTCGATGATGCGATAGTGGCCACCGAACGGCACGGCCGGCTTTGCGCGATCCCGGGTCAACGGAAAGAGCCTCTCGCCCGCTCCCCCTGCAAGCAAAACTCCAAGCGTATCCTTCATCTCTGTCTATCCCCGCAGCATGTTTAATGTCGTGCGTTTCGTCAGTGCTCCCCTGATCCTGGCCGCCATCCCATTTTGTGGCCAGTGCGAAGAGTGCGCCGAACGGCTAACAATATCACACAGAGAGTACAACTGGCGTCAATGGGGGAAGACAGGGAACAAGGGGCCAAGAGAACGAGGGAACAAAAAACAACGGCCCGCTCGAATTGCTATCGAGCAGACCGCTTCCTTTTCATAGCAGGCGGCAGACTTCAATGAATCTGCATCCCAGCTTGGTCCCTTGGTCCCTTGGTCCCTTGGTCCCTTGGTCCCTTGGTCCCTTGGTCCCTTGGTCCTATCTCCGCTTCTTCTTGAACTTGTACTGCATGCCTACGGACATGGCATAGTTCCAGTTGTTGCGGCCACCGGAAGGCGAGATGTTCGTCGAGTAATCCGTGGAGTAGCGCGTCCAGACGGCATCCGTGGTGATGCGGAAGACCCAGCGCGACGAGCGGTTCAGGTCAAAGTGGCCGCCGAAAACTCCCGCCGGGGCGAACTGGTTGTTGTAAAAGTCCACAACCGAGGGAGGATTACCGCGGAGATCCTTCTCAAAGTCGCCATACGCGCCGCCAACCAGGGCATGCGCAATCAGCGCGCCGTGCTTGTTGTGCGGGCCAAGCCACTCCACACCGCCGGCAAACAGGTACTGCGCCACAAACGGCCCCTGGATGTTCTGCGTATTGGGCGCAGCGCCGCTGGTGCCGAAAGTCGGCCGGAAGGTGCCTTCCACGCCCAGGCGCCTGGCAAACCAGTACGAGCCGCTGACATCGAGGCCGCCAAGGTTCGCGCCTTCGCGAAGCGTCGGGCCAGCCTTGATGTGCTGATAGGCCGCGCCCAGCGAGATGTCATAGCGGTTGTCATAGGTGACGCCCGCCAGCGGATCAATCTGGACATACGACGGAGTTGCCGGAGCCCGGCTCGGAGCAACTTGCGCAGGGGAAGAAGAGGAAGACGACGGGGTCTGGCCGGAAGCCGCAACCGTGGCAACCAGCGCCAGAGCGGCGGAGGCAAGAACAGGAACACTTACTCGGAAACGCATCACTTCTAAGCTTACAAGACCGCGCCGAGGCCGGACAATGCGCGGCAAAGAGTTTTCAGACATGGCATTGAGACGGCGCAGCTCCGGGCAAGTGAGCGGGAAGGCAAAACAGGATGCAGGGTACGGGATTCAGGGGACAGGGTAAGAGCCTAAATTCTGCGTAGTTTTTACAGTTTTGCCCTTTATCTATAGCCCTGTACCCTACACCCTATACCCTGCTTTTCAACAGCCTTCCGTCCAGCGTGCATAAAGCAGATACCGCGTAGTCTTCAGCACTTCCACGGCTGCTATCGCCCATCCGGGGGCAATATCCGGGCCCAGCGCGGGAGCGGCGTGGCCTCGCCATGAAATTTCAAGATTGACTGGCAAATGGCTGAAAATCATCCCGGCACGCGGCAGGTGGTACTCGCTTGTCACCACTTCCGCCGAGCCCCAGCCGTGCTGCTTCATAATCTGCGCTGAGTAGCAGGCGTTCTGGATGGTGTCCTGTGCCTGCGGCTCTACGAAAATTGCGGAGTTCGGCACTCCTTGCGCACGGGCGACCCGCGCCATCGACTCCGCTTCGACAAAGTGGTTATGCGCCGCCGCGCCGGTCAGAATCAGGCGGGGGGCTACTCCGCGCTCGTATTCCTTTACCCCTTCGCTCACCCGCGCCAACTGCTCCGGAGTGGGGTTACCGTCGCTATCCGAAGGCGTTCCCAGCACGATAATCGCGTCCAGCCGGGCCGCATCGGTGCTTCCCTTGGGAGCAAAAGCCCGCGCCAGCACCGCCCAGACCACAAACAGCACCACCACCAGTACCGCCAGCGCAATCCAGCGCAGACGTATGCCGCCGCGCTGCGTACGCCGCGAGGAGCGGTGGCGGGGTCTCTGCCTTTCGAGTTGACGCAAACTTTGGCTCAAAACAATACAGCCTCTTCCCTCTCCACTTTACCGTGCGGAGGGAAAAGGCCGTATTAACAGGAAGTGTTCGTGGCCGAAGGGTTCATCCTCCGTCCCTCGTTATTCGTCCTTAGAGATTCAGTGACTCGCCCCAGGCCGAAAGCACAAACTCATTCAGCTCCTTGCGGGTGCGGGCGCTGGTTTCCATCTGCAGCATCCGCTCTACGGTAAGCTGAGACGGTTCGCCCTGGTATCCCAGCGCAATCACTGCGCCCAGGTGATACTCCTCGGGGATACCCAGCGTTGCGCGGGCCTTATCGTGGTCATAGCCCTTCATCTGATGCGCGGCCAGACCCAGTTCCGCTACCTGCAGAACGAGTGTAGCCGCAGCCTGCCCCAGGTCATACATTGCCGACCCATTCGTCGTTCCCTTTTCCGTGAGCGTCTTGGTCACGCCCAGAACCAGTACCGGAGCTTTCCCTGCCCAAAGCTGGTTGGCTTCGACCAGCGCACCAAAAATCTTCTCGTAGGTCTCAGAGCCTTTTTTGCCAACAATAAAACGCCAGGGCTGCTCGTTCGACGCCGACGCCGTCCAGCGCGCCGCCTCGAAAATCGCCTTCAGATCCGCATCGCTTACAGTCTTATCCGCGTCAAAGGCGCGCGGGCTCCAGCGGTGCAGCACTGCCGGAATAATGTTGGTCTCGGCTACATGGGCCTGCTTCAGCTTGTTTGCTTCCGTCGCTGAAAGGGTCATCAGGGATTCGCTCCTCAAAATCGAAAAAGATTGCTTCGGTATCGAAATAACCAGCATCCCCTTGGATTGTAGAGCGCCTGTGGAAGATTCCCAAAAACACGCAATCTTAACCTTGCGCAAACAAAAACCTCAGCGTTCTTCAGAAGCCTTGTAAACAAAGACTCCACCCATCAGCCCCAGCGCAGCCACCAGCCCCAGCACCACCCACGGAGCAGGCGTGTTTTGCCACGCCTCCGGCAGCATCTGCGGAATATGCAGCGCGGAAGGCAGCCCTGTGACCAGCCCCATCCAGCCCGCCTCATAACGCGAGGCAAAGATGGCACACATCACAGCCGCTACCGCTCCCAGCACTGCAGCAAAGACCTGCGCCGCCATCAGCGGACGGCTCACCTTCGCAATCGCGGCATTCCGCTTGCGCAACTGCGCGCGCCACCACAGCACGCCGGGGGATTCCAGCCGAGCCTGCGCAAAGGCCACCACCCGCTCGCGCTGAAAGGCTTCCGTGACCGTGACCAAATCGCGGCAGGCAACGCACGAGCCCACATGCGCTTGTAGTTCCGCCGAAGCAAGCCCCGGCCACTGGCCGCGCTTCACCAGCTCGGCCACTTCCTTCTCGCATTGGCAGCCACCCAGCTTCATCGCGCCTCCGTAATCAGCCTGGCAACCTTGCGCCGCGCCCGAAAGAGCAGCAGACGAATACTCGCCGAAGCCAACCCGGTTACCTCGGCAATCTCGCGGTGCGAGTAGCCCTCCGCATAGGCCAGCCAGAGCAGTTGGCGGTCTCTCGGCTTCATCTGCCGCAGCGCCGGGCCCAGTATCATCGCCGACTCCACCTGCCCCGCACCACCCTCGGCACGGAAATGCTCCTCCGGAACCTCGTCCATCGAGTCCACCTTCGGTTTCCGCCAATAATCCTTCATTAGATTGGAAGCGATGCGAAACAGGTACCGCCGTGCCGCCACTTCGCCATCCAGTTCCACGTCCGCGCAGAGAAAGCGCACAAAGCTCTCCTGCAGCAGGTCGTCAGCCAGCGCCGGATTGCCGGAAACCCGCGCCAGGTAAGCCCAAAGCGGCCTTGCCGACCGCTCATACAGCGCGGCAAAGGCGTCATTGTGCATGGCGGTCGCGCCGTGCTGTACTGCTGCGTCGCCCGCCAGCACATTCGAAATGGTCGAGTCCAGTCTCATCGAATCCGGATTCATCTGCCTCTGCTTCTTCCCTGTTTGCGCCATGGTAACGGTCCACGGCGCTTACTGTTCATCACCCGGCCGGCCATTCCGCGAAGGCATCAGACCAAGCCTTCCCGCAAGTACCCACGTAATCCCCGACGAAAGAATAAATCCAATCCCCGGCATCAGCGTCACCACGCCCAGCACCAGCATCGGCATGTGGTAATCCCCGCGCACATTCCGCAGCAGCAAAAACCCAATGCCCAGCAGCACCATCACCACGCCAATCTGTAGCGGAGTTATCACACGCGCCACGGCGTTCGGCATCTGCTCCTGCTCAGTGCGCAGCGGAATCGGCGCGGCCTCCAGAAACTTCCTGCCCGCCTCTGTCTCCATGTATCCAGCCAGCTCCTGCACGGTCGCAAACTTGTCGATGATGCGGCCATGCACATCGCTCTGCAGCTTGAAGGTGCGGCTCCAGCGACGGTTCTCAATAAACAGCCGCAGCGCCAGCAAAAACACAACCATCACCGCCGTCACGCCCAGCACCGGCGGCAAATTGCTCAGAAACTCATCAAAACCGGTGCGCGGAGTCTGAGAGCGGTAAATCTCGGGCCAAATCGCCCGCTCCAGTGCCTCATCCGGGCTGCCATCCTGCGCGTGCATGTGCGTAAAAAGATAGAAATCCGGGTTGCGGACAATCTCCGGATGTGCCGCCAGAAACTGCGCCAGTTGCGGGTTGTTGCGACTAACATACTCCTGGTCAGCCAGCAGCGAGGAGTCACGCGCCACCACGGTCGTCAGCGTAGGGCTCAGCCGCAACAGGTCAATCAACTGCCGCTGCGTCTCCGCAATTTCCTTTTCCCCCAGCGCAGGCGCGTTCACAACAGGCGCGACAGGGGTTTGCGGTTTCGTCGGGTGCGCCTGGGCAGCCACAGCCGCATGATTAAAAACAGGCATAAACGCGGTCAAAGTCAAACAACCGGCAAGCAGGATACGGCGATTCAGCATAATCTCGTCCTCGAAATTCAAATCGTTGCGAAGGCCTTCACCCCATTAACGAATCAGCCGCCCTGTGGTTAACATCACACCTCAAATCCTTACAGGGTTTAAAATCAAAAATGGCGTGTGCCCCAGCGGGCGCATCTGAGATTACGACCGGTTGCGTGCAGATGCTTTCAATCTCTGCGCGGGCCGGAAATTTGTGTGAAAGCGCGGTTTTCCATGGCAATGCGAGCAAAGACAGCAGTGGTGTTGGGCGCCCAGTGGGGCGATGAGGGCAAGGGCAAGATTGTAGACGTGCTGAGCGACGGCTTCAGCGCCGTGGCGCGTTACGCCGGCGGCCATAACGCCGGCCATACCGTCATCATCAGCGGCCAGAAATTCGTCCTCCAGCTCATTCCCTGCGGAGTCCTGCGCCCCAGGTGCGTCGGCGTCATCGGCAACGGCGTTGTCCTCGACCCCATCGCCTTCCTCAAAGAAGTGGCGCGCCTGCGCGAGCTTGGCATTGACGTGGACAACCAGCTCCGCGTCTCGAACCGCGCCCAGGTCATCCTCCCGTATCACCGCCAGATTGAGCTTGCCGCCGAGTCCGCGCCCGGCCGCCAGAAGATTGGCACCACCAGCCGCGGCATTGGCCCCGCGTATGAAGACAAGATGTCCCGTAGCGGCCTCCGCGTCGTGGACCTGCTGAACCCCACGCTCCTCAAGACGCACATTGAAGCAGCCTGCGCGGAAAAGAACGCCATCGTCCACGCGCTCTATGGCACCGACCCGCTCGACCCCGCGAAGATGTACGACGAGTACGCCGCCGCAGCCGAGCAAGTCCGCCCCTTCGTCACCGATGGCGGACGCCTGCTCAACTCCATCCTGAAAGATGGCGGCAGCGTAATGTTTGAAGGCGCGCAGGGCACCATGCTCGACATCGACCACGGAACATACCCCTTCGTCACCTCATCCTCCGCCACAGCAGGCGGCGCAGCCACCGGAACCGGCGTTGGCCCGACCAACATCGGCACCGTCATCGCTGTCACCAAGGCGTATGTCACCCGCGTAGGCGAAGGCCCGTTCCCGACGGAAATCTTCGAGCCCGTAGGCGACCATCTCCGCGCTCGCGGCAACGAGTACGGCGCTGTGACCGGCCGCCCCCGCCGCTGCGGCTGGCTCGATATTCCGCTGCTGCGCTACTCCAACACCGTAAACGGCGCGGAATGGCTCGTTGTCACCAAGATGGACGTTCTCGACGAACTCGACGAAATCCCCGTCTGCACCGGCTACGAAATCAACGGCAAGGTGACCGATGAAATTCCCGCCGATGTGCAGGGCCTCGAATCCATCAAGCCTGTTTACACCAAGCTCAAGGGCTGGCAGTCGAGCACCGAAGGCATCACGGACTTTGAAAATCTTCCCAAAGCCGCACAGGAGTATCTCCGCTTCCAGGAGCGCGAGAGCGGCGCGAAGATCGGCATGGTCTCCACCGGTCCCGACCGCGACCAGACGATGATTCTTCCGGAGTTCGCCAGCGTTCTCAAAGAACTCCACCGCTAACCAGCAATCCACCCACACAAAAGCCCGGTCCGCAACGGTCCGGGCTTTTGCTTTTCCCGCCCCCGCACCCCGCACCCTGTCCCCTGCCTTTTCCTAGTACACTTGCATGCAGGTCTCACCCACCGCATTTAAACTTATCGACGGCCATACAACAGAAAGGGATATCCCTGCCCATGATTAGCTTTACTGTTCGCCTGACTTTTTCCCAGGAGGACCGCGCGGAAATCGCGGAAATCCTGCGTGCCTTGACCACTGCCAGCCGCCAGGAACCCGGCTGCGTGAGCTATATTCCGCACACCATCTCGGGCGACCCCGATACCATCCTTATCTATGAGCAGTACAAGGACCAGGCGGCCCTCGATGCGCATGGCAGCTCCGAGCATTTCAAGAAATATGCCGTCGGCGGGCTCTACCAGAAGATGCGCGAGCGCTCCCGCGAAGACCTTGTCGCTCTGCTGTAAAAGCAAGGGACAGGGTTACGGGGTACAGGGTGTAGGACCGGCATAGCCGGTCCTCTGCAGAGCAATGGCACATTTTCAAGTCTGTGCCGTCTAAAAATCACTGGTCATGGAATCTGGCAGGGTTGTACTTTCCCTGTACCCGGTACCCTATACCCTGCACCCTGTCTTTCTCATTGACCCTTTACGCGATTCAACGCTACTATCCGGTACGCGCCTATGGTCTGGAAGCCTGCCAAAAACCTGCTGCAACGGAGCTGCCTCACGGCGCTCACTCTTGTTTCTGCAGTTTCAATCTGTGCTCAGCCGCCCAAGGCCAAGCCGCCCAAGCCCGACATGCCGCGCTCGGAGCGCCACGAAAGCAAGCATGAGGTTGACCAGCTTGAGGAGTCATGGCGCACCGCAGCGCTGCACCATGATGCCAACGCCATGGACACGCTGCTTTCCGACGACTACATCGGCATTGGCGCCACCGGAACGCTGCAATCCAAGGATGAAATGCTGGCCAGCCTGCGCGCCGGCACCACGCAGTTCACGCAGATTGACCTCTCCGACCGCAAAGTTCGCTTCTACGGCAAAACAGCCCTCGTCACCAGCCGCGCGGAAGTCACCGGAACAACTCTCAACGGCAGGATAGAAGGCAGCTTCCGCTATACCCGCGTTTACGTTCGCGACAGCAAAGGCATCTGGAAGGTCGTGAGCTTTGAAGCCAGCCGCATTCGCGATACCGAAGACCGCAAGTAAAACGCCCCCTTACGCGCCCGGCAGCGAGGCCATCAGCCGCGCCAGTTCCGCCTGCCGGTGCGTCTCCGTCCTGGCCAGCACGCGCTTCATATGAAAGCAAACCGTGCCCTCGGCCAATTCAAGACTCTCGGCTATGCTCGTAATCTCCTGCCCCTGAAAGAGCAAATCCGCAACGCGCGCTTCTGTGGGAATGAGCGCATAAAGCGCCGTCAGCACCACGCTGCGCGACTGCAAGCGCCCCACCGGATCGCTGAGAAAAACCAGCGCGGCCACCTGCATTCCCCTGCCCGGCAGATCAGACCGGAAAGGCGTAACCGTAAGCTGCACCGCCGCATAGATGCGCTCAATCAAGCCAGGCAACTGGCCTGTGCCGCTAAAAGCATGTTCCGGGTTCGCAAACATATGTGAGGGGAAGGGCTCTTGCCGCCGAAAACTGCCAGCCGGGAAGCCCCGGCTTATCCCACCCCTTTACGCGCTTCAAGGAAATATCCACCAAGCAGGAGAATCTCCTCCCTCCGCAGATTCGCCTGCTGCCGGATCAATCACGGATAGCAGCTTCTAAAATCAATGCATGCCCGAGCTTCCCGAAGTAGAGACCGTTGCCAACAGCGTCAACCAACGCGTTCAGGACGACCAGATTGTAGAAGCCTGGTTCGGCAGCCACAAAGAGCCGTTCAAAAACAGTCCTGCAAAACAGGCGAAGGGGCTGGAGGGCAAAACTCTCCACTCAATTCATCGCACGGGGAAGCACATTGTCTGCGAGCTGAAGGATGGGCCAAAATCGACAGTCGTTGCGCAGTGGATCGTTCATCTCGGCATGACGGGGCGGCTGCTTGTCACAACTCCTGACGCCGAAATTGCCCCGCACACCCACGCCCGCCTGCGCCTCAAAAGCGGCAAAGAACTGCGCTTTGTGGACCCACGCCGCTTTGGCCGGCTGGAATTTCGCGACCTGGGCCGCGAAAAGCCCTTTGTTGCCGCCGGCTCCGAGCCTCTGACCATCGCCTCCGACGAGTTTGCCGTGCTTTTTCGCGGGCGCAAGCTGGCCATCAAGGCTGCCCTGCTAAACCAGTCCCTGCTGACAGGGGTAGGCAACATCTATGCCGATGAAAGCCTTTTTCATGCCGGAATCCGGCCCAAAAAGATTGCTGGCCGCCTGACCCGCGCCGAACTCGACCGCCTGCACGCCGCCCTGCAGCAGGTTTTGCGGGACTCCATTGCCCGCGGCGGCTCCTCGGTTTCCGATTACGTAGATGCCAACGGCGTCCGGGGTTTCTACCAACTCAGCCATGCCGTCTATTCCCGCGAAGACCAGCCCTGCCACCACTGCGGCACTCTGATTAAGAAAATCGTCCTGGCTGGCCGCGGAACCCACTTTTGTCCCCAGTGTCAGCGGTAGCCAACATAAAGAATCTATGATTTTTTGAAATTTTTCAGGTGAGATTCTCCAGAAATTAAGTAAAGCCCGAGAGCCCGTCCGCGTAACTTATTGAAACCAATAAGCAGCACAAACGGCACGGCAATTGCTATATAGAGGGTGCCAGTGATGAAAGGCAATCGGGGGTGAGCTTCCGAGCGCCGAAAGACACGGGACCCGCAAGAGAGCCGGCAATGACCGAGCACCGGCGGGAATCCCGCGAGAATAAGAGCCAAAGGCTCTGAGAAGCGCAATTCGGGAGGCCAGTGACAGACGCCACTCCAATCAGGAGTGGCGTTTTCACGTTGAGAGGCAGGGAACAGAGTTAAGGTACCGGGTACAGCATTTTAGATAAGCACCAAAAGCCCATCCGAAGGATGACCACCCAAACTCTGTAGACCTGCATCCCAGCCTAGTCCCTAGTCCCTCGCTTTTCCCCTCTTGCAAGCAACGCGCCCCCGGAGTAGTATCAAGTTTGCCGATCACAGCGTCTGATGGATGCCTCCTCTTACGGGTAGAGCCAGCCCGGCGCTGAATTAAGGAAACTTCGCCATTGCCATAAAGCCGCCAGTCGGCTGGAATGTCGAAATCTCCCCATCAGAAAGGCATTCCTGAGTGGAAGGGTGGCAGTCGTGCGGTGCGAACCGCCTCTGCCCAAGCCATGGCAGGCCCGGCGGCACCATGAGGGCAGTGCATGGCATAAAGGCCGCTGTGAGCAAGTGCCGCGCCTTATTTTCAAGCCAGATGGCTCGAATCGGGTGACGCAGGCAACGAAAGTTTCACTACATACAGGAACCGCTAGCGCAGCGCGCAACGGTTCCCGGCAAGAACAGGGGTTTATCTACGATTACGGCCGGGATGGAAGCGTCATGGTACGGTGTGGAGCAGCATCCCACATCTGACTCGGACTGCGCCCACTTTTCCCCATGTAATGCAAGGCTTGCTTGTTTCCCTGCCGGCGGAATTGCTCCGCGGGCGCTTCGCTCGGCGTGACAGAGCCAAATGACATCAACAACAACGTGCCAGGAAGTACACGCATGACAACAGAATCGACGCAGACCCCGATTGAAGCGGGGCCGAACCCGGCCGCAGCAGGCCAGGGTCAGTCGCAGGGGCATCGGCGCCGTCGCCGCCGCCGCAAGAACAAGTCCAGCCACGCCGCCGCCGCTCCCCAGCAGCAGGCTCAGCAGGGCCAGCCCGCACCACAGCAGCAACCCAAGCCTTTCGCTCAGAACCAGCCGCAAGGCCAGCAGGGCGAGGGTGGCGGTGGTGGCCGTCGCAAGAAAAAGAAGAAAAAGTTCTTCGAGGGCGGCAAGCCGCGCCCCGAGCCCGGCAACAGCCTTGCTCCACAGGGCGGCCAGGGCAAGCGCAAAAACAGGCAGCGCGGCCCGCGCGAGTTTGTCGGTCCCATGGACCACAGCTATCGCGCCGCCAACGGCAATGTGGCCGACGGTCCCGCCTCCACCATTCAGATTACGAATGGCAACGGCAACTTCCACACGGACCTCTACGACCACACGCCAGCTCCGGCAGTCCGCGAGGACGCTCCGACGCGCATCTTCTGCTTCATTGAGGATCTTTTCTTCCTCGCCAAAATCCAGGAGACCGCCCGCAAGCTCGGTGTAAAGGTTGAGTTCCTGAAGAGTGGCGACAAAGAGGCCGTCACTCGCCTCACCAGCCTCGGCGAAGCCCCAAGCCTGTTGGTCTTCGATCTGAACAACGCCAACGCCAAGCCGCTGACGTTGATTCCGAAGCTCAAGACCAAGTTCAAGAAGGCCACATCCGTCATCGGCTTCCTCTCGCACCTGCAGGGCGACCTGAAGGCGAAGGCTACCGAAGCAGGCTGCGACACGGTTATGCCGCGTTCGGCCTTCTCGCAGAGCCTGCCCAACCTCCTCCGCCGCTACGGCATGGAAGAGGAAGACGAATATGTTCCGCAGCCCGTATAAATCGCAAAATAAAAAGGCGGCCAGCAAATGCTGGCCGCCTTTTTTCGTCACTCGTCCCTAAATCAGCTCGGTGCGCCCTGACTGCCCAAGCTCCTTCACAATCTTGCTCACGTCCTGCGAATGATCGCGATGCGCAATCAACAGCGCATCCTCGGTATCCACAATGATGAGATTCTCCACACCCAGCAGCGCTACAAATTTCTTCGGACTGTAGACGTAGTTATTCGCGCCATGAATCGTCAGGTGACCGTCGGAATCGGCAACATTGCCATCGCCATCGCCGCTGTGCCTCGTCTCTAGCTGATATTCGTAAAGCGAAGCCCACGATCCAAGATCGTTCCAATCAAAATCCGCCGGCAGGCAATACAAATTCGACTTGCGCTCACCCTTTGCGGACCGCGGTTCCAGCACTGCGTAATCCACCGAAATGTTTTCGCACTTCGGATAGAGGTCAGTAAAGACCTCTTCAAACTGCGGCGTTCCATAGGCTGCCGCAATCTCTTCCAGCAGCGGAGCCGTATCCGGCAGATGCTCGCGCACAGCATTCGCCAGTGTCCGCGCCGTCCATAAAAACATACCGGAGTTCCAGAAGTAGTTTCCCGCAGCGATAAACTCTTCCGCTCTATGCAGGTTTGGCTTCTCCGTAAAACGCCGCACATGCATTGCAACACCGTCGTCCGTCAGGTCGCCGGTTTCAATATACCCATAGCCGGTTTCCGGACGCGTGGGCTCAATGCCCAGCACCACAATGTTCTCGCCTGCCGCAGCCAGCGCAATTCCCTTCTGCAAAACCCTCAGGAAGCGCGGCTCATCGCCAATTACATGGTCAGAAGGAAAAACACCCAGCACGGTATTAGGATTCCTGCGCTCAATCAGAAACGCAGCCAAGCCGCATGCCGGAGCTGTATTGCGTGCCGCCGGCTCCTCGATAATCTGTTCCGCAGGCACGCCGCGGAGCTGATCGGCAATCTCCGGTGCAAGCAAATCATTGGTAATCACCAGGATTTTCTCAACGCTGCTCAGCGGTTTCAGCCGCTCCACTGTCTGCTGAATCATGGAGCGCTCGCCATCCAGCGCCAGCACCTGCTTGGGACGGGCACGGCGCGAACGGGGCCAGAAGCGTGTACCACTACCGCCAGCCAGAATTACAGGTCGGAAATCTATCTTCTCAGACATGTGAAGGGCATTCTCTATGCGTATTGACTGACTTGTCCAGCGATTACAAACTACAAAAAATAAATTTTTCGATTGTTACAAAAAACATCTTCGTGTGCTTCCACCCTTTGCAGCAGCTCTGCTGCAAAGGGTGGAAGCACAATGGTCTATCCAGCCAGAATGACGCGCGTAGAGCACAACTGCCTAGGCAGCCAGTTCCTAGCCAAGTTTGGAGAGGAATTCCGCCATGCGGCGAGTGCCTTCGTCGATGCTCTGCTTGGTCACCGGGTACGAAAGCCGGATATGCTGGCTGGTTCCAAAGGCTTCGCCCGGAACCGTCACCACATGCGCCTCGTGCAGCAGCCGCGTCGCCAGCTCAGTTGCAGACTGAATTCCGCCCTTGCCGATGAACGAGCCGATATTCGGATACACGTAGAACGCGCCTTCCGGCTTGGTGCAGGTCACACCGGGAATCGCCGTCAGCTTTGCCAGCATGTAGTCGCGCAGGTCAATAAACTCTTCACGGAACTTCGCCACACACTCCTGCGGTCCGGCGAGTGCCGCAATGGCCGCCTTCTGCACGATGCTCGTCGCGTTCGACGTCTGCTGCGACTGCAGCTTCGAGAGGTTCGAGATAATCGACTTCGGAGCCAATGCGTAACCTCCGCGCCACCCCGTCATCGCATACGTCTTCGAAAGCGAACCAAGCACCACCATGTGCTCCTTTGCCCACGCAAACGAGCCCGCGGAAACCGGCGTTCCAGCATAGTTGAGATACACGTAGCACTCGTCCAGCAGCAGGTAGATGTTGCGCTCATGCGCCAGCCGCACAATGCGCTCCAGGTCTTCCGCGCTCACAATCGAGCCGGCCGGGTTCGACGGCGAGTTCAAGATAATCGCCTTCGTCTTCGGCGTAATCGCCTTTTCAATCGCGTCCGCCGTGATGCGGAAGTTCTCCTCTTCCTTCGTCTCAAGGAAGATCACCTTGCCGCCCGCGTACTGCACAATGTCCTTGAAGCTCACCCAGTAAGGAACCGGCAGAATCACTTCATCGCCGTGGTCCACCAAAATCTGGATGGCGTTAAACAGCGCATGCTTCTCACCAACTGTAAAAATCGCCTCATCAATCCCGTAGTCAGAACCAAAATCCGCCGCATGCCGGTCCACAATCGCCTTGCGAACGTCAGGAATGCCCGGCACAACCGTGTAGCGGGTAAAGTTCGCATTGATGGCCTCAATCGCGGCATCTTTAATGTGCTGCGGCGTGGGAAAATGCGGTTCGCCCGCGCCAAAGTCCACCAGGTTCACGCCGGTGGCGCGCAGCTTCGCGGCCTCAGCGGCCACGGCCATAGTTGCGGAAACCTCAATCCGGCCAATGCGGTCGGCAAAAACTTTGCTGGGAGCGGCTACAGTCGTCATGTCTTCTATTCTTGCAGATTTTCATGCCGTTCTCATTTCGCCATGCAAGATTCCCCATTCCGCACACTCAGCACACGCGTACCAATCCGGGTTCCTGCATAGAAAAACCATTTCCAATCCCCTTGAACTCCACGACTTTTCCGATAACACTCGTGTCAACAGAATGTAACGTGGTGGAAACGGAGCGTCGCTCCCGGAACACCATTCAGGCAAGTGGCTAAGTATTTCGTAGCTGGGATGGTCCGGCTGCTCGTCACACGGGCTTCTCCAGCACCACACAAGGAGGGCGCCGTGCGGCCAGAATCGCAATCCGCTTCGCAAGCTGACTCTCATCCTCTCGCTGCGTTCTTTCAGCAAGCCGTGCGCAACAGTTATGAGGGCCGCCTCGGCCTCAACGACCCCACCGTCACCGGCTACGTTGCCCAACTGCTCTGCGACTTCACCCGCTCCGACAAGCTTTACAAGCTGCGCGACGTGCAGGGCCACCCCGTCTCCGAACTCGAACAGATGATGGCCGCCGCCGATCCTATCCACGGCACCGCATCAAGCTTTGACGACGAGCGCCGCATCCGCAAGCACATCGGCGACTACGCGCTCTTCACCGCCGGCATGTACCCCGAGTCATCGCAAGTGCGCCGCCAGCAAAAAGCCAGTTATTCCGAGCTTATTCACGCAGGCAAGGAGAGCTACTACATCGTCAGCCAGTTCAATTTATTTGAATATGAGCAGGAAGCGCCGCTCTTCGCACGCCTCTCTGATTGGTTCGAGCGCTGCATCCTCGGCCTCACGCTGGTCCGCGAAGAACTAGGCAACCGCAAGCCATTGCTCATGCCGCCCGTGCAATAACGTCTTTTTGACTTAGTTGAAATCAGGAGGCGCGCCAACAACCGCTGAAGGGACGACATTCTCATTCCGAATGGATCGAGCACGATTCGCAAGATTCACAAACGCACCGACGATCATCAAGACCACCATGAGAGAAACGGCTATGTAGAAGGGATACCTGAGCACTGGCCAGGCGCGAGGCGGAATCTGATCAACCAGCTTGTCGCGAAGCGTATCGTTAAACCGCATCGGACGGTCTTCGCCTTCTGACGCAGGCCTCCAGCGCGATGCCAGGTAAGTTGCACGCACATTCGAGAGAAGCACTGCACCAATGATGAACGGGATTACACCCGGAAATCGCACTTGGGCCAACACTCCAACAACATAAGAGATAAAAACTGTGAGCGCCGCAATGAAGCTATGCTCCCGCACGCCCATTCCTCCTACCCAATACACAAAGAAGGCCAGCACGCCAATAATCATCAGAAAAATGCGAACAGCCAGCATAGGAAAGCTCAAGGACATAAAAATGCACATGACGAGATTGACCACGCCAATGGCAAAGCAGATCCAGAACCCCTGCTGACCGAGGTAATCCACATCCCAGGCGTTCTCTACCGTAGGCCAAAAGAGGCTCTTGAGGCGGCCATCACTCTTCTTGGCATCCCCAGACAAATCAAGTGTTTGCATGGCAGCGATATTCAGGGATATCGCTGCCTGTGTCAAGCATGATTATTCGTTACTCTGACCATACAGCCAGCACATTCCCCACTCCATCCGAAAAGTGAAATCTCCGCCCGCCCGGAAACTCAAACACAGGCACAACCACTTCCCCGCCCGCAGCCTTAACCGCCGCTTCCGTAGCACTCAAATCCGCCGAATAAATCACAACCAGCGGAGCAGTCTTCGGCAGCGCCTCATGCGGGTCAACCTTATAGAACCCGCCCGCAATCCCCGCCGAACTCGGGTCAAAGCTCGCATACTCCGGGCCATAATCGACAAAGCTCCAGCCGAAGACCGTCGAATAAAACGCCTTCGCCGCCGCAATATCGGTCGCGGCAAACTCTACATAATTGATGGCATGGTGATTTTGTACCTGGCTCATAACCCATTCTCCTTAATAGGTGAAGTGAAGTCGTAGAAAAGGCGCACCTTTCCCAGTGCGCTTCTGATACGCCTCCATCCACACGCCCTCAGAAGCGGGAGAAGTGCAGGTAGAGCCCGCTGATTAAAAAACAGCAAAACAAACGCGGGCTGCCGAGGTACATATCGAACTTAACATCCCCTTTTTGCGTATGCAATCCATAGATGCGGCACAAGAAACGAAACCCGTGCCCAGGCGCACTATCCCTCCGGTGCGAACCATATGTTCGCAAACGGACACTTATGTCCGCTAACGGATACCTTTCTACCGCAGTCCAACTCGCTGCTATGAATCATTTAGTTGCAAAATAAGCACCGTTCGCCTCTGATCGCGCGTCTGTCAAATGGAATGAGGATTGCTGCGAACGTAACAGCACAAAACGACAAGGGAAGTCTGGCCCTGCAAAGCAATCTCAATGAAGCATTTTGAATCGTTCGGTCTGGATACACAAAACGAATGCCTGTGGCACGGTAGCGAGCAGATCACGCTCCCGCCACGCACCTTCGCCGTCCTGCGCTACCTGGTAGAAAACCCCGGCCGGCTCATCAGCCACGATGAGCTGCTCGACAAGCTATGGCCTGAGACCTACGTACAGCCGCAGGTCCTGCGCACTTACATGCTTGAGCTGCGCAAAGTCCTTGGCGACGACGCCCGCCAGCCCCGCTTCATCCGTTCGCAGCCCAAACGCGGCTATGTCTTCGTTGCTCCCGTCCGCGAGTCCGCTCACCACCCCGCACACGAGCAGAACCATAATCATGCACCGCAACCGCAGGCACAAAAGCTGCACGAAATTCCCTCCCCCATCACGCCCGGCATTCTTGTAGGCCGTGACAAAGAGCTGCACGCCTGCAACACGCACTTCCATCGCCTTGCAGAAGGCGCGCGCCAGGTTGTTCTTCTCGCCGGCGACCCCGGCATGGGCAAGACCACACTGGTCGATGAGTTCTGCAAGCAGTGGACAGGCTCCGAGGTCATCATCGCCCGCGGACAGTGTGTAGAAGGCATCGGCGCACGCGAGCAGTATTACCCCATCCTGGAAGCTCTGGCACATTTATGCTCCTCCGCTCACAGCGAGCGCGCATGCGCAGTGCTTGCGCGCATCGCTCCCGAATGGCTCCCCGCGCCCGCACGCCACGCATCCAACGGCAACGGAAATCACGCCGGCTCCGTGCAGGACCTCTGCTCCGCGCTCGAAGAGCTCTCAACCGAGTCGCCACTCATCCTCATTCTTGAAGACATTCACTGGGCCGACTCCTCCACTTTGGAAGCCATCTCCGCACTGGCGCGCCGCCGGGCCTCAGCACAGCTCATGATTCTTGCAACATTCAGCGCGCACTACACGCCATCCGATCATCCCCTGCGCGCCCTGCGCCAGGACCTGCGCATGCGCCACCTCTGCGAAGAGGTCATACTGCATCCGCTTCGCCGCGAGCACGTAGCCACGCTTCTGAGTCAGCGCCTTGAACAGCAGGAACTGCCGGAAGGCCTGGACGCCTTTGTGCATGAGCACTCCGAAGGCAATCCCCTCTTTGTCTTCGCCATTCTCGACCACCTCATCGCCGAGCGCTTCCTGATACGCAAAGGCGTGGATGGCCACGCACGCTGGGAGCAGCGCATGCCTTTCCAGCAGATGGAAGCCGGCATCCCCGACGAGCTGGCACAACGCATCGAGCTTGAAATAGGCCGCCTGTCTCCAGCCGCGCAGCGATTACTCGAAGCCGCAAGCCTTATCAATGTGGCCTTCCCCGCATGGGCCGTGGCCGCAGCACTCGAAGAAGAGATTGCTGAAACAGAAGAGGCTCTGGATAATCTCTCGCGCTCCGTTCCTTTCCTGCATCGCGCAGGCCATGACGAGCTGCCCGACGGCGCACGCTCTGCCTTCTATGCCTTCGCGCATCGTCTCTATCGCGATGTCCTGTATCAACGCCAGTCCGCGGCAACACGCGCACGCCGCCACACGCGTGTCGCTAATCGCCTTGCGCAGCTCTTTGCAGGCCGCGAGTTCAGCGTTGCGCATGAGATGGCCATGCACCTTGAAGCCGCAGGCAACTGGCAGCGAGCCATTGAGGTACTGCGCGCAGCCGCAAGCGTGCCTGCGATTCGCATCTCCCGCACACTTGCAGAAGAGTTTCTGCATCGCGCCCTCTGCATCTCCACAAATTTGCCTGACAGCGAGCGTGCAACAACTGAAATAGAACTGCACACCCTGTTACAGGCTCTTATCTCCGATGCGCCAAATGATTCCATCAAAGAAAAGAAGCCAAAGCGTAAACAGCTCCAGAAGACTTGACAATATCTACACGCGAACTTGACACATTTGTCCGCGAAGCACAGCTAACGTGGTCTGCATAGGAGGTAATCCCCATGCGGATTCCGCTTCGTTCTCTCCTGTTTGCAACAGCATTCGCAGTGGCAGCAGCCATTTCAACGCATACCGCAGCCGCAGAGACGCTGCGCGTTCCCTTCGACTTCTCACTGCACGGCAAGACCATGCCCGCCGGTGTCTACTCCGTGCATCGTGACGGTCTCACAGATTTCGTATCTTTTTCAGGTCCAGATGGAATTCCAATGGGCATCTGGATGCTTGTACCCGGCGACGCGGAACCATCCTCAAAGACGGTCAAGCTGAGCTTCATCAGGAATGGCTCGCAGTACACGTTGCACACCATTCAGTACCACGAACTCACAACATCCAACATCGACAAAATCAACTCAAAGGGCTCTGTCGTACGCATCATCAGCGGCGAATAACAAACATCCCTCCCCCATGAAGAACAGGAAGAGCACATGCTCTTCCTGTTTTGTTTTGCAGCAATTTTTCAATCAATTTGCGCGGATGAAACCAACTCATAAACATCCCACGAAACCTTGACAACTTCTCCACGGGAACTTGACGCATTTGTTTTTTGCCGTGACTAAGGTTGTCTGCGTAGGAGGAAATACTTTATGCGGATTACCCCTCGCTCCCTCGTTCTGGCGTCAGCAGTCATGGCGGCAGCAGCCTTCACAGCGCAAACGGCAGCCGCGGAAACCGTCCGCGTCCCCTTCGATTTCAAGGTTCAAGGCAAGACCCTGCCCGCCGGCCAGTACCAGGTGCATCGCAGCGGCCTCACCAACTTCGTTACTCTCGAAGGCCCCAAGGCGAATCAAAACTTTACCTGGACACTTCAGCCCGGCAGCGCCGCGCCGAACTCCAGCGATGTCAAGGTCAGCTTCGTCAAGAGTGGAGACAACTACGAGCTTCATGGCATCCAGTACCACGCTTGCGTGACGCCCAAGATCGACAAGCACCACTCGGAAGATTCCTCCGTGCACGTTCTGCGCGGAGAGTAAAGTCCCTTCCTCCAAAGGGGACAGGGAGAGCACAACCGCTCAAGTTGCTCTCCCTGTTATTTTTTGCTTCGATTGTCGCCAGATATTTATAAGATGTAGCGGCTCAAATCCTGGTCCTTCACAATCCCCGCCACCATCTGCTTCACATACGCGTCGGTAATGAGAAAAACCTTCTCCGGCCCTGTTGAAGTCACTCGCTCTTCATAAGGCAGCTCCACGCTGGCCTCGCTCTTAATCGCAGCCTTCAGCGCCTTAGCCTGCTCCGCATCAGGAACACGCCGCGCAACATCCGGCGCAAGGAAGCTCACGTCTTCCAGCACGCGCTCCATGATGGTATGCAACCGCCGCGCGCCAATGTTTTCGGTGGTCTCATTCACCTTGAAGGCAAACTCCGCCATCTCGCGCAGCGCCTCAGGCGAAAACTCCAGCCGCACGCCTTCCGTCTCCAGCAACGCCGCATACTGCTTCGTCAGCGAAGCCTTCGGCTCCTTCAAAATCAGCAGGAAGTCTTCCACCGTAAGCGACTGCAACTCCACGCGAATCGGGAAACGCCCCTGCAGCTCAGGAATCAGATCGCTCGGCTTGGAAACATGAAACGCACCGGCAGCAATAAACAAAATATGGTCCGTGCGAATCATGCCATAGCGAGTGTTGACAGTGGTGCCCTCCACAATCGGCAAAATATCGCGCTGCACGCCTTCGCGCGAAACGTCCGGCCCATGCCCGCCTTCGCGCCCTGCAATCTTGTCGATTTCATCCAGGAAGATGATGCCACTGGACTCCACGCGCTCAACCGCCAAGCGCGTCACCTGATCCATATCAATCAGCCGGCTCTCTTCTTCCTGCACAAGATAATCAAACGCTTCCGTCACCTTCATCTTGCGCTTGCGCGAGCCCGCGCCGCCAAAGAGATTTGGCAGCATATCCTTGAGGTTCATCTCCATGTCCTCAAGGTTCTGGCTGCTGATAAAGCCAATCTGCGGCGTCGACCGCTCACGCACATCCACTTCCACCGTGCGGTCATCCAGCTTGCCTTCGCGGAACTGCTGCCGCAGCTTCTCACGTGACCGCTGATGGCTCTCCGCACCAGGCAGCGTCAACTGCCCTTCCTGCCCCTGCGGCGGAGCAGGCGGAGGCGGCAGCAACAAGTCGAGCAAGCGCTCTTCCGCGTTCATCTCCGCCTTGTCTTCCACTTCCTCAAGCCGTTCTTCGCGAACCATGTCGATGGCGATCTCCACGAGATCGCGAATCATCGACTCCACATCGCGCCCGACATAACCGACCTCGGTAAACTTCGATGCTTCCACCTTCAGAAACGGCGAATTCGTCAGCTTCGCAAGTCTGCGCGCAATCTCCGTCTTGCCCACGCCCGTTGGCCCAATCATGATGATGTTCTTGGGCATAATGTCGTCGGCCAGGTCAGGCGGAAGCTTCTGCCGCCGCTGTCTATTTCTCAGCGCAATGGCGACAGCGCGCTTGGCAGCCTTCTGGCCGACAACATGCTTGTCGAGCTCCGTAACAATCTCACGCGGCGTCAACTCGTCAATCGCGAGATCGGTTTCTTCAGCGGATGCGGGAAGATAAATGGCCATTCTTACTCTGATGCTCCAAAATCGTGACTCTTACTTGTTGTGCCGTTAAAGGATTGGTCGCTTCGTTATCAGCCTTGAAAGATCAGGGTGTACCCATACCTTCTTTACCTGCCCCGGCTCAAGCGTGATGGATTCACTATCAAACGGTTCCAGCTTTTCTAAAAACTCATTAAAGGTGCCAGCGATTTTGTAGTCGTTCCAAGGTTGTTCGTGATCCCAGAAATAAACAGAGCCACTGCGCCCTTCATCAAGAAAAAAGAAATTGCCACAACCGTCCTCGGCAATCGGATACGCATTAGGAGAAATGTTCTCGATATGCGCTCTGTCCTTCAGAATCTGCTCAACATAAATAAACGACCTTATGTTGGAAGAAATCTTATCGGCAACCGCAACGATGTTGCTGTCCGGTCTCGCTCCATTATTTTCACGAAGAAAATCCAAAAACTGTGCAGACAGCCGAAGGCCGATAAGATCCTCCAAAGCCGAGATAGCTGCTTCATCAGCAGGCTTGCCGTCGTTGAGTTTGACCTTCATCTGTTACTGCTCCGCTATTGAGATTTGAAGTTGCTCCTGCGCAATTACTTCAACTCCTCAATCGTCACATGGTCATTCGTATAAATGCAGATGTCGCCGGCAATTTTCATCGCCTTCTGCGCAACTTCGAGTGCAGACAGCTCAGTATTCTCCATCAGCGCCCGCGCCGCGGCCGTGGCATAGCTTCCGCCGCTTCCAATCGCCGCAGTCGGCTCATCCGGGTCAATCACATCGCCAGAGCCCGAGATAATAAAGGTCTGCCCCTTGTCGGCCACCAGCAGCAGAGCCTCAAGGTTACGCAGCATCTTATCCGTGCGCCAGTCCTTAGCCAGTTCCACCGCAGAGCGATGCAGATTCCCCGCATACTGCTCCAGCTTCGACTCAAATCGGGTAAACAGATTGAAGGCGTCCGCCGTAGACCCCGCAAAGCCCGCCAGAATCTTGTCCTGGTAAAGCCTGCGAATCTTCTTCGCCGAGTGCTTCAGCACATGATCGCCCAGCGTGACCTGCCCATCGGCGGCCATCACCACCTGCCCATTGCGGCGCACGCAGATTACGGTTGTCGAGCGAATACGGGGACGTGTCGAACTAGCAGAATTCTTGCTCAAAATAAGAAAAACCTCCCAAAAAGTTCTCGTCCGGCAAGGGAGGAACTCCAACTGAAGATGCAAAAACGAGTATAGCGCACGGTATGCAGCCATTTACGCCGCATTTCGACCAACGCGCAACCACTCCGAGCATTGAAAGCTCAAAGCGGGAAAGCCGCAAAACATGCGCCAATTTGCCCAAAACCCCGCCTATAAGCGCCTTGACTAGCAACAAAGCGCAGAGCCCAAAGGCCCCGCGCTTTTGCATGCCCTTCGCAATCGCTTACCAGGGGTACTCGCCATCCTTATGGAAGAACCCGCCCGTCTGGCCGTCATCGCCAATCTGCGCATACTTCACAATCGCAATCGAGCCTTCCTCCACAGTCTGCGGACCGCTATTGTTGTTCAAATCGGTAGCAGTGTAGCCGGGGCAAATGGAGTTGACCTTAATCTTCGTATCGCGCAACTCCCACGCAAGATTGACCGTAAACATATTCAGCGCAGCCTTCGACGAGTTATAGCCCAGCGGCTTCACGCTATAAAACGGTGTGTCCGGATTGCTATTGATGCCCATCGAGCCAAGCCCACTCGAAACATTCACAACCCGCGCCGCCGGAGCAGCCTTCAGCAGCGGCAACAACGGCTGCGTAAACTCCACGGTGCCAAAGAAGTTCGTCGCAAAGACATGCTTAAGCGTGTCAATCGAGGCCACGCTTGCCGGGCCGTCGGTGGACAGGTCAGCAATACCGGCATTGTTAATCAGAACATCAAGATGCCCGAACTCGCTCTCAATCTGCTTGGCAAGCGCCGTCGCAGTCTCGGTAGCCCGCTCCAGGTCCACCGGCACGTAGCGCACGTTCAACCCTTCGGCACGCAATTTGGCCGCGGCCTCTTCGCCGCGCTTGGCATCGCGAGCACCCATGAGCACCAGAGCTCCCGTACGAGCCAGTTGGCGCGACACCTCAAAGCCGATGCCCTTATTGGCGCCGGTGACGAGAATAACCTTTTCCATCGTTCCCTACCTATCTCCTGATTGTTTCGTCGCTACACGCACTAAGATTCCCAGCGCGCAAGAAGGATGCAGGGATTCTTTACATGCGCCCCGTGCGGCAGCCACTCCCGCTGCCTGCGTCCTCCACGCCTTTCCCGCATCCAACCAAATGCTATGTCTACCGACCATCTCTTCTCGCCGCTCAAACTGCGCAATCTGATCCTCCCCCACCGCATCGCCGTTTCGCCCATGTGCGAATACTCCTCCGTAGACGGCTTCGCCAACGACTGGCACTTCGTCCATCTCGGCAGCCGCGCCATCGGCGGAGCCTCCCTCGTCATCACAGAAGCCGCCGCCGTCAGCCCCGAAGGCCGCATCACACCCTCCGACCTCGGCATCTGGTCCAACGACCACGTCACCGGCCTCAAGCGCATCGTCGATTTTCTCCACGAGCACGGCTCCAAAGCCGCCATCCAGATCGCCCACGCCGGACGCAAAGCCAGCATGGCCCTCCCGTGGGAAAAAGAGCACTACGTCACGCCGCAAGAAGGCGGCTGGCAGCCCGTAGCCCCCTCGCCCATCGCCTTTGCTGAAAGCTACGGCACCCCCACCGAACTCGACAAAGCAGGCATCGAAAAAATCATCGCCGACTTCACCGCCGCCACCCGCCGCGCCCTCGAAGCAGGCTTTGACGTTGTAGAAATCCACGCCGCCCACGGCTACCTGCTCCACGAATTCCTCTCGCCGCTCACCAACCACCGCACCGACGAATATGGCGGCAGCTTTGAAAACCGCACCCGCCTCCCGCTTGCAGTCGCCCGCGCCGTCCGCGAAACCTGGCCCGCCGACAAGCCTCTCTTCATCCGCATCTCCGCCACCGACTGGGCGCCGGCAGAACTCGGCGAATCATGGACGCTCGAACAATCCGTAGAATTCGCCAGGCTCCTCAAGGCGGAAGGCATAGATCTCATCGACACCTCCACCGGCGGCAACCACCCCCAGCAGCAAATCCCCGTCGGTCCCGGCTACCAGGTCCACCACGCCGAAACCATCCGCCACGAAGCCGAAATCCCCACCGCAGCCGTCGGCATGATTACCGAACCCGCCCAAGCCGACCAAATCATCCGCACCGGCCAGGCCGACCTCGTCCTGCTGGCCCGCGAGCTCCTGCGCAACCCCTACTGGCCGCTCCACGCCGCCGACGCCCTGCGCAAGGAAATCGCGTGGCCCAGGCAATACCTCCGCGCCCGCCGCAGCCGCTAGCGCAAACGCACCGTACCGCGCCCCATCCTTGCGGCTTTTTCCCGCCGCAAGGATGGAATATCTATAGCCTTTACCCCTACAGCCCCTGCCTTTTATCTATCCCTCTATCCCCAATACCCCACACCCTATCCCTTGCCTTCCCCATCCCAACCATGGAACGAACCTCGAATTAGGTTTATTTATAGGATTTTTTTGGTTTTAACCGCTTCCAAACCGCATACATAGGGAATCTCCCTGCGCTATGCTTGAATTGGGGTATTCTCTCCCCGGTTCGTAACCGATGAACCTTGAGGACTCCAAACTTCTGGAAATTGCCGCCGGAGCCGCAGTTGTCGCTGGCGTCGCGGCCTTTGGTGCGTGGCTTTTCTTCAAAAAGGAGCCCTCCGCCGAAGAGCTGGAGTTCGCGCGCCGCGCCTTCCTCACCCAGTCTGGCCGCATCGTAGACGGCACCCTCCTCGACGTCCATCAGGTCACCGCCGAAGACGGCCGCACCATCACCCTGCTCATCTACGAGTACCGCATCGGCGGCGTCGATTACGAGTGCTCGCAGGACATCAGCCAGATGCAAGGCACCGTCAACGCGGAATTAGTCCGTGCCGGCTACCCCTGCTCCGTCCGCTACCAGCCCGGCAACGGCCAAAACAGCATCGTAGTTGCCGAAAACTGGTCCGGCCTCCGCTCCAACATCCCCTTCATCGTTCCCAACGACTCCCCCGAAATCGAAAACACCGACCAGGGCCTCCAGGTCAATCACGGACAGTAAAACAAGGTGCGGGGTTCAGGGTGCAGAGGACAGGGAAACTGCACTCAACTCCTTATCGCGGAATACCTACAGACTTAGGCACTTTATAGCTTTTGCTTTTTACAGTCCCGGCCTTTTATCTATCCCCCTGTACCCCGCACCCTGAACCCTGTACCCTGTATTCATGCACGTTCACGCGCCCACGGCCAACGCTGGCAAAGCCGCCGACCGTACTCAATCCGTGCTTCGCATCTCGCTGGTTCTCACGCTGGCCTACGTCGTCGTAACCTTCATCGCCGGCCTGCACGCCCACTCTCTCGCACTGCTCTCAGAAGCCGGCCACAACGTCTCCGACTTCCTCGCGCTCCTGCTCAGCTTCGCCGCCGTCTACTTCCAGTCCCGCCCCGCGGACGACCTCCGCACCTTCGGCTACCAGCGCGCCGGCGTCCTCGCCGCCTTCCTCAACGCCGCCACGCTCGTCATCATCTCGTTGTGGATTGCCGTCGAAGCCATCCACCGCCTCAGCGCGCCCGTCGAAGTGCAACCCCGCCTCATGATGTACGTAGCCGCCGCCGGAGTTCTCATGAACGGCGTCATCGCCGCGCTCCTCTGGGGAGTAGCCCGCGACGTCAACATGCGCTCCGCCTTCATCCACATGGCCGGCGACACGCTCTCCACAGCCGCCGTCATCCTCGGCGGCCTCGGCATCCTCTTCACCGGGCAAAACTGGATCGATCCAGTCCTCTCCATCATCATCGCCGCGCTCATTCTCTGGTCCTCGATAGGAATCGTCCGCGAAACAGCCAACATCCTGCTCGAAGGCACACCACGCGGCGTCAACATCCCTGAAATCCGCCAGCACATGGCAGAAATCCCCGGCGTCCTCAACGTGCATGACCTCCACATCTGGAGCATCGGCTCGCAGTCCCACGCGCTGGCTTGCCACATCACCATCGAGGACATCCGCCCCAGCGAAAGCGCCCCCATCCTCAGCCAAATCCAGCATCTTCTCAAGGACCACTTCGACATCTGCCACTCCACCATCCAGTTCGAGAACGAAAGCTGCCAACAGTTGGAAGGCTGCGTAGTCCCGCCGGAAGCGATGGTAGGCTCAGAAACCGGCCACGGCCACCATCATCACCATCATGCACATTAAGCTTTCTCTTTCTCAAGCCCGTTTCCGCGCTATACTAGCGCCCATGAAGCGCCTTGACGCCTACTATGACCGCCTTGTAGCCAGTTCCTACACCAACAAGCACTCCATGAACTGGGCTATCGCCAACGTCTTCGTAGCCGCGTTTCTCTGCGTTCTCAGCGTCCTCTGGTGGGCAAGGTATACCCACAGCCACGACGAATTTTTCCTGTTCTGCACCATCCTGTGGGCCTTCGTCGGATGCGCCTACGCCTTCCAAAGCTGGCAGATTCTTCTCGCCATTTCCCGCCGTCTGCAAAGCCCCGGAAGCACAATCCAGTAACCCGTGGAAATCAGCAGTGCCATTCTGGGCGCAACTGCATTTCAAGCGAAGCAAGGAACTTCTTTTGTCTTTGCTTTTGCGGTTGCCTTTCTAGTCCCTAGTCTCTACGTCCCTAGTCCCTTACACTGAACTCATGGAAGAATTTAGCCGCATCCAGCGCCTCCCGCCCTATGTCTTCAACATCACCGGCGAGATGAAAGTCTCCGCGCGCCGTCGCGGCGAAGACATCATCGACTTCGGCATGGGCAACCCCGACGGCGCTACACCCAAGCACATCGTAGACAAGCTGGTCGAATCAGCTCAAAAGCCCGTCACACACCGTTACTCGGTTTCAAAAGGTCTCCCGCGCCTGCGCCGCGCCATCTGCAACTGGTACAAATCGCGCTACGACGTAGACCTGAACCCCGACACCGAAGCCATCGTCACCATCGGCTCCAAGGAAGGCATCAGCCACCTCTGCCTCGCCATCCTCGACTCGCGTGACACCGTGCTCGTGCCCAATCCGAGCTACCCCATCCACATCTACGGCCCCGTCATCGCGGGAGCTCATGTAGTCAGTGTTCCAATCCAAAACAAGGAAGAGTTCCTCGGCCAGCTCGAAGACCTCATCCCGCGCATGACGCCGCGCCCCAAGGCGCTCATCGTCAACTTCCCGTCGAACCCGACAACGGAAACAGTAGAGCTACCCTTCTTAGCGCGCTTAGTCGAGTTAGCCCGTCAATACGGCTTCCATCTCATCCACGACCTCGCCTACGCCGACATCGCCTTCGACGGCTACAAGCCGCCATCGGTCCTGCAAGTCCCCGGCGCCAAAGATGTAGCCGTAGAGTTCTTCACCCTCTCCAAGTCCTACAACATGCCCGGCTGGCGAGTAGGCTTCATGGTCGGCAACCCAGTCCTCGTCAACGCCCTCGGCCGCCTCAAAAGCTATTTCGACTACGGCACCTTCACGCCTATTCAAGTCGCCAGCATCCTCGCGCTCGAAGGCCCACAGGACTGCGTCACCGAAATCTGCGAGACCTACCGCAAGCGCCGCGACGTCTTGGTAGAAGGCCTAAACAAGCTAGGCTGGCCCGTCATCAGCCCCAAAGCCACAATGTTCGCCTGGGCCAAAATCCCCGAGCAATACAAGCATCTAGGCTCCCTCGAGTTCTCCAAGAAGCTACTAACAGAAGCCAAAGTAGCCGTAAGCCCCGGCATAGGCTTCGGCGAATACGGCGACACCCACGTCCGCTTCAGTCTGATAGAGAACGAAGAGCGCACAAGGCAAGCATTACGCGGCATCAAGCAGATGTTCGCAAAGGCATAACGCTATACCCCATTCTTGCAACTTCTTTCAGTCGCAAGAATGGGGTACTTTTATTCTTCAAAGCCTCAACACCAGCCTGTCAACCGTCTCCCCTCGCCGAATCTTTCTCAGTTGCCGTTCCAATTGCCTGTTCAGGTCTTCCGGGCCGCCTTTCTCATCTTCATCTGCATCCTCGTCCAGCTTCGCTTCCACAACATAGGCCACATTAGGCTGATAAACCACCTGCAGGAACTGCCATGCAGTTCCCAATCCAGACGAAGACGGACAGAAGCCCGGCTTCTTCTTCCCCAGCCGTCGATTGAGCTGCCAGCGAACACGCAGAACAAAGTAGTAAATAAGAATGGCGACGACGGCCACAAATGGCGCACTGAACGCAGCCATACACAAGATATAAAGAGCACTGACGTGCATAAGCCTCCTCGCAAATCATCGGCAAGGCTTCCAAAATGAATGGACCGCAGGAGTGAAGCAGACTGAGGCTGCCTTACATCACTGGATCGTTTTTTGGGAAATTATGCGAGGAGGAAGGGAGGTGGGCGCTGAAAGAGGGTTGGAAGAACCGGAGTGTCAGGCCTGCGGCCCATGTCGCCATAGGTTGCGCGCAGTAACAGGCTTAAAAGAAAAACGATTCCAACAAAGACAATGGGCAAAACCGCTAGCCAAGCCGAGGAGTCCTCGAAATGGCCATGCGGAACCAGCATCAACACAAGCGCTATTCCTATTGCAATTGCTGCAATCAAAAGCCACGCGCGCTGGTGCCGATTCTGCAATCTCTTAGCCCTTCTCGCTTTCAGCATACAGCGGCGAGTGCCTCACTCATACGTGTTTTTGCGCATGAGTAGAAAGCACTCCCGCCCACTCACCAACAACAACTCAACGGGCGACAGCTATGAAGCAATCCCCGCGTGCTCCAGGAACACCTCCACCTCGCGCTTGCTTCCGAGCACCAGCGGAACCCGCTGATGGATATTCGTAGGCTCAATCGACAAAATCGACTGCTTGCCGTTGGAAGCCAATCCCCCGGCCTGCTCCGCAATAAAGGCCAGCGGATTTGCCTCGTACATCAGGCGCAACTTGCCATCCGGATGGCTCGATGTAGGCGGATACAGATAAATGCCGCCCTTCAACAGCGTGCGATGAAAATCCGCAACCAGTGACCCGATATAGCGCGAGCTGTACTCCCGCCCATCCAGCTTATTCCGCAGCAGTTCCAGGTAGCTCTGATAGTTCTTCGGAAAACCCGCCGCATTCGCCTCATTGACCGAGTAGTACTTCCCGGTTTCCGGCATCTTGAGCTGCTCATCACTCAGCACAAACGCGCCAATCGTGGGGTCCAGCGTAAACGCAAACACTCCGCGCCCTGCCGTATACACCAGCACCGTCGATGGCCCATACAGCACGTATCCGGCGGCCAGTTGCGTGCTTCCCGGACGCAGCACTGTCTTGAGCGCGTCCTCATCGGAGCCATCCGGACGCTTGTAAATCGAAAAGATCGTGCCAACGTTCACATCCACGTCGATATTCGACGACCCATCCAGCGGATCGAAGAGAATCACGTACTTGCCTTCCCCCGGCTTGCGCTCAAAGGTGATCGGCTGCTCGTTCTCCTCAGAGATCAGGGCCGCAACGCTGCCCCGCAGGCCCAGGCAATGCAACAACGCCTCATTGGCATACACATCCAGCTTCTGCTGCGCTTCTCCCTGGACGTTTACCTCGCCCGCAGCGCCCCGGGTGCCGTTCAGGGCCGCCTTGCGGATTCGCGCCTCAATCATCTTCGTGGCCAGCGTAATGCCCGAAAGCACCCACGAAAACTCGCCGGTAGCGCCCGGTGTCTGCTGTTGCAAAATATGCTGCTGGAAGGTCGTAATCATGCTTTCTCCTTAATGTGTGCAAGACTGCGGGTTAGCGTTCCAAACTGGCAAAGCGCAGATTCGCACCAGCACAGGAACGGGGGGAGGATGCCGAAACATTTCCAGAATTTCGAGGAAGGCCTGGAAATGACACCCCGCACATCGTCAATCTCTTTACTTTCCACCCTGCATGAATCCCCTGTAAACAAGCCCGCCCAGAGGAATTTCGCATTCTGAACAACCCTGTTTCTCACCTTTTTTCCGCCTTTGCACTACCCTTGGTGAAATCCACAAATTTAATCATTTTTTCCACTTGCATTCACAGATCAGGTAGGAGCATTCTCCCCACAGTTGGTCGCCCGGTAGGAGTTGGAAGCCAACATTTCCTGCCACGCAGGAAGATGCAAAGGCCGATGGAGAGCGGGGATTCCGCTCATGAAGTCAGGAGCATGTTGCAGCGCAAGCCGCATCATGCGAAGCGAAAAGGCGCAAGCCCAATCGCCCGGCACGGAGAGGCGCAAGCCCAACCAGGCCGGTCCGGCAAAGCAAAGGCAAAGCGCAAGCCGAGCCCAGCTCAACCGGAGTCAGGAACGGAAAAGCGCAAGCCGATCCGCTCCTTCCGCAAGCTGAAAGCTCACGGCGCAAGCCCTGAACTGTAAGCTTGGCGCAGCAAGGCGCAAGCCGCGTAGCGCGACTCTCAAGAGCGCGAGGAACTGCAGGAATTCGGAAACTCATCCTCCACCTTGGCAGGGCGATGGATGTTCGGAAGACGTTTTAAGGTTCGTCGCCGGTTGAAAGGAGCAGCAGCAGAAAGCCCAAACTCGCGGACCCGCAAGGGTGATCGCAGGCAAGGGCCGGAAGCCGCAAGCTGGTTCAGCAGGAGAGGAACAGCCAGGCGAGATGTGGAGACAGGCCGCGCAACCTGTCTTCGGCAGCAAATGGCCAAGTTCCACGCTGGCAATGCAACGCAGAAGGCCGTAGAGCAAGATCGCAAGCAAGTCCGAGGCGCAAGCCTAAGGCAAGCAAACGGTCCCTAGTCACCGCCGAAAGCGAAGCAGAGCCGGGACGCATCAGAAGGCAAAAACCGAAAACTCATCGTCCGCGTCAGTTGGATGGTGCTTGGAAGCTGAATCATACGGGCTACCCAGAGAGCGCCAGGGGCCGCAAGGCTTCTGGCGTTTTCTCTATAGAATGTTTTCCATTGCGGTGCTTCGCGCACCTTTGTTCCCAGACTGAGTTGCTTTGGTTCCTCCTTGCGGAGGAACCAAATGCACCCCAAAGCAAATGCCCACATCGCAAAAGCAACATGGGCACTTATCGAACACCTGAAACCTTACTGCGGCCTTAGTGAATTGCTTCGTTTTTCGGTCCTTCTCCCGGCTTGTTCTTGCTCAGCAAAAACGCCAGGCAAATCAGCAGCACCGACATCCACGACAACTGCATATACACATCCTGGTACGCCTGCATCAGTGCCTGTGCATTGAGCTGGTTGTAGATCGTGGCCATCGCACGTTCCGCAGCATTGTGGCTGCCAAAGCTTCCCGTAAAGGCCCCCGTCATGCCCTGCATCCACTGCTGAAATCCGGGGTTCGCCGTCTGCATCGACTGCTGCAAATGCTGCTGGTGCCACAGCGAGCGGTTCGTCACCTGTGCGCCGGTAATGGCAATCAAAATGGAGCCGCCAATGTTACGCGCAAAGTTGATAAGGCCGGAGACCTGGTTGCTCTGCTCCTTCGGCAACCCCACATACGCCGCGTTCGTAATCGAGATAAAGCAGAACGGCAGCGGCAGCATCTGGATAACACGCAGAGTCGAAGCCTGGTTGAACGTCATCGTCAGGCTCGTCACATGCGCCGCATAGCGAAAGGTCAGCACGAACAACGTGAAGCCGCAAACCGCCAGCGACCGCGCGGAGAACTTGCCCGTGGCAACACCCGCCATAGGCATGACCACCAGCAGCGCAATACCGCCCGCCGTCAGCGCCAGCCCCGCAGTCGTCGCATCATATCCCAGCAGCGCCTGCATAAACTGCGGCTGCAACACGGTATTGGCATTCAGCACGCCGCCCACCAGCGCCATCAGAAAGCAACAAATCGCAAAGTTCTTAAACCGGAAAATCCGCAAGTTGATAATCGGAGCCTTCGTTCGCAGCTCCCATACCACCAGCGCAATCATGCCCAGCACAAACGCCGCACAGTTGATGCGGATAAAGTTCGATGAGAACCAGTCATTCTCCTCGCCCTTGTCGAGCATAATCTGCATGCCGCCCATGGCAATCGTCAGGAAGGTCAGGCCAAGATAATCCATCTTGCCCAGCAGCTTCCGGTCCGGCTTAATCCACGGCGGATCGTCCACCAGACGCGTCACCAGGAAGAACGCCAGAATGCCAACGGGAATATTGATGAAGAAAATCCAGCGCCACGAATAGTTATCCGTAATCCACCCGCCCAGCGTCGGCCCAATCGACGGAGCCAGCACCGCCACCAATCCATACAGCGCAAAAGCCTGCCCGCGCTTATGCGGCTCAAAGCTGTCCGCCATAATCGCCTGCGCCATCGGCTGCAATCCACCGCCGCCCGCGCCCTGCAAAATCCGGAACAGCAACAGCATCGGCAAAGAAGGCGCAGCACCGCACAAAAAGCTGGCAATTGTAAAAATAACGATGCAGAAGAGAAAGAAATTCCGCCGCCCCATCACGTTGGAGGCCCATGCACCCAGCGGCAGCACAATCGCGTTAGAAACCAGGTAGCTCGTCAGCACCCATGTTCCCTGATCCGTGCTCGCGCCCAGGCTTCCGGCAATATGCGGCAGCGCCACGTTCGCAATCGAGGTGTCCAGCACCTCCATAAACGCGGCAAGCGCCACCGTCGCGGCAATCAGCCACGGATTCGCCCGCGGCTTCCATGCGGCTTGTGCCGCAGCGGGATTCACAACTGTTGTCGTCTTGGAGGCTCCGGCAGGGGCCGGCAGCGCTGCATCAGATGCGGACAAAACGGCTCCTCAATCAAGCAGAGATAGAAATCAAAAATCAGCGGCGAAAATCAGAACGGAAAATACTTTCTTCTTCAGTCAATACGCCGAAACACCCGGCACATACGATTTTAGATTCACCGCCCGCACTGGGAGCTTCACAGATTGTTTTCCCTTTATTTCCTTCCCCCGCACATGCCGTTGCTTTTCCCCTGCACCCTATACCCTACCCCTGTACCCTGTAAATAGATGGAACCTCCCAGTCAGCCTTCTCCCCATCGCGGCCTTGAAGCCTTCGCCTCGCGCGATTTCCGCCTCTATCAGCTAGCCCGCGCAGCCGTCATCATCGGCGCAGAAGCCCAATCCGTAGCCGTCGCCTGGCAGGTCTACTCCATCACCCACAGCGCCCTCAACCTTGGCTATACCGGCCTCGCGCTCTTCCTCCCCGCGCTGCTCTTCCTGCTCCCCGCCGGCCATGTCGCCGACCGCTTCGACCGCCGCAGAATCATCCTGCTCTTCTACGGCCTGCAGCTTATCTGCACCTCCGGCCTGCTCGCCATCACGCTCGCCGGAGTCCACAACACGCTCACCATCTACTCCATCCTCTTCGTCATCGGCCTTGGCCGCGCTTTCTCCGGCCCCGCCAGCTCCGCGCTCATTCCGCACCTCGTCCCGGAAGAGCACTTCGTCAACGCCATCACCTGGGGCTCCGCCGTCTTTCAGTTCGCCAACGTATCCGGCCCCGCCATCGGCGGCATCCTGTTTACGCTGCCGCTCGTACACCTCATGCCGCGCCACCCAGCCGTCTCGCACGACCTCGCCGGAGCAGGCCTCGTCTACCTCTTCACCCTCATCACGCAAATCTGGTTCGTCACCCTCATCGGCATGCTCCGCGTCCGCCCCGGACGCATGGAAAAGCGAGCCGCCTCCCTGGCCGTCGTCTTCGCGGGCTTCCAGTATGTGCGAAAGATGCCCATCCTCCTCGGCGCATTCTCGCTGGACCTTTTCGTAGTCCTCCTCGGCGGAGCCGTAGCCCTCATGCCCATCTTCGCCAATGAAATCCTGCACACCGGCCCGCAGGGCCTCGGCCTCCTCCGCGCCGCCCCCGCCATCGGAGCCGTCACCACCTCGCTCATCCTCACCCGCCACCCGCTCAAAAACCACGCAGGCCGCCGCCTCTTCATCGCCGTAGCCATCTTCGGAGCCGTCACCATCGTCTTCGGCCTCTCGCGCAACCTCTGGCTCTCGCTCGTCGCCTTAGTCCTCAGCGGAGCCTCCGACATGATCTCCGTAATCATCCGCGGTTCCCTGCTCCAGCTAGCAACCCCGCCAGAAATGCGTGGCCGCGTCTCCGCCGTAAACTCCCTCTTCCTCGGAGCCTCCAACGAGCTGGGCGAATTTGAATCCGGCCTCACCGCCCACCTCTTCGGCACCGTCCGCGCCGTGGTCCTCGGCGGCATCGGCGCACTAGGAGTAGCCGGCCTCTGGTCTGTCCTCTTCCCCGCCCTCCGCAACGTGGACGAGCTAAGCAGCGAAGCCCTGCGCGGGCTGCGAACCGCGCCCCCAGCGCCATCCACTGCGGATTGAACCAGCCAGCAGCCAGTTCGCCACAATCGCGCAGTCGCTTCCCCTGTACCCTGCACCCCGCAACCTGTACCCTGTCTCTATGAACTGGAAAGCCATCGTCTACCCGTTCCTCATCATCGCCGCCATCGGAGCCATCTACCTCTTTTTCGTCTTCAGGCAGCGCAGCCAGCCCAGCGAAGCCGAAAAGCAAGCCGCCGCGCGGCACTACTCGCAGGACGACCTGGCTCTGGACCGCCAGGAAACCCCCGCGCACTTTGATGACGTGCAGGAGCTTTCCGGCAAATCCGTCTGGATGCGCAACGGCAACACCATGCCCTACTTCCCCTATGAAGGCAACAAGGTCAACTTCGCCAGGCAAGCCGGACTCCTGCCCCCCGCTCAGAAGCTCGAAATCAAAAAAGCCATCAAGGCCGTCGTCCCCGCCAGCCTCAACGACAAAATGGCCCACGGCGACCATCAGGTCCTTGTAGTCTTCACCCTCCCCGGCAGCACCACGCAGTACGCCACACCCGTCGGAGCCATGGAGGGTCAGGAAGAGCAATACTTCGACGACCTGCTCTTCTTCTACGACGACCCGCACACCATCTACGCCCACTGGCCCAAAGACACATGGGCCGCCATCGACGCCCACCAGCCCAAACCCGGCATGAGTGAGCTGCAAATGAGCCTCGCCTTGGGCATGAACCTCACCACCGACGGCAAAGAAAAGGGCAGCCGTACCATCACCTATGACGTAAACGGCAAGAAAACAGCCGTAACCTTCGCCAACGACAAAGCCACCACCATCCAAAACCAATAGCCGCGCCAGGCAGTGTCTGATGAATCGTTTTTGAAGGGCACGGGCTTTAGCCCGTACGCAATAGATAGCCAAATTCGTGGGCTTTAGCCCCGGAGGGATGCTTTTCCCCTCACTATCGAGCAATCGACTCGTCAGGCACCACCTGCCCCTGTTCACCCGGCGCTTTACTCCTTCGCTAAGGTTCTTAAATAATTTTTCACTTCACAAAAGATATATCTCAAAATATATTGACACGCACTTGGATAAGATATATCTTTCGACATAACGAAAGGAGAACGAATATGAGAGAACATCGATTTGCAGGATGTATAGACTGGCGGTTTGCTGGTCGCGGAGGCTGGAACCACGAACACGGAGAACGCCATCGCCGCCGGGACACCCCCGGCTTTGACTCCACCGATTTCGGCGGACGCGGATTCGGAAACCGCGGCCCCTGGCGCGGCTTTGGCCGCGGAGGCCGCGAGCGCCTCTTCGATGCAGGCGACATCAAGCTGGTAATCCTCAAGCTGCTCTCCGAGCAGCCCAGCTACGGCTACCAGCTAATGAAGACCATGGAAGAACGCCTCGCCGGCGGCTACACACCCAGCGCCGGCGTCATCTACCCCACGCTGACCATGCTGGAAGAAGAGGGCTTGATTGCAGCGTCCACATCCGAAGGCAACAAGAAGGTCTACTCCGTCACCGAACAGGGCGCGGAGTTCCTCGAAGCCAACAAGGAGCGCATCGGCGAACTGTTCATGCGCATAGAGGAAGCCAGCGAAGAGTTCCAGCGTGGCCGCTCCCCCGAGCTGATGAAGGCCTTCATGAACCTCCGCGGCGCAATCTGGGCACGCCTGAGCCGTGGCCGCGCCACCCCGGAGCAGATTCAAAAGCTAGCCGAAATCGTCAACCGCGTAGCCAAAGAAATCGACGAACTGTAGCAGCCCGTATCCACAACACGAGCAGCGCGCAGCCATAACAGGTAGGCCGGGGCTTCAGCCCCGGCAATCAAGCCGTTTTAAGAGATTAGGGCCTTCAGGCCCTGAGGTATGCTTTTCCAATCGCACTTCAAAGATGCCGCGAAAAACCGGAACACTTATCTCTTCCCCGGTGTCCAAACAAACATGACCGCCTCGCAACTACGCCTGTGGCTCGCCGCTCCCATGGCCAGCCTGTTTCTTGTGCTGAGCCTATGCGCGTTTGCATTCCGCAAACCCGAGTCAGAGGGAATCTATATCCCAGTACTTCGGCTCCCCAAGAGCATAGCCAACGTTTGCTGCGTGGATGGGCGCTCTGAATTCGTTCAACTACTTGCGGATGGACGGACAAAAATCAACGAGAGAGAAATACCATCTGGTCAATTAGGACAGATAGTTTCTGAATTGATGCAAAACCGCGCAGAACGAGTCATCTTTGTAATTCCAGATTCCAGCATTAGTTATGAACGATTTATTCAGGCGCTGGACACCCTGCAAAACTCAACAGAGGATCTGCATATTGCTGTCGTTTCAGGCACGCTTCTCAAAGACTACGCGCGGATACACGCCGAGACATATAACCTTATCTGGCCTAAACAGGAATTCCGCACGAATCCCTGATTTCTACCGCTTCAACAAATCAATAGGCTCCCGAAAATCCGTGACCCGCACATACTTCACCAGCGCCGGATGCTGCTTCTCAAGCTCCACAAACATCTCCCACGCCACGCGGCGATAGCTGAAGTGCCCAGCTGGACCCGATCGCAATTCCGAAATATACTGCGCCTCCGCAAAGTCCATCTTGAACAGGCACCTCACCCGCGTAGCCAGCGGCAGCAAGTAAAGCGCCGACTCCGCAGCCTCCGGAGCACTCCCCGCGGCAATCCGAACCGAAGCCGCCAAAGCCCCATCCATCGCAGCCTTGTAGTCGGAAACAATCCCCGCCTCAACCAGCCCAGCAGCGTCGCCAGTCTCCGGCACATCATACCCATGCAGCGCCGTAAAATCCTGCATAATCTGCGTCACGCGCCTGTGCCGGTGCATATCGCGAAACCCGCCAATATCCATCAAAATATCGAACCGCAGCGCCGCCCCCGCATGAAACGCCCGTAGCGCCTCATCATGCCGCCCGCGATGCTTCAGCCCAAGCTCGATAATCTCCAGCACCCGTGCCTCAGGCAGCGCCGCAACCACATCGCGAACCTGCCGGTACGGATAATGACTCGCCGAATACAGCAGCGAAGCCGCCAGCTCCACCTCCAGCGTCTCCGTCTGCTCCACTAAATCCACAACAGGCGCCGCAGCAATCGCCAGCCCGCCCATCACCGCAGCAGCGGCTTCAGCAAGCTCCTTCTTCGTCGCAATCTGGTAAGCATTCGGCTCCGCATACTTCACCAGCGTCGGCGCAGTCTTCACTTCCTTCGCATCCGGGTTAGGATTCCAGGCCACGCCCGCCGCAGCATCCTTCAGCCTCTGCCCCAGCTCGCGAACCTCCGCCACCGGATGCGACAACAACCGCGAAACCTGCGTCTCCAGCGTCCGCGCATTCACAATCTGCCCCAGCGAAGTATTCGTCGCCAGCGGCAGCAGATACCGCGCCACATCAAAGGCCCGCGCCTTCAGCGTCCGCTCATACGCATCGGCCTTCATCTCCTCAGGCCGCGCCACGCGCTCCCGCAGCGCGCCAAGCACCGCCGCCGTCGTCCGCTCATACGCCGCAAACAGCCCATTCACCGTCTCGGAATACAGTTTCCCTGACTCCGCATCCGCGCCAAAATCCGGAAAATACCATCCCGACTTCAAAAAATTCTGGTACCTGGTAGAGCGCTCCTGTCCATCCCACCGCTGCTCGTCCACCAGCACAATCGCCGCCAGCAGGCTCAGCCGTTCCACGGCAAAAGCAATATGCGCCAAATCCGCAATCGAGCGGTGACCATATTGAAAATAAAAGGTGTTAAGAAACTGCTCCGCGCGCTGCGAGCTAATCTCCGCCAGCGATTCCTTCATCGACAGCGCCGAGCGCGAATACTTGGCCATCGCATACGCCAGCACCTCCGGGTCAGCCCCGTGGACGGCGTAAACATCGGTCTGGTTACGGGCGCCGGCAGCCGTCTGGGAAAGCGTGCCGGAAGAAGCAAAAGATTCACTGGACATACGAGTAGGCTCGCGACCAGAATACTGCACAGGGACTGGCAACGATTTCCACCGGGCCCCTGCGTCTACCAATCAACGTGCCAGTTGAGTAACGGGTCATGCGTGAATTCCAGATCCGAACGTCGCACAAACCGAGGCCGCTCCCCTCGGGCCGCTGGGTAATGACCCAGCGCCTCAACGATCTCCTGTTCGCCCACTGGCCCCTGCCACCCTCCGCACTCTCCCCGTTCATCCCCGAAGGTCTCCAGCTCGACACCTGCCAGAACTCCGCCTGGCTTGGCGTCGTCCCCTTCTGGATGGACCGCGTGCGCCTCCGCAGCCTGCCCACCATCCCCGTCTCGCGCCACTTCCCCGAGGTCAACCTCCGCACCTACGTCCGTGACCCGCGCACCGGCATGCCCGGCGTCTACTTCCTCTCCATCGACGCCAACAACATCTTCGGCTCCGCCGCCGCCCGCCTGCTCTACAACCTGCCCTGCCACTGGGCAGAGATGCGCCACGAGCAGCGCTCCGAGCGCGAGTTCGCCTTCTTCAGCCGCCGCCGCCTCGCCCCCAGGGAAATCATCTTCAAAGCCCGCTACCGCGGCCTCGGCCCCTCGCGCAAACTCGTAGAAGCCCGTCCCGGCTCCCTCGAATTCTTCCTCACCGAGCGCTACTGCCTCTTCACTCGCGACCGCGACGGCGAACTCGCCCGCGCCAGCATCCACCATGTCCCCTGGCCGCTCGAAGACGCCGAAGCCGAAATTGAACGCAACGACCTCGCCGCAGCCATCGGCATCCGCCTGCCCCGAGCCGCACCCGTCCTCCACTACTCCCGCCGCATGGCCATCTACGTCTGGCAACTGGAGCGCATGCACCGCAGCCACGGCACCCAGCGCATCCCCGCCACAGCCGTCCCCTCAACGTAAAACAGGGAATAGAAAACCAACCTCGCTTCCACCCCAATTCAGCAGTTGCCATTTGCCCCAGGTCCGTGTGTTCGGACCTGGGATACCACCACAGCCAAATTCACCACAAATCGCCTTTGTCTTTCAGACCCCTATCCCTTAATCCCTGCCTTCACCCTCACCCACACCAACCCCGCGAATCCCAACACATCCATCCCGCACTTAAAAACATAATCCGGAACCGAATACCCCGCCCTATCCAGCGAAGAGCAAACACCCGTAGCCACCACCGCCCCCAAACAAGCAGCCCACCCGTGCATCGCCGTCCATCCCGCAGACCCAACCCACCGCGCGAACAGCACCACCGAAACCACCGCCAGCCCCAGTTGGCAAAGCAAAGCCTGCACATCCGTCAGCGGAGGCTTCTGCTGAAAAATCATCCCCAGCAAATAAAACCACCCCGCACTCGCCACAGCCGCCACCACACCCACAACCCACGCCGGTACAACCCAGCGCTCCACCCTGCCCACCCCCACCCCACGCAGCAACCACGCCAATCCAGCCAGAGCCAGAATCGCAACCACCCCAGCCACCAGCAACCCCACCGGCGGCTGATAAGGCGCAGCCCCCAACCGCAGCCGAGCAACCTTGACCCACCCAAACCAGGCCACCCGGCACCCAATCAAAAACCCAATCACACAAGCAATCGCCCCGCGCACCCTCAGCCACGGTTGCGAAGCAAACCGCGGAAACACAATCTCCGTAACCCGCACCGGAATCACCACCACCCACAAGCTCTCAAACACCAGCATGAAGACGAAGTAAACCCAGTTCATCCCGCCCCATCGCCCAAACCCCGCATTCGCCCCCGGAAACGCCAGCGGCGCAATCGAAGTCTGCTGAATCAAAAACTCCTCCGCCACCGATAGAGCGCCACCCAGCAGCACCAGGCTCACCCAGCCCGCGCCCCACCGCCGCACCAGCTCCCGGCAAAAAAGCGCCCCAATCCCCCAGACCAGCACCTCCGGTAGCAGCACAAACAGCACGCTCAGCCGCGTCGAGCCACTCAGAACCTCCGCAATCACCGGCGCCAGAATCAGCAGCGTCCAAATCGCCCCGCGATACCGCACCTCCGGCTCAGCCATAATCCCCATAGCCATCTCTCGTCCTCCTTAGTGGCCGTTCTTCTCCCCGCGCGCACTCTCGCGATCCTTCTCTGCCGCCCGCAGCACCTCCGCAAAATCCCACGCCAGCCTGCCCGCCTCCAGCTCCTCCGCCAGCCCCGCCACCCATGCCAGCTCCGCCCGCAGCACGGCAACCAGGTACTCGCTCTCAATCAAATGAATCCGCTCTACACGCCCACGCGCCCCGGCCAGCTCCGCCTCCCGCGCCGCAATCTCACCGCGCAACGCAGCCTCGCGCTCCCGCAGCAACCCCGCAGCTTCCCCCGCCGGCAAGTGGACAAGAAAACTCATCCCCGCCATAAACTCAGAGGATTCCCGCCTCGGCCCTGCCACCATCCTGCGCAAACTCCTGAGCAGAGCCAGCTCGCCAGCCTCCGTCAGCCGGTACGTCGTCCGCTCCGGCCGCTTCCCATCACGCCCCGTAGCCTCCACGGCAATCAACCCGCCGCCCTCCAGCCTCCGAATCGCGTGGTAAAGCGAGCCATGCTTCAACGCCAGCATCTCGTCCTTATGCCGCACCTTCAGCAGCCGTCGCATCTGGTAAGGGTGCATCGGCTCCTCGCGCAGCAGCGCCAGCACCGCAATCTCCCACACCCCCAACCCCGTCTTGTCTTCGCTCATACCCATATAGTTCAAACGAACTATATCACCATAACTAATAAAATGCCCGGAAAATCCTAACGCCCTGAGTTTCCAATCCCACCAGAGCCCCGTGCCCCATCCTTGCGACTTCTTTCTGCCGCAAGGGTGGGATACTCACACCACCAGTTCTCCCATGAGCTCCGGCTGCCCCCGGTCCCTGGCATTTGGGGACCGGGGAAACCATACCGCAACACTCCTGCCAGACTTAAGCCTCGTACCAGGACACGACTACCAGGCCGAGGATTTACCCCCGGCAATCAAGCCAGCAATCCTGTTTTGTATCAGGGCACGACTTCAGTCGTGCCGAAAGCACTCATAAAAAGCACCGGCTTCAGCCCCCGACCACCGGGAGGGCCACAAAATCCTCGTGGCGCGCCAAGCGCGCATCCGCTGCATGCAATGCCAATGCAAAATAAATCCCAAATCTGTGGATAACTTTTGCGCTCATTTAACCCCATTTGTGCCATACTCAAAATCAGTAAGAAGAGCGGCCCGATTCTGCCACGGAATCGGGCCGTTCGCCATTTCGCCCCAAAAAGTTTTTCCGGGCTATTTTTTCTGCAAAGTAACCACTTTCCAGAAACCTGTTAACCAATCAATAAACACCAAATTCAGCATCTAACATATTGATTTAATAAATCTTAAAAGAGAACCAGCAACACCAGACGCATCAGAAACAAAAGGTAGGCCGGGGATTTATTCCCGGCAATCAAAAGCCAAAAGAAAGCACCGGGGCTTTAGCCCCTGAGGCATGCTTTGGAATCTCTACCATCAGGCAGGCAGGAGGGGGTTCACTGCCGTCGCGAACCCGCCCCCAAAACCCAAAAAAAAGGAAAGAATTTTTATTTTTTTGAGAAAGTAACCACTTTCCCCGCCCCTGTATACCAATCAGTAAACACCAAAAACCGCACATATCCACCAACTAATCAACAATTTACCAGCACCACCATCAAAAACATGCAACCCACCCCACCCACCAGCCAACCGGCAATCTCCCACTCCCCTGTACCCTGCCCCCTGTACCCTGTCCCCCGTTTCCTATAATGTCCTTCGGAACCAGAAACAAGGAAAGCAGACCCATGTCCAACCTTCAGGGAAAAGTCGCGCTGGTCACCGGCGCATCGCAGGGAATCGGCCGCGCCGTAGCGCTTGAGCTGGCCAAACAGGGAGCCACCGTAGCTCTCGCCGCCCGCAACGAGGCCAAACTAGCCGAAGCAGTCGCCGAAATCGAAGCCGCCGGAGGCACTGCTGCCGCCTTCTCGCTCGACATCGCCAGCGAAGACTCCATCAAGTCCGGCGCAAAGGCCGTCCTCGAAAAGTTCGGCAAGGTAGAAATCCTCGTCAACAACGCCGGAATCACCCGCGACGGCCTCGTGCTCCGCATGAAGCGCCCCGACTGGGACGACGTACTCTCCACCAACCTCACCGGAGCCTTCCTGCTCACGCAAACGCTCCTCAGCCAGATGCTCCGCAACCGCTGGGGCCGCATCATCAACATCACCTCTGTCGTGGGCCGCACCGGCCAGGCCGGCCAGGTCAACTACGCCGCCTCCAAGGCCGGCATCATCGGCCTCACGCACTCGCTGGCCCGCGAAGTCGCCTCCCGCGGCATCACCGTCAACGCCGTAGCCCCCGGCTACATCGAAACGGCCATGACCGAAGTCCTCGACGAAAAAGTCCGCGAAGCCATGCTCACGCAAATCCCGCTAGGCCGCACCGGCACCGGCGCAGACATCGCTAACGCCGTAGCCTTCCTGGCCTCCGACGCCGCCAGCTACATCACCGGCCACGTCCTCGACGTCAACGGCGGCATGTACATGAATTAAGCAGGGACAAGGGAAGAGGGACAAGAAACAGCAGTACGCTTGCTGCTTTGCCAAGGCGCACTCTGAAGCCAGGAAGGCCGCGAATCTCAACTGGATTCGCGGCCTTCTTGATTACAAGCTGTTCGTTTCGCGGGTAGTTCTTGTTCCCTCGTTCCCTTGGTCCCTCACCCGCTTTACTGCTGCGGCGCTCCCCCTTGCGGCCTCTGCCCCATCACCGAAACACTGGTAGCCACAAACGCTCCGCCCTTCACCGCGCCTTCCACGCGCACCATATCGCCCACCTGCACATCGGCCAGCGTAATCGGATCGCGCCGCTTGCGAAAGGTCGTGTTCTCATCGGCAACAAAGGCATGCGCCGCATTGTCCACATTGCTCTGCAGCGTCACCTTCGTCTCGTTCACAGCCGTAACGCGCCCCATCAGCCACGTCTTGCCAAAGTTGGCTTCCATCTCGCGCATCTGCTTCGCGCGCTCCGGGTCAAGCTGCAAAATCATCACCGCGCCAACGGATTTCCCAGCCTCATCCACCTCGCCGCCAGCCATCACCGCATCGCCAACGTGAATATCGGTAGCCTTAATCGCCACCGGAGGGTCCATCCGGCGTCCCTGCCCATCGCCGCCAAAACCATCGCGTCCGCCATTGCCGCCGCCACGCGTAGCGCCCGCACCCGGCTGGCCGCCATTATCCGGCGCATTCGCAGGCCGCGGAGCCTGCTTCAAAAGCCGCGTATTTGCGCTGAAATGTACCGTGTAGCTCTCGCCCTGCTCCGTCTTCACCGTCAACGAGTCAGCATTCACCGCCGTAACCGTGCCGCCAATGCCGCGCCCCATGGGACCAAACCCCATGCCGCGCCCGCCGCGTCCCCGCGGAAAACCGCCCTGCTGAGGAGCACTCGCATCCTGCGCCATCGCCACGCCAGAACACAGCATCAACGCCACAACCAACACGCCTGATAAACGCAACTTCATCCTTCATCTCCCGGAAAAGACGCACAATCTCTCCCATAGAGAATAGACGCACAGCCGCATCGCGAAGACGACACCCCCCATGGAGTCACTCCCAAAGCAGCCAATAATCAATGAGGATTGAGATTCGCCTGCATCATCTCTTGGAAGGCAGGAATATCGCGCAGCACGGCAAACTCGTTATCTTCAATCACCTTCTTCGGCGTAACAAACCCTTCATTCAACGCCAGTCGCAGATACTCAATCGCCTGCTGCGTCTTCCCGGCAAGCACGCATCCCTTCGCCATGTAGTAGTTCAGCGCGCCGCGCTCCTGCACGGTAGAAGGATTCTCCACGCGCACGCCCGCCGAATGCATAAAGATATTCGGGTCAAGCGTAAGAGCCGAGCGATACGCCTCCCAGCCCTGCTTGTAGCGCTTATCGGCAAGATACGCCGTGCCAAGGTTCTTGGTATAAAGCGCATTATGCGGCTCCAGCTTCACTGCCTTCTTGTAAAGCCTCTCCGCAATGCTGTACTTCTTTGCAGCCATTGCCAGCGAGCCAAGATTGTTGATGGCAGTAGCGTTCTTCGGCTCCAGGCGGTGCGCCATCTGGTAACAGCGCTCCGCATCGTCCGTATCCAGCAAAAGCTGGTAGGCAACGCCCATCTTGTTCCACACAGCGGGCTTGTTCTGCGACGCTCGCTGGTAGGCCGCAATGGCTGCCTGGTAGCGTTGATGCCCAAGAAGCGAATCGCCTTCATCTTCCGGCGTAATCTGCTCCTGGTTCACCACCACAACTGGATTTGTAACCTGTCCGGTCTGCGGCACAGGAATGCGTAGGGAAGTTTGCGTTTCATTTGCCGTGCTGTCCGGAATTTGGGAGTACCCCGGAAACGGCGCTCCGCCAATCGATGCTGCCAGCAGCAGCGCTGTCTCGATGCGTAGTGCAGTGTCGTGATTCATGAATCCCTCCAATGCCCCGAAGGAATGGTCGAAATTATATCCCCGAATCTGTTCCGTTTGCTGCAACTTTCTTTTCACGCAGGCATCTTCTTCTGGAGTAGACTTTCCGGTATTACACGGAGGCAAGGTCATCGTTACTGCGGCTCCCTTAATGGAACTCGCCACGCCAGCCGAGCGCCTGCGTCTGCGCTTCCGTTCCGCGCGCAGGCAAACGTTGGCGCTGGTCGCGCCGCTCACACCAGAAGACATGATGGTGCAATCATGCCCGGAGGCATCTCCGGCAAAGTGGCACCTGGCGCATACGTCATGGTTCTTTGAATCTTTCATTCTGCGCGAGTTCCTTCCCGGCTACCGCATCTTTAACGAAGACTTCATCTGGCTTTTCAACAGCTACTACCAGTCCTTCGCAGCCTTTCCCGAAAAGCGGCTCCGCTCCTCCTTCTCACGCCCCGGCATTGAGGAAATCCTGCGCTTCCGCACCCATGTGGAAGCAGGCATTGAGCGGCTTCTCGAAGTCAATCCAAATGCCGAAGTGCTCAAGCGTATTGAGTTGGGCGTGAATCACGAAGAGCAGCACCAGGAACTGCTGCTCACCGACACCCTGCACGCCTTCTACACCAACCCACTGCGCCCTGCATATCAGTCAGCCGAAGTGGAACCCATCAGCAAACCCGCAAAGACGCTGCAATTCCTCCCCTTCGCCGGCGGATTGCATGAAACAGGTTATTCCGGCGACGGCTTCTGCTTTGACAACGAATTGCAACGCCATACAGTCTGGCTTGAGCCGTTCGCCTTAGGTGACCGATTGGTGACCTGCGCTGAATATGCAGAGTTTATTGCCGATGGAGGCTACAGGAGAGCCGAACTCTGGCTCTCCGATGGCTGGAAAGCAGTAGAAGCAAACCACTGGCGCGCGCCGCTCTACTGGGACGGGCCTGTGGATAAACTCGCCACGAACGGTAGCGACGACTTGAGCGTCTTTACCCTGCGCGGCACGCTGCCTTTTGCTCAAGTAGCACACGCGCCAGTCAGCCATGTGAGTTTTTATGAAGCCGACGCGTACGCCCGCTGGGCCGAATGCAGGTTGCTGACAGAGTTTGAATGGGAGTCCGCAGCGGAATCCCAAACCGTGGGAGGGAATCTACTCGATGCACAAAAACTCCGCCCACTTCCTGCCTCGGCCTGCGTCCAAGGCGAATGCGTTCAGGACGAATCCGTTCGAGAATCAGAAGAAGACGCAACGCAACTTTACGGAGACTGTTGGGAGTGGACAGGAAGCGCATACCTGCCCTATCCCGGCTTCGAACCGCTGTCCGGCTCCCTGGGCGAATACAACGGCAAGTTCATGAGCGGACAGATGATTTTGCGCGGCGGGTCGTGTTGTACTCCCGCGGCACACATTCGGGCCAGTTATCGCAATTTTTTCGCGCCGGAAACACGCTGGCAATTTTCCGGTATCAGACTAGCAAGCAGATAAAACCTTTCACGCTGAAACGCATCTTAAGGGTCTGCATGACGACATTGACGTTCTCCCCCAGTAGCACTTTAGCCGCACCTCTTGTTGCAGCGGCTGTAAATGACGGACTGTTTTCCACACCGAAAACTCTTCCCGCATGGCTGTTTTACGACGAAGCCGGCTCGCGCCTCTTCGACCAGATAACCGAACTGCCCGAGTACTATCCCACACGAACAGAACGCGCAATTTTCTCCGCACACGCGGCAGAAATTATCGCTCTGGCCGCCGAGTCTCACGCGCTGCAGATTATCGAGCTTGGCGCAGGGTCGTGCGATAAAACACAAATCCTTCTTCGCGCTGCCGTAGAACGGCAAGACACCGTGCTCTATGAACCGGTGGATGTTTCCGCAACTCCGCTGGAGGCTGCGCGAGAAACCATCGAAGCCACCATACCCGGAGTGCTGGTTTCTCCACGCGTGCAGGATTACACTCGTGAGCTTGCTCTTGATGCTCCGCTTTGCGGCGAACGCAGACTGGTACTTTACATCGGCTCCAGCATCGGTAACTTTGAACCGGGGGAAGCGCACGCGCTGCTCTCCAGCATTCGCGCCACGCTTGCGCCAGGAGACATGCTGTTGCTTGGCGTGGACCTCGTCAAAGACGAACCCCTCCTTCACGCCGCCTATAACGATGCCGCGGGCGTAACAGAAGCGTTTAATCGCAACGTGCTGCACCGGCTGAATCGCGAGCTTGGCGCAAATTTCAAGCCGGAGATGTTCGCCCATCGCGCCATCTGGAACCCCATCGAATCGCGCATTGAAATGCACCTGGAAAGCCGCCTGCGGCAGATTGTCACCATTCCCGGCCTGCATCCGAGCATTGATGTGCTGGTCGAGTTTGCACGCGGCGAAACCATCCATACAGAAAACAGCTACAAGTACCGCCCCGGACAAGCAGAGGCAATACTGCGAGCCTGCGGCTTTGCACCCAAGCGCACATGGAATGACGAGCAAGACTGGTTTTCCGTCTGCATGGCGCAAGCCGTATAAAACGCCCTGAAACAGCAACAAGGCCCGCGGCAAGCATCGCCGCGGGCCTCATTGCTGTTTCCGTTTGTACTTATTTCGGATTCGCAATCCGCACCAGCAGAATGTCATGGCTGGCAATCTCAATCGGCATATCGTTCTTCAGCTCGACTTCCTTGCCCGTCCACAGATCTTTGCCCTTCAGCGTGCCGTGCAGACCGAGCTTGGCCAAATCGAGATGGAACGGATGCGTGGAATAGCGGTTACTGCCTGCATTCAACACAGCAATCGCCACGGCGCCGCCTGCAAGCTGCTTCTTCCATACATCCACTTCGCCTTCGCTATAAACGCGCTCTGCCTGCTTGCCCAGCTTGTCCTGGTCAAGCGCAATCACGTCGCGGTTGGTCAGAATCTCGCGAATCTCCGGCTTCATATGCGGCAAATCATTGCCCGCCAGCAACGGCGCGGCAAGCATCGACCACATCGAGAAGTGCGTACGATTTTCCGCAAGCGTCAGCTTCCCGTTCCCCACTTCCAGCATGTCAGGGTCGTTCCAATGTCCCGGCCCCGCATACTTCTGCAAGCCCTCCTGCTGACTTAGCAGGGTGTAAATACTGTTCCAGTTTTCCTTGATATCGCCTGTTGTGCGCCACGCGTTGCCGCCAATCGACGGAGCCCATTCCCAGGAGGCATCCCAACCATATTGGCAAAGCGAATACAGAATCGGCCGCCCCGTAGCCTTCAGAGCCTTCCCCATCTTGTCATAGGCGGCAATCATTAACTTCATCTGCGCCGCTTCATCATTGGGAGCCTGCTCGCGCATAATCTGGCGAAAACCGCACAGGTCATACTTCAGATAATCGATACCCCACTCGGCGTAGAGCTTTGCGTCCTGCTCCTCATGTCCGTAAGAGCCTTCAAACCCCGCGCAAGTCTTGGGCCCAGGCGACGAATAAATGCCAATCTTCAACCCTTTCGAGTGAACATAATCGGCAAGCGCCTTCATATCAGGAAATTTCTCGTTGGTATGCAGCACCCCACTGGCGTCACGCGTGCCTTCCCATGTGTCGTCAATGTTCACGTAGATGTAGCCGGCATCGCGCATGCCGCTGGACACAATCTGGTCGGCTGAATCGCGAATGTCCTTGTCAGTTACGTTGTGAGCAAAGTAATTCCAGCTATTCCAGCCCATCGGCGGGGTTTGTGCCACCTGCGCGGCGGCAGAAAGCATGCCGCAACAGAAGACTGTGAGCAAGGCCAGAGACACACGGTAGACGCGGGACATAAATCTCTCTCCTGTAAATGAAAACGTTTCCGTGCGGAATCCTATATCGATAACTGCGTTTTAGGCAATAAAAAGATGATTAATGAATAATTCGCCCAAATTCATGCAATTCGCCTTGCTGCAAGCCGGCAAAAGCTCCCTTGCGACCACCGGGAGAACCACAAAAGCAGCCTGGCAGCCAAAGGCCGCAATCGCCCCTGCGACCAGTAGTTGACCGGGAGGAGCAAAGAAGGTAAACTACCTTAGTTTGGCGATTCATGCCAGTCGACGTAGGGGTGTGCCGCTCGCTTTCGTGAGTTTTTCGAAAGCTGGAAGCGTGACAAACATCGTCCCTCGGCGCGCAAGTTTCCGCCCGAGCTAGTTTTGTGGATTTTATGGGAGCAGGCGCGTTTTTGCGTCCGGGCTCCGGAGGGTTTATGTACGCGGTTCTTCGCACCGGTGGAAAGCAGTATCGTGTCGCCCCCGGCGACGTTGTGAAAATTGAGACGGTCACCCCTGAGGCTGACAACACCATCGAGTTCAGCGACGTTCTCGCTGTCTCCGGCGATGCAGGCATTGTGAAGCCCGGCGCGGCCAAGGTTACGGCTGAAGTCGTCGGCGAAGGCCGTGGCGCCAAGATTCTGGTCTTCCACCTGAAGCGGAAGAAGCAGTACAAGAAGCTGCAGGGACACCGCCAGAACTTCACCGAGGTTCGCATCAAGGCCATTGAGGCCGACGGCGTGACCTACACGGCGTAAAGCAGCTTCCAGCTATTAGCTCTTAGCTTTTAGCTTGTTGGTGCAGGAACGACAGATTTAGGTTTAACCGAAACAGCTAAGAGCTAACGGCTAAAAGCTAATGGCTGCTTTTGAGAGAGGAATTCGGCAATGGCACATAAAAAGGGTGGAGGCAGCTCCACAAACGGACGCGATTCCAATGCACAGCGCCTGGGCGTGAAGGCCTTCGGCGGCGAGCTCGTCACTGGCGGCACAATTATCGTTCGCCAGCGCGGCACCCGCATCAAGCCGGGCCTGAACGTGGGCATCGGCAAGGACGATACGCTCTTCGCCAAGATCAGCGGACACGTGAAGTTCTCTGACCACGGCAACCGCGGTCGCTTTGCTTCCATTGAGCCCATCGCGGCTGAGTAACAACACACAGGGTTTCCTGAATGACGAGGGGCTGCAGCGCAAGCTGCGGCCTTTCGTTTTTTTGCTGCTTATGACGCTCGGAGGCTAAAGCCCGGAGATATCTTCGCTGGTTTCGGCACGGCTGAAGCCAATTTTGCCCGATAGTTCCGCTTTTGTGCATCTGCGACATATATTGCGTGTGCAAAAACAAAGGCCGCAGCTTGCGCTGCGGCCTTTGTTTTCTATTCCCTGACACACCTTACGAGTTCGACTCGCTCTCCTGCAGGGTGCGGGTCAGAACCTTCTCGACCACCTTCTCCACATCGGTAAGGAAGAAGCTGTTGGCGGGCTGCTGCACGGCAACGTTAGCTCCCTTGTGTCCGAGGGCGGTGGCAATCTCGTTCCAGCGATAGATTGTCGAGTTGGCCGCTACCACGACCGGCTTACGCGCCAGCTCGGGCAGGTTCGCGTATGTAATCCAGATGCCAAGGACAAAGACCGCAATCCCCACCTCGGCGAACTGGATAGGGTCCGTCAGCGTGCTGTTGCGTGAAAGCACAGCAGACGAAATGAAATCCGTGGAAGAAAGGATGCCAAATCCCAGTGCAATGCCGAAGCACAGGTCGCGCGTGGAAAGACGCAACGCATTCAGGCTGATGCAGAGGAACGCCAGCAGACAAAGCTCCATCACGCTGACAGAGCGCATCAACCGGAAGGCGAAGTCCGGCAGCAGCATAATGTCAACGCGGGCCAGGCTGAGAGTGGTGAGGCTCAGGATGACGGAAACCAGCGCCGCCCAGCGGAAGATGATTGTTCCCAGGCGCATCAGGCCGGTAAAGCCTCCCAGTGCCGAGCGGAAGACCTCAAGCAGGACAAAGAACTGCAGCACGGAACTGGCGATATAGACGCCCCAGTAAGTAAAGAAGTAGGCGGCATACCAGTTGGCATGTCCCGGCTGCGACTGAATATAGAGAAGTGCCAGGAATATGGCCGAAGAGGCAGTCTGCAGCAGTAAATACCCGTTCATCGCCGGGAAGCGCTTCTGCAGCTGCTTACGCCAAAAGAGGAACGTAAGCGCTGTCCAGAGCACAGATTCTGCCAGAGTCATAGCCCACATTGCAGGATTTAGAGGCATAAAAATCCGTCCGCCAATCTGAGGTGCACACAGAATAACGCGAAAAGTCCTCTATACCAACGAAATAGTTGGATTTTTTAATGCTACAGACCGTTTCTGCCCCAACCAGGGACAGGTTTCCCTATTTCTGAGTACTCTTAGGGCAGGTCGGCACGCCGGGCCCGCAAGCAGGAATAGGGAATCCCGGACCTGAGAGCAGATGGCTGGACGCGATACGCGGAGAGGGTGAAGAGGAAACGGTTGCAGCGGCGGCACCAGCAAGAACAACGGTCAGGGCAAAAGCGCGAATAACGAGTTTCATGATTGAACTAAGCTCCTTAAGAATCTTGAACGTGTCGAAGAGTATGTTTGTTGGCAGGGACTACTTCTGGGGGCAGGTCGGCACGCTGGGGCCACAAGCAGGAATAGGGAATCCGGGACCGGAAGCCAGATGGCTGGAAGCGATACGCGTGGAAGGCGAAGAGATGGCAGCAGCCGCACCGGCGAGAACAACGGTCAGGGCAAAAGCGCGAATAACGAGTTTCATGGTCGAATTGACTCCTTCGGAGGTGACTTAAAATGTATTCAGGAGAATCTCTCCTGTTACCTCGGATGGTAACCCAGGTACCGTTGCCGTGAGATAGCATATTCACGCAATTTCACGGATCCCCAGCCCACTTTGGTACTCATTCCCTGCCGTTACGTGGTCCAATGCCGCCATGGACCACTGGGGTTGCCCCTCCCGGGATGGCAGGAAAATCCCCTTTTTGATACCGCCGCGTGATAAAATAACTTCAGGCAAATTTGTCTAAAAGTATCCGTTTTTTCAACTGGTTAAGCCCATTCGAGCAATCGGAGAAGCTGAGAAAAACCAAGCCCCGGAACTTGCGGAACAAATTCCGATTGGAACCTTATGGCGACTGAGAGCACTCCCTTGTCCCCCGAATCGAATCCAGCTTCGACTCCCACCCCCAAGCCCGCTGCCAGCTATACCGGCGATAACATCAAGATTCTTGAGGGGTTGGAAGCTGTCCGTCTGCGCCCGGCCATGTACATTGGCTCGACCGGCGAGCAGGGTCTGCACCACCTGGTTTATGAGGTTGTCGACAACTCCGTTGACGAAGCCCTTGCGGGGTTCGCCAGCCGGATTGACGTCATCATCCATGTGGACAACTCGATTACCGTGATTGACGACGGCCGCGGCATCCCTGTGGACATGAAGACCCTGCCAAACGGCGAGAAGATGCCCACGGTGCAGGTTGTGCTTACCAAGCTCCATGCCGGCGGCAAGTTTGACTCTTCCACCTATAAGGTTTCAGGCGGCCTGCACGGCGTCGGCGTAAGCTGCGTTAACGCGCTTGCGCAGGAGTTCAACGTCGAAATCTGGCGCGACGGGCACACTTATGAGATGGACTTCAGTTGCGGTGAGCCAGTGAGCGACCTGCGCGAAGCAGGCATCAGCAAGCGCCGCGGCACCAAGGTCCACTTCCTGCCCGACAAGACCATCTTCTCCGTCACGGAGTACAACTACGACACACTGGCCCAGCGCCTGCGCGAGCTCGCCTTCCTGAACAAGGGACTTGAAATCTCGCTCACCGACGAGCGCATTACCGACCCGAAGACCGGCGAGGCCAAGCGTGCTGAATTCAAATATGCCGGAGGCATTGCCGAGTTTGTAAAGCACCTCAACCGCGGCAAGCAGGTTCTGCACGACAAGCCGATCACGATGGAAGCTGAGCGCAATGGCGTAGCCATCGAAATAGCGTTGCAGTACAACGACAGCTATTCAGATACGCTGTTCAGCTTTGCCAACAACATCAACACGGTGGACGGCGGCACGCACCTTTCCGGCTTCCGCTCGGCGCTGACCCGCACGATTAACGCAATTGGGCAGCAGCTCGGTCTCTTCAAAGACATGAAGGAGTCGCTTTCAGGCGATGACGTTCGTGAAGGTCTGGTAGCTGTGGTCAGCGTAAAGCTCTCGCAGCCGCAGTTTGAAGGGCAGACCAAGGGCAAACTCAACTCGGACATTGCCGGCATTGTGCAGGCCTTTGTGAATGAGCGGCTCGGCGCGTTCCTTGAGCAGAACCCTCCGGTTGCCAAGCGCATCATCAACAAAGCAATTGACGCAGCCCGCGCTCGCGAGGCAGCCCGCAAGGCCCGCGACCTGACCCGCCGCAAAGGCGCGCTGGACTCCGGCGGTTTGCCCGGCAAGCTGGCCGACTGCTCCGAACGGAATCCGGAACGCTGCGAGCTTTACCTCGTCGAGGGTGAAAGCGCAGGCGGCACGGCCAAGCAGGGCCGCGACCGTAAGTTCCAGGCGATTCTGCCCCTCAAGGGTAAGATTCTCAACGTGGAAAAGGCCCGCTACGACAAGATGCTGGGCCATGAAGAAATCCGCGCTATGATTACCGCACTCGGCACCGGCATTGGCAAGGACGACTTTGACCCGGCCAAGCTGCGCTACGGCAAAATCATCCTCATGACCGATGCCGACGTGGATGGCTCGCACATCCGCACGCTGCTGCTGACCTTCTTCTTCCGCCACATGACGGAGCTGATTAAGCGCGGCCACGTCTTCATCGCCCAGCCACCGCTTTACAAAATCAAGAAGGGCCGCTTTGAGCAGTACATCAAGGACGACCGCGAGTTTGTAAAGGTAATGGTGAAGCGGGCCTCAGAGAGCACGACCATCCGGCACGGCGAGAATGCGCAGAAGATTGAGGGCGCAGACCGAGTGCGCTTTATGAGCACACTTGGCGAATATCTCAGCTTCATCGAAAAGGTCGATAAGCGGATTCGCAATGAACGTCTTGTCGAGCTGATTGCCCGCCAGGAGTTTACGCAGCGCGCAGATTTCCTCTCCACCACCGAGGCGAATGAGATACCCGCGAAGATTGCCGCTCTTTACAAGGAACTGCAGGAGCTTGCAGACGAATTCCAGATTAAGGTCGCAGAGCCTGTGCGCGATGAGGAGCACCATGCGTGGTCAGTTTCGTTTACTGACGCGCAGGGCGCACATCGCACCATCGATACAACGTTGGCCACCAGTCCTGAGTTCCGCCAGATGATGGCGAAATACTCGCAGATTAAGGAATATCTGGAGCCGCCGTTCCTGATTGAGTTCGTCACCAAGGCGGCCGCGGCCAAGGAAGCGACCGATGAAGACGCAGAGGGTGAAGGCGAAGAGGCTGCAACCGAAACAAAAGCCGCCCGCGCCTCGCGCATCCCGCGTGACCCCGTCGAAAAACAGACCGCTCGCGAGCTCTTCGAGTACGTTGTCGAGCAGGGCAAGAAGGATTACCAGGTGCAGCGCTACAAGGGCCTTGGTGAAATGACTGCCCCGCAGCTATGGGAAACCACCATGGATCCCGAACGCCGTACGCTGCTGCAGGTCAAGCTCGAAGACATTGCAGAAACGGAAACCATCTTCACCACGCTAATGGGTGAAGATGTGGAAGCGCGACGCAAGTTCATCGAGGACAATGCACTCGACGTAAAGAACCTCGACATCTAACTGCCAGTTGTAGCGAGACACATAAGTTGAAATATCTGGAAGCATAAGCCGAATAAGGCTAGCTTCCAGATATTTTTGTTTTTGGAGAATCACTTGTTCGTTTTACTCGTCCTGCCGCAGTCCATACTTTTCCATGCGATAAATAAGAGTGCGCCTGCTGATATCCAGATAACGAGCCGCCTGCGTCTGATTTCCGCCAGCCTTTTCCAGCGCACGCAGCAATAGCTCGCGCTCAATTGCCTCAAGGCTCACGCCTTCATCCGGCAGCTCCAGCAATAGCCTCTTGTTTGAATCAGCAGGAGAGCTCGCCTGCAGTTCCTCAGGCAGATCCGCTTCGGATATCTGCTCCCCATTGGACAGCACAAGCATCCGCTCAATTACATTTTCAAGCTCGCGAATATTCCCCGGCCACCTGTAAGCACTGAAGCGCGCAATCACCGACGACACTATGCGAATGTTCTGCATTTTGTGACGCTCCTTTGCCTTGCGAAACAACTGTTCCGTAAGCTCAGGAATATCTTCCCTCCGCTCACGCAAAGGCGGCAGATGAAGCGGCACCACGGCCAGCCGGTAAAAAAGGTCTTCCCGAAACGTTCCATCTTCCACCATTGCTACAAGGTTGCGATGCGTAGCTGCAATGATGCGCACATTGATAATTCTGGTTTCTGTCGAGCCAACGCGCTCCACTTCTCCGTGCTGAATCAGGCGAAGAAGCTTTACCTGCGACTCCAGCGGCAGCTCTCCAATTTCATCCAGAAATAAAATGCCGCCATCCGCCAGCTCAACCTTGCCCTGCTTGCTGTTGTGCGCTCCCGTAAAGGCTCCTCTGGAAAATCCAAACAGTTCCGCCTCAATCAGGTCTTTCGGAATCGCACCGCAATTAATCGTAATGAACGGCTGGTTGCGTCGCAGGCTATTGTGATGAATTGCACGCGCAAGCAGTTCTTTGCCGGTCCCTGTCTCGCCGTTAATAAGCACGGTAGTATCGTGCTGAGCAACGCGAGACGCCATCTCAAGAACGCGCAGCAGACTCTTGGAATGGCCGATGATGTGTTCAAATCCATAACGCCGGTCAAGCGCCGAACGCAGATTCCGCACTTCATCAATCAGGTTCTGGCGTTCCATCGCGCGATGAACTGCCAGCAATAACGCTTCATAGTCAATCGGCTTGGTGATGTAGTCGTAAGCCCCCAGTCGCATCGCCTGCACAGCGGTTTCAATCGAACCAAACGCAGTAATCATAATCACCGTTGTTTGAATCTCATCCTCCGCAATGGAGCGCATCAGCTCGATGCCGTCAATCTCCGGCATCCGCAGGTCGGTAATCAGGAGCTTGGGGCGTTGTTCAAAAAGAATCCGCCGTGCTTCTTCTCCGTTGGTAGCGGCAATCACACGATAACCAGCTTCCTGAAGCTGCATCTGCAACACACGCCGGACGCTGACATCATCATCCACAATCAGAATCGCATCATTCGCCATGCACCGTCTCCTGCCCTGCGGGAAGCTCGATGCGGAATGTTGTTCCGCCTGCGGAATTTCTGCGGCATGAAAGTGCGCCGTTGTGTTGAGACACGATCATCGAGGAAATCGCAAGGCCAAGTCCGGTTCCGCCGGCCTTTGTCGTAAAGAAAGGGTCAAAGATATGTTCGGCAATTGCATCCGAAATTCCGCTTCCATGGTCTTCCACCTCAACGCCAAGACTATCTCCCTCTTGAATGGAGCGAAGTCGAATCCGCGAATTCACAGGCGAGGCTTCAATCGCGTTGATAACCAGGTTAAGTAAAACCTGCTTAAGCTGCTCCGGGTCGCACTCTATCTCGCCCTCTGATTCCGGCGTAAACTCCAGCGTAATCCCGCTCTGCTGTGCCGTGTGCGACGCCTGCGAAACGACGGAGAAAAGCAACGCATTCGGGTCCGTGCGTTGCAGACGTGGAGAACGAGGCTTGGCAAAATTCAGGAACCCCGTAAGCAGCTTATTCAACCGCTGCGATTCTTTGTGGATAATATCCAGGCTGTCCTGCAGATGTTCTTTCGGCGCGGCGCCGCGCTGCAGAATGCCGGCAGCCCCGGAAATACTCGCCAGCGGATTACGAATCTCATGAGCAAGGCTCGCAGCCAATTGCCCCGCAACAGAAAGTCTTTCCGCTTTCTTCATCTCGGCAATATTCTCACGCAGTTCAAGATAGACACTTTCCAGCTCGTGACGTGTCCGCTCAAGGTCTCTGCGCTGTGCCCGCTCACGGTCCGAAAGATACCCGGCAATCAATCCCGCCGCGCTGAAAATCGACAACTCCACCACCTGGTCCTTCGCATCAAGAGGCCACTCAAGCCAGTGCTGCGCTATCAGCGGAGCGTTAACCAGCGCGGTAAATAAGGCCATGAGGCCTGCTCCACGCCAGCCAAATAACATCCCGGCAATCATAAGCGGAAGAAAATTCAGGTGATGCAAAATATTGTGTGCAGTAATATCGGAGCCCGGGATGAAAACTGTCAGCACGGCAATCAACACAATCGGCACGGCAATCAGCAAGGCGCCCGTCGGACGCTTTCGCGTTCCGAATCGCTCAAACACGTTCATACGAAGAGCATAGCTGGAGATTTTCAGGTCCAGCGCCTCAAAGCTACGCATTGCCCGTAAACCTGCAACTCTGGGGCCATTTGCAACCACCTGCAACTGCGCCAGCCGGGCGCGCTGGCTGTACCAAATGGGACAGCTTCACCAGCACTGCTGTACCAAATGTGTTGACCGGCAAAACCCAACTCCCCGAAAATGCAGCATTTTTGAGTTGGCATGCAGCGTGCAACATGGCATCCCGTGCGATCCCGAATCCTGTTCCTATTATTTGCGCATTGCGCCACCTCTGCATGCTTCAGTCAGTCTGGCAAGCTGAATGAAGCTCCACCACCCGCAAACGCGGACGTCATCTCCACAGACAATTTTCGCTCGCTCAATCTCACACAAGCGCTCGCGCTCGCGGAACAGAACAGCCCCATATTAAAAGAGGCCTCCGCCACTGTAAGCCATGCGCAAGCTGGCATGCAGACCGCCAGGGCATACACCAATCCGGAGTTTCAGTTTCTGGGCGGCCACCAGTCTGCGCGGCCCATCGCAACTCCCGGCGTGCCCGGTGCTCTGCTCCATTATTCGGCCGGGCAAACAATTGAAATCCCCTCGGAGCGCCGCGCACGTATACGAGCATCCCAGTTGAACCTCGATAGCAGCCAGTTTCAGCTTGCAGCAATTCGTCTTTCCGTAATCTCTGACGTGAAGCGTGCCTTCTATGACGTGCTGCGCCGCAAGGAACAACTCACACATGCCACGGACAATCTCGCACTGGTAGAAGACCTTCGCAGCCGCGTCCAGATGGAGGTCCAGGTTGGCGAAAAAGGCAAGCTCGAACTAACCCGGGCCGAGGCGGAACTCGCACGCGCAAACGCGGCAGTCAGAAGCGCGGATGTGCAACTGGCAAACTCACGTGCCATGTTGAAAGCCCTTATTGGCGCTTCTTCCAGCGAGACATTCGACGCCACCGGCTCCCTCAACGAAACCGTGCAAATGGATCAACTTGAAGAGATGCGCCAGCACGTTCTCACCAGTCATCCCGCGCTAGCCCAGGCAGGTGCGCAAACCGAGCAGGCTCAGGCCCTGGTAACGCATGAACAAGCCTTGCGCATTCCCGAGCCAACTGCCTACGGCGAATACGAACGCCAACCCGATATCTCCTTCTATCGCTTCGGCGTCACTGTCCCTCTTCCACTGTGGAACCGCCGCAAAGGCCCCATTGCGGAAGCCAGGGCGGAAGTCGAGCGTGTGCAAGCATCCGCGCGTCAAAAGCGCCTGGAAATCATGGCCGCCCTCGAACGTTCCTATGACCAATACCAGATAAGCAATCAGCAGGTGGAGAGCCTGCAGTCAGGCTCTCTACGCGAAGCGGAAGCAGCCGTGGAAGCCGCACGCGCCGCCTACAAATTCGGTGAACGCGGAATTGTCGAAGTGCTCGACGCGCAACGCGTCCTGCAAGGCGTGCGTAGCGACATGCTCGACGCACTGTATGCGCGACAGTCCGCATTGATTGACCTGCAAGAGCTAGGAGCTGTGCAACCGTGAGGCCCATTCCCATGCAAAAGAATCTTTTCGTAGTAACCATCATGCTTGCGGCGATACTGCTACCTGCCATCTCCGGATGCAAGCACGCCGTCGGAACAACCTCCACGGAAACGCCGGCAGAATCTTCTGCCGCCAAAGACCCATTCAAAGTGCAGGTCCCGCAAGAGCTCCTCACAAGCCTGACTCTCGGCAAGCCACAGTGGCAGGAAGTCACTACAAAGCAAAAAGCCGCCGCTCGCATTCAAACGGACGCCTCGCGTGTTGCACGCATTGGCTCGCCTGTAGATGGCCGCATAACAAAAGTGCTCGTCTTTGAAGGGCAACGGGTTCATCAGGGCCAAGTGCTGGCCATGCTTCACAGCAACGCGCTCTCAGACACGCAATTCGCATTCGTCAAAGCCTTTTCGCAGGAAAAGCTGGCGGAACAATCCGCCGAACGTGCCCGCCAGCTTGTGCAGTCAGACGTAATCGGAAAAGCAGAGCTGCAAAAGCGCGAAGCAGAGGTTTTGCAAAGCACCACGGAAGTATCCGCGCTGAGCGCACAACTACACGGACTCGGCATGTCAGAAAATGCCATTCAAAAGCTGGAGACAACGCGCAAGCTCAACTCGGATTACCCCATCGTTGCATCCATCGCGGGAACAGTCATCGAGCGCAAAATCACCATAGGGCAGGTCGTGCAACCCGCAGACCCAGCCTTCCTCATAGCGGACCTCTCTAACTTGTGGTTCGTTGCAGAAGTCCCGGAAGAGCATGCTGGAGCGCTTTCCGTTGGCAAGACGGTCATCGCCACCATCCCCGCATTGCCTGACCAGTCGATTCGAGGCCGCCTCTCATTTGTCAGCCCGGTAGTCAATCCGGACACACGCACCGTGCAAGCCCGCATGAACCTTCCCAACGCACAAGGGCTCTTTAAGCCGGAGATGCTTGCCTCCATGACCTTTGAGAGCCAGCCCGAACATGGCCTCACCATTCCCACAACTGCGGTCGTTCGTGAAGACAACAAGGATTATGTCTTCCTGCAAAAATCACCCAACGAATTCCAGCTACAGGAAGTGGAACTGGGAGAGGAAGTCAATGACCGGCGAATAGTGCTCCACGGCATTGCAGCAGAAAACACAATCGTTCTTGACGGCGCATTCCATCTGAACAACAAGCGCAAGCAGGATCAGCTCAAGGGGGGACAATAATGCGCGCATTGATTGCTGGCGTCCTCCATCAGCGCCTCATCATTCTTGTTGTTTCCCTCATCCTGCTCGCCTTTGGCGTAAACGCCGCGCAGCATCTCTCCGTAGACGCCTTTCCAGACGTAACCAATGTTCAGGTGCAAATCGCCACCGAAGCCCCCGGCAAATCTCCTGAAGAAGTAGAGCGCTTCATCACCGTCCCTATTGAAATCGGCATGACCGGCCTTCCCGGTCTTACGGACATGCGCTCGCTCAACAAGCCCGGCCTGTCTCTCATCACGCTCGTCTTTGAAGACGGAAAGGGAGTCTACTTCGAGCGCCAGCTAGTCAGTGAACGCCTCAATGAACTGCGCGACCACATGCCGGAAGGCGTCACGCCGCTGTTAGGCCCAGTCTCCAACGCACTCGGCGAGGTCTATCAATACACATTGGAAAGCCCAACAGATGAAAAGCGTGCCCTGACACGTGAAGAGCTCATCGAACGCCGCACAATTCAGGATTGGGTCGTACGCCCTCTGCTGCGCTCCATTCCCGGCGTTGCAGAAATCAATTCCACAGGTGGCTACGTCAAGGAGTACCAAACGCTCGTTGACCCTCAAAAGCTGCGCTATTACGGCCTTTCCATCGACGATGCGTATGAGGCAATCAGGCGCAACAACGAAAACGCAGGCGGAGGCATTCTCTCCGAGCACGCCGAACAATATCTCATTCGCAGCATCGGTCTCATCCGCGGCGTCGATGACATTCGCAACATCGTGCTCAAAGAAAGCGCCGGAACTCCCGTCTATATCCGCGACGTTGCCGAAGTGCGCATTGGCGAAGAGGTTCGCTACGGTGCCATGGTCAAAGGCGGATATACAGAAGCAGTCGGCGGCGTAGTCATGATGATTGCCGGCGGCAACGCCAAAGAAGTCGTTACCCGCATCAAGCAGCGCGTAGCAGAAATCAACAGCGGCAACACAATCCCCGGCGGGCTCAAAATCGTTCCTTACTATGACCGCTCGCGCCTCGTCGATGCGGCAATCCACACCGTAACGGAAGTGCTTGCCGAAGGCATCGTCCTGGTTGTCATTGTTCTCTTCCTCTACCTCGGCGACCTCCGTTCCAGCCTCATTGTCAGCGCCAATCTCATCCTCACCCCACTGCTCACGTTTCTCATCATGAATCGCGTAGGCCTGTCCGCAAACCTCATGTCGCTCGGTGGACTCGCCATTGCCATCGGCCTTATGGTCGATGGTTCCGTAGTAGTTGTAGAAAATGTCTTTGCTCGCCTCAGCCACGGCGATGGCGAAAGCCGGCTGCACACAGTACGTGACGCGGTAGCGGAAGTAGCAACGCCTGTCATCTTCGGCGTAATGATTATCGTTCTTGTTTTTCTTCCCCTCATGACGCTCGAAGGCACCGAAGGCAAAATGTTCGCGCCGCTTGCTTACACCATCGCCATCGCGCTTCTGCTCTCTCTGGGCCTCTCGCTCTCACTGTCGCCAGCACTGTCCATGTTCTGGCTCAAAGGCGGAAAAGAAGAAGACACATGGCTGGTCCGTAACTTGCGCGCGCCCTACGAACGCGTGCTGGCTTGGGCAATGCGCAACAAGCTCAAGAGCGTAGCCGCTGTCATCGTTCTATTCATAACCTCTCTCGCACTCTTCCCACTGCTCGGCACGGCATTTATTCCGGAGATGCAGGAAGGCACGCTCGGCCCCAACGCCGACCGTGTTCCCAACATCTCACTCGACGAATCCATCAAAATGGAACTCGCCATGCAGCGCATCATGCGCGATATTCCCGGCGTCGAAAATGTAGTATCGCGTCTTGGACGCGGCGAGTCCCCAGCAGACCCAGCCGGGCCAAATGAGGCGGACGTCATCGCCAATCTCACTCCCGTAGATAAGCGTCCGCGCGAACTCACACAGGAAAAAATCGCGGACCAGATGCGTGAATCCCTCGCAAAAATCCCCGGCATCAATCTCGTAATGTCCCAGCCCATCTCTGACCGTGTCGATGAAATGGTTACAGGCGTGCGCGCCGACGTAGCCGTCAAAGTCTTCGGCGACGACCTCGATACACTCATTGCAAAAGCGCAGGAAATCGCAAAAACCGCTTCTTCCATTCAGGGCACGCAGGACACGCGTGTCGATCGTGTCGGCGGCCAGCAATACCTCGTCATCGACATCGACCGTTCTGCCATCGCTCGCTATGGCATCAATGCCGCCGACGTCAACAGCACCATCGAAATGGCAATCGCTGGCAAAAGCGCAACAGAGGTCTACGAGGGCGAACGCCGCTTTCAGGCCATCGTGCGCTTACCGTCCTCCTATCGCAGCAAAATCGAAGACATTCGCGAAATCATGGTCTCCTCGCCAAATGGCCCAAGAGTTCCGCTCGAAGACCTGGCCAGCATTCGCTTGCTGGAGGGGCCTGCGCAGATTAACCGCGACATGGCCAAGCGCCGCATTGTTGTCGGCATCAACGTGCAGGGCAGAGACCTCGGAGGATACGTCGCAGAACTACAACACGCCGTCAATCAAAATGTCCCTCTTCCCTCCGGCTACTTCATCCAATGGGGTGGACAGTTCCAGAACATGCAGCGCGCCATGCACCACCTCATGATTATTGTTCCTGTCACCATCGGAGCCATCTTCTTTCTCTTATTCCTGCTCTTTCATTCCATACGCTTTGCGGCGCTCATCATCATTGTGCTGCCGCTTGCATCCATCGGCGGAATCTTTGGCCTCTTCCTCACGCATGAATATCTCTCCGTTCCCGCATCCGTAGGTTTCATTGCCTTGTGGGGAATCGCCGTGCTGAATGGCGTTGTGCTTGTCTCCTACATTCGCAAGTTACGTCAGGAAGGTCTCTCGCAATCCGCAGCCGTACGGCAAGGCACGCGCCTTCGCTTCCGCCCCGTCATGATGACCGCAACCGTAGCTGCTCTTGGCCTCGTGCCATTCCTCTTTGCGCGAGGCCCAGGTTCTGAAATCCAGCGGCCGCTTGCCATCGTAGTCATCGGCGGCCTTGTTACCTCAACCATGCTCACTCTCATCATCCTTCCTTGCCTCTACGGCGTCTTTGAAGGGAAACCGCAAGACATCGAAGACAAAGAAATGGAGCACCATCTGCTGAGTTGAGTTGAGTTCAGTCCTTATCGTCTTTATCCCCAATTGCCGATTCGCTGGGATGGCAAAGTTCTTTTTGTTGAAGGAACATCCCATGTTGGAGTAGAAGCCGCAGTCAACTTCCTGTTCAACGACAAAAAATAACTCCCCTCCTTGCGAAAGCAAGACAAAGTCAGGGAGGAGTCGGCAATTTTGAAGTCCTGTTAAATGCGGCATCTCCGAATAACAGCGGCAGCGGACAGGCTGAAGTACTTGCTACTCGTTTTTACTAAGCATGTGGATAGTATTCACTATCTGTGCATCTCTGCTTTCATCTTCACGATTACGTAGCTATCTCCCCCTTGCTACTGATCGCTCACACGGGCAACTCTGACTGCGCCCGGCAAAGAGCTCTATCATTCCCGCGCCAGGGGAGCACCACCTCCATCGTGTGATTCAAAAGATCCTCGAAAGTGCGTTGTGCATAAGCATGCGCCTCCCTACTATCAGTAGCAATATCAGATTGCGAGCCCTATTCTCGCGATCATCGCGACAGACTGCCTATCGGGCAGCAAAGCCGGCCTGGTGGCTTACTTGCAGAATTCCCAATCTCGGAGGTGGCCCATGGAGAGCGCAGCACGCACGCATGGAACTTATCTAACGATAGCCAACTCGATTTTGTATATGACGACGGAAGGTCTGGTCGCGACGAGCAGGGACCGCAACTGGAATGGCATTACGTATGATGTCTACGACCATGTCTCCCATGTTGATCTGGATACGCCTCCCGCCGATCACCACACCGTCGGCTATTGTCTCCACGGAGCCGGAAGGCTGTGGCAGCGCAGAGGAGGACGCACCCATGAGAGCGTGATCCGCACAGGCAGTGTACTTGTCATGCCCGCTGGCAGCTCGCGCTCCTGGAGAGGCGCAATTGCCCCAAGCCTCAGAATCCGTATTCCCACCGCGCTCCTGGCAGAGACTGCAGCAGAAGCCGGAAACAATGCAGGGCGTACTCCGGAGCTCATCGACGCATTCAATATGAGAGATTTGTTCATTGGACAGCTGGCGCCAATTCTTGTCTCGGAACTGGAACGTCCTGCGCATCCCGCGCAACCGCTCCTGATTGAATCCATCTCCTATGTTCTAGCAGGGCATCTGCTGCGGAACTATGATGCATTCCGGCACGGGGAAGAGAAGATTACCGGCCTTGCGCCGCACACTCTGGCCATGGTCATTGCCTATATTGAAGAGCATCCGAATAAGGCAATATCACTGGACACTCTATCCAGGATGGCGAATGTAAGCCGCTTTCACTTCGCAAGGATGTTCAAGATGAGCACAGGTGTATCCCCCATCATGTACGTGGAGCAGAATAGGATACGTAGAGCGCAGGACCTCATCAAAAAGAAACAGCTCTCTCTGTCTGCGATTGCGCTGGAGGTCGGCTTTGCAGATCAGAGCCACTTCACCCGACGATTCCGTATCCATGTAGGATGCGCACCCTCTATCTACGCCATGAGCCTCGGCATACGCACGTCAAGACAGTTCTGCCTCCAAAATGCTCCCTGCGCCGCATGCTGATTACCGTTACATTGAGTGTCTGAAACTTAGTCTCTTAGCAGTAAAAGGTATAGCAAAATTCTCTAGCCGCTCGATGGAATGAGTGACGGGAGCATTGGTTTATTTAATTGAACGCGAAAGACGCTCAACACGACTACGCACTTCCTGCCTCGCTCGCAACAATCGAGACTTCACTGCGGGCACTGAGATATCCAGGCGCCGGGCAATATCTTTCAGGGGTAGCTCATCTACGTAATGGAGATTGAAGACATGCTTTAAAGAAGGCCGAAGAAGCGACATCGCATGAAACAGGCGCCTTTCCTGTTCCTGTTGTTCAAGCAGCGCATGTGGACTGGACCATGCATCCGAGGCCGGCTCGTACCTCCATCCATCACTCTCGGTCCAGTCTTGTTCCATCGGAACTTGCTGCTGGATCCGCCTCTTTCGTAGTATTGCCAACGCTGCATTGATAGCAATTCGGGTAACCCAGGTCGAAAATGTCGATCGCCCGTCGAACAAGTGGATATGCGTGAAAACTCTCATCAGCGTCCACTGCACGGCATCTTCTGCATCTTCCCAATTTCTGGTTATGTAATGAGCTTGTCTCAGTAAGCGGCTGTAGTGCAATTCACTAAGGCGTGCAAAGGCGTGCAACTCACCTGCTTTGGCAAGACGTACCAGCTCTTCCATCTCAGAGAGAGTTGCATGCATTGCAAGAGCACCTTCCTGTGCAGCACATCTTTCACCTCGCGCGCTTTCACGTGCGTCTTTTCGGCTAAAACCTGCTGTGTATGGATGCCTCATAGCCGGTATAAAGAGGTGGATCTTCCACCGCAGTAAGGATAGCGATCTTCGCGTTAAACATCTTTGCGACAGAGATCGCCGTAGCGAGAGCGCGTTCGGCTTCAGGCGATCCGTCGTACGCAATTGCAATCTTGTTGTACATGGAAAGCGTATCGTCCCTTGATGTCATAACAGAATTTCCTGATCTACTGATGGCAGCATAATCGGGATTTCAGTCCAGTGGCAGTGATCATCACCGTTAGATAACCTGGCGCAAACAGTTGAGTATCCTCAAGCGCATTCCAGCACAGCAAAATCCTTCCACACAGCAAACAATTATCTTGCAGATGGTTAAACAATGCCTTCCCCGCTTGCATTGACACCAACTCACCACGCATTCAGCAATCATGCGAACAGCATAGACATTAAGCCAGTTCCAACTCCGCGAGCGCCGATGGCAGCGAACTAATAGCGGATTTGATACTAAGCAGCGTTGCAGTCTTTCGGTAGAAGGCGAATCGCGGATCAGCCGAAGCCCAAAGAGTCTCCGGCTCACGGCTCTCGAATGCCCGTTCCAATGCTCTGCTCGCAGCCGCAGTTCTACCCAATGCGTCCAGCAGGAGGGACTTCCGCAGATTGCTGATGGGTGAGTCATGGGACAACAGAGAATGTCCTTCCGCGATACGCAGCGCCATAGAAGCGTCGCCACATCGCGCTAATATCTCAGCTGCCGCTGCAGTGAGATATGGCCGCGCAATGGACTCCCGCCTAAGGTGATGAGCAATCGGGCGTGCCTCGTCGATGCGTCCCATCTCAAGATAAGCCAGCGCGGCATACATCTGAGATTCCTGGGGCATGCCGCCATAGATTCCTCTGCCTGGGTGTTCCGAGATAAGGCACTCAAATCTCCGGCTCAGATAGAGCACTCTCGAACGCGCAATCTTCTGGCGGCGAGAGAACGGATCGATCACCTGCGCCTTTTCAACATAGTGCCATGCATCATCAAATCGTCCACAAGAGGCTTCCACCAATCCGTACAAACGATAAACTTCAGCATCCGGATTCCGGGCGAATGCCTGCCTGAAGTGGCGCTCGGCTTTATCAAATTCCCCATCTGCAGCCAGGAGAAGCGCGATACCTGCATGAGCGGCTTCACACTCTGAGTCGAGCGAAAGTGCACGAAGATACTGTTCTTTAGCCGTAGAAGCAAACGATGCCGGCAAACAAACTCCTGAAAACGTCGCTTCGTTGAGATATTGCGCTATCGCCGTAATCATTCGTGGGTGACATGAAGACAGCGTGGATACAGTCTCATGCTGCTCGAAAGCCCTCGACCAGTCAATTGCGTCTCCTTGCTCGATCAAAGATTCCGCTGCCAGGATGCGAGAGTATTCCATCATCGTCATACCGCTTATGTCGGCAGAAGAAAACAGAGGAACCCGTAACCTATTCACAACCGCCGAGGCCACCTGGTGGCTTAACTCAAATAACTGTGTATCGTTAGCCATCAGATCAAAGTGCTGAGACCAGATATATGTTCCCTGGCAGTCTGCCAGGTGCACAGTAAAGCGAAGAAAATGTTCATACCTGCATATACTTCCAGAAAGCGAGAGCTCACTGCACTCATCGAGATATTGTTTCAACTCCTCATGAGCAGCAGTGTAGGTATTAGAACTCACTCCGGCTTCAACAACATGACAGCCGCCGGACAGCATGAGACTATGTCTCAATGTCTCCGCAATCAGCATCGAGCACTCATTAACGAGAAGCGAATGAGCGAGCACCTCGAACGGTCTAACAACAATGCGAATGCTCTTCGGACCCAAAGAAGCATTCGTAGCGGACATCTTCTTGGAGCCGTCATCTACATTGAGAAACGCCCGAGAAGACAGCACTGGAATATAACTTCCAGTACGGAAATAGATATAGATCGGATCGGCTGCACCATCTGATTCGTAATATTCCTTCAGCTTACAACGAAGCCGCCGCGCTTCGGTACGAACAATGGAATCAATGCTCGGATGATACGGAGGTTTGCGATCATACACCTCTATCCCAATCAGATACTCTTTTAGGTTCTGTTCCTCTCCTGCCAGGCAGGTTTCGACTACGAAGCGAAGGAAGCGAGTCAGTCTTGCGGATTGCGCGAATATGGGACTCCGCGCAATTCGTAAGACTTGTTCTCGAATGAGATCCGCCGTAAATCGGCCATCTGAGGGTAACTGCTCCTTCCAGGAAGGTGTCCGTGCATGCGTCCTGCCCTCTGTGCTTGATTGAGTTACCATCTTCGTGATCTCCCTTCACGGTCGGATGCGATAACAATTCGTACATTACCTTCGAATAACGATGCCTGTGCCGCTCATCGTCGATAATGCTGGCCGGCTTGGAGCGCATCCTCGTCCTTGATCCTACCCATGGCTTAGGGATCTGTATTGCCCAGAATTGCTATTCATGGAATCTCGTTGTTGCACGTGTAAATCGAGGCCAATCCACGAACTTATTCGCTTGAAGAGAATTGCTGAATCAGCCCATATTCCAGAAAATTGGAATTTACTCTTTCCACTCTGGCAGATTGCAACCGCGTAGCAGCGTTAGCAACAGCCACATAACAGGGAGATAACTGCTAAAAGGCGTTAAATATGGCTATCAATACACTGAGGCTGAACAACGCTCTCAATCTCGCCGAGCCGGGATCGCGGATGTGCCCTTGATTCACACAGAGGAAGCATTCGTGCACTGAAAGATCGCTCAATGCTTGATTGGCGCGCTTAGCTGCCCTCGCTGCAGAATCTCGTGAAGTTCCCTGCGGCAGGCGGAACTGAAGACGGCCAGCGGTTCAACTTTTGCCGATAGAGCGGCGGCACGCATTTCCTCGACGGTCATATTGGGATCGCCATAGTGTTCAACAATCAGCCGCACAAACTCTTCCGCAGCCTCAACAACAGGCTCGGATGCCTGCAGGCGAATTCTGCTTACGAGAGCGTAAAGAGCCACAAGCCCGCTAATCTCTTCGAGCTTGTGCGTCATTGCATGTGCATAAAGTCGTGACGACTCGCTGATAAAGTCTGAATAAAGGGACTCCCTCTGGCTTAGCTGACGATTCAGAAGGTCTCTGCGTGTTGCACTCACCAGGGAAACGTAGTTTGTAAGAATCTGTGCAAGCGAACCGATAGCAGAGCCTGCCAGCGCGGCAATAGCGCTGACCATTGCTGGAGATAACGACACAGCTAGGTACCTCGATTCTATGTAGAAGCCTTTATCTGGCGTGGGTTCTTTCCACAATCAAATCAATCGGGGCCCGGACTTCAGCGTGGCATCTGTCCAATCACTCGTTTAAGGTCCGCCTGGGCAAGCGATAACCCCAGTCCTGCTTCCATCAGTGAGGCCTTCGCTGAGGTTGCCTTGGCATGCGCTTCTGCCTGTGCGGACGCAAGTGCAACATTCTGCTCAAATTGACGGTCTGCTAGCCTCGCGGCCTCTGTACGCACACTCAACGCCTCTCCTGCTACATGAACCAGATTCTGAAGCTGCTCAACCTTGTCGTAAGCAGACTGCACTTGGACAGTAACCTCATCCTGGACTCTTTCGAGATTGATCTCTGCCTGCGACAACACGGTCCTTGCCTCTCGAACTTCCGCACCTCTGCGCCCGCCGTCAAACAGGTCATAACTCAAGTTGAATCCAAATGTCCCAAAGTTGTGAACCAGCAGAGGAACGCCACTCTGATAGCTATAGCGCGCAAGTCCGGTTATATCGGGTATATAGGCATCTTTCGCAGCTCCAAGCCCAGCCTTCGCCTTAGCAACAGACTGCTCTGCAGAACGAATCGCGGGACTCAACTCCAGCGCCATCTTGAGACCTTCTTCGCGAGTGGGAACCTGCAACTCCGTGCCGGCAGCATCTGGGTCAAGTACAAGCTGAGACGTTAGAGGCAATCCAAGCAGGTCATTCAACGAGAGCGTTAAATCGCGAATTTGAAGATTCTCCGTCAGTTCCCTCTGCTGGGCGTCGAGAAGAGCCGCATGGCTCTCAAGAGAAACCACATCAAGCGCACGGCCCTTAGCCACGGCATCCATGCTCTCCTGATTTTTAGCCGCACTGGCACTCACTTCATCCTTTGCAGCGTCTAGCTTGAGCTGCGCAATCAGCAATCCAAAATAAAGCTGGCGAACCTTCAAGGCAATCTCATTTTCTGCTTGCGTCAACTGAATCTTCGCAGCGTTGATATCCGCAGTCGCAGCCCGATTCGACTCACGAATCTTGAACATCTGGGTGAATGGCTGCGTCAATTGCGTCCCACTGGTATAAGAAGTCAGAGAGCCCTGATCGATAAACAGATTCTTCGCGGGAATCGCTCCTGTTGCGGGCGGAACGCCAAATGCGCCGGCTGGAATTTCCACTCCTGCCAGTTCAGTCACATGAAGAAGATTGGAATCATTCTTAATGTGAGGAAGATAAGCAGAGCGCGCCACATCTTTCTTGTACTCGCTTTCCGTAACTGAAAGCTGCGCAAGTTTAATATTCCGATTTTGCTTAAGCGCCATATCAATGGCCTGGCCAAGAGTCAGCGAGACGGGAGAGGAACTCTGCGCTTCAGCAGAGATGGCAGCGGCAAGCACTACCGCGCAAACCAGCATCATCGAGGGCGGCTTGCAAAACATTCGTCTTCCTGTTGAGAGTCTCATATCTGCTCTTGATCTTACTTCCATCCTGTTCAGGCCTGAGCGGTTGGTGCAGACACAATCTGCTGATACTGCGTAGGCACCCGCGCCATGAATGCGACAAAGCACAGGCAGCACACCGTAGACCATCCAGCCAGCGTGAACGAATCCGTGATCGCAAGCGTAAAGGCCTGTTGTCTCACCTGCAGCGCCAAAATCTCAGCAGCTCTTCCCGCTGCAATGGGTAACCCCGCACTGCGGCTTGTCATGCCGAGCGTAAGCCCGAGCAGACGCTCATCAGTCAGCACAAGACCGGCCTGCACTCTGAGCCCTAGGATGTTGGAGTGAAATTGCTCACGCACTGGAATAAAGTGCTGCATGAACGCAGCACCAGCTTCGCCCCCAAGCAAGCGAACAGTTTGAAAGTAACCCGCGAATGTCAGGACATCGATAGGGCGGCTGAGCGCACCGGTATTGAATACTTCAAGAATGATGGCGCCGACCAACGAGTTGAACGCCATCGCATAACCAATCGCCATCACCAGTTGAGACGCTGTAAAGTTCTCCCCGGCCCAACCTGAAGAAAGGCTCGTGTTCATCATGCAGGCAAGTGCAACCAGTCCAAACCCCAATGTCAGGATGAGCCTCGCATCAATGTACTTGAGAAGATAAATTGCCAGAACCCCACAGATAGCTTGCGGAATAGCCACCCACAACAACACCGGACCAGTTTGCAAAGGCAGAAACCCTTTAACCGATCCCAGGTAGCTGGGAATGATGACCACCGTTGCCAGCAGAACAAATCTGAAAAAGATCAGCACACATCCCAGCAATAAGGTGTTGCGCCGCTGCAGAAATTTGAAATTTATCAATGGATTCGGTTGCCGCATTCTTCGTATCACGGTAGCCAGAAGCAGGAACACACCAGAAACGAGGAGACCAACGATCATTCCGGAGTTCAACCAGTCAAGCCTCTGCCCTTGATCGAGAGCAATATACAAAAGTGAGAATCCAAGACTGGCATAAAGGAAACCTCTCCAATTCGGCCTCGGCTGTCCCTCCTTTGGTTGCGGCAGTGGCTGCCTGGGAATTCCGTAGTAAATCAAAACCATCATGACCGGCGTAAGCACAGCGCTGTTCCAAAAGATCCATCTCCACGACAGATGATCGATATACCAGGCTTCAAGAGAAGTAGAGAAATTCGTTGTAAAGATGATGTCCATGGCATACATTGCAATGCCCACAAGAACGTAGCGTTGCGGCAGGTTGCGAAGTACAAAAGAAAGAGTCAAGGGATAGAACGTTCCTGAAGTCAGTCCCGCAAGCACAAGCAGTGTCAACATCGCCTGCAAGCTTCCAGCATAAGGAAGCGCAAGGCTAACCACAGTAAAGATCGCCGCACATGCCAGCAATACCCGTCTCGGCCCAAGAAGACCGCCAAGATAGACCGAAAAAGGCCCAATGAACATCAGCGCGCCATTGAATGCCGTACTAATCCATGATGCCTCGTCAAAACCTAGATGCAGAGCCCCTCGTATATCTGTGAGCCCCACACTCAGAAGCCTTCCAGTACATGTAGCGATCATCGCCCCAAACAGCACTCCAAAAATACCAAGGAGTGGATGAGTAGAAAGCACCGAAGCGCTCTTCACTGAAGCACTCGACGGAGATGTAGGCACAGGCGCGTCACTCACTGCTGAGCCCCTTCTGATTTCGCTTGCTTGCCGGATGCGTGAACCACAACGACTACAGAGAAGCCGGGACGCAGCTTCCCCTGCAGGGCATGCGCCGGTTCCAGTGCAATCTTCACAGGAATTCGTTGAACAATTTTGGTAAAGTTCCCGGTCGCGTTATCAGGTGGAAGCAATGCAAACTGCGAGCCACTCGCAGGAGCAATCTCAATCACTTTCCCATGCAACACTACGTCAGGAAAAGTATCAACGCGAATCTCCGCCGTATCCCCCACGCGTATGTTTGTCAATTGCGTCTCTTTAAAATTCGCCTGGATCCACACGTCACCTTTCACAAGACCGATAACCTGCATTCCAGGCGCGACCAGTTGCCCCTCCTGCACATGGCGTTCTCCAACCGCACCCGCAACCGGAGCAGCGATCTTTGTATACGCCAGGTTCACCTTGGCTACAACGATTGCAGCCTCCTTGGCCTTAATACCTGCCTGATAAAGACTGTCTCGGGTATCGAGTGCGGCACGCTGCCGCTTCTCCGCTTCAAGAAGAGTCCGGCTGCTCTCAAGAGCAGCCTCTGCGCGCTGAAGATCTGCCTGGCGACTGGCAAGCATTCCGGAAAACCGAACCGCATCCGCATCCGCAAGCTCCAGTTGCTGATGTGTTGCAGCTTTCGACGCGATCAAAGCCTGCTGACGCCGCTGCTCTAACCCCGTTCGCGTAACGTCAGACTGAACAGCAGCCACTCCCGCTTTAGCTGCTTCAACAGCGGCCGCGGATTGTGCAATCACAGTCTCAGCATTCTTGATCTTTGCATCCTGAATCCGCTTAGCTGCCTGATTATCGTCATACTCCGCCTGCGCGCCAGCCAGAGCCGATTCCGCTTCCGCAAGAATCGCGCTGTAGTCAGAATCATCAAGCTCAACAAGCGTCTGCCCGGGCTGCACCGCCTGGTAATCTTCTACGTCAACCTTCTTAACCGTGCCAGAGATACGCGTACTCATCGGCGTCATATCAGCCCGGACATACGCATCATCCGTGCGCTGCTCGCTTCTTCCACCTTCCCAGGAAGTCCAACACCCGCTAATCATGAAGAACAAGCCGGCTGCAACGCCGACCACCAGAATCGGAATGATGATGGATCGTTTCAACATTGAATCATCGACCTTCCTGAAAAAGACCAGAGGCTGCGTGGTAGAAAGATTCCTGTGCCCTTGCCACGCGCGCAGGCAAGAGGAACGGATGACAAGCCTCACCTGGCCAGTGCAAAAACAAGCTTGGCAAATTTACGCCTGAATTACAGCGTGGGAAACTGTTAGATAACCGTTATGAAAATCCACAGTAGGCGAATTAGCACTTCTCTATAGAGAGCCGCCATGCAGGCTGTGAAAGGAAGCAGCAAGCCGCCTGCTTACTGATCTTCGCTGTCGCTGGAGACATCATTGTGACTTCCAGCCGCTCTGAGCACCGCATCCTTCAGCTTGTCATCTGTAAGAGGTTCCACCACGACATCGTATCCGCCGGCTTCCAGCACACCTGACCATAGTTGAAAACTTCCAGTCTGGGCATAGACAAGAATCGCCGGTCTCACATCCATAACGGAAAGCTCTCCCCATATAGCCCACCAATCATCTTCTTTGGAAAGAGACACCGGCAAGAGAACAACATGATAAGTTTCACCACTTCTCAGTTCCTGCACAAAATCTTCCGCCCGCCTGACCAGTGTCCCCATCGCGCCAAATGAAGTAAGCTTCTGTCGAATCTCGTTCTCCATATCGGAAGCTACTATAGCAAGGACGCGCACTCTTTCAGACCGTTCTGTCATGGTGAACCTCATGCAGTTACCCGCGAGAATGACAGATTTTCCTCTTCTGAATTACCTGCAACTGTTATCTAACTGTGATGAGAACGTATTTCTTTGCCGGAGCGGATAAAGTAAAATTGCGATTCAGCACAAGGATGTTCTGGTCGCCCTCACAAAGCAAATGCTTCCCTATCTTATTCAGCGAAGGCTACGACTGCGATTGAGCGAAGGAACTGCCAGATAGGAGCAAGTGCAGATTGAACGCGCCATTTGAAAATAGAGTCTCTGACAGCGCAATTCGGCAGGAGCTGACCCGTATCCTGCAGAGTCCTATATTTGTCCAATCAGATCGGCTCACGCGCTTCCTGCGCTATGCGGTGGAGCATGTCCTTAGCGGCAAAGAAGAGCCTCTGAAGGAATTTGCAATCGGCACGGATGTGTATGACCGCAGGCCGCCTTATCATCCGAGCCAGGATTCAATTGTTCGCACGGAAGCACGAAGGCTTCGCTCCAAGCTGAAAGAATATTACGAATCAGAAGGCAAGAACGATCCCATATTCATTTACTTTCGTCCCGGAAGCTACGTGCCCGTATTCCGAATGAAAGATTCCGACGCAAGCTATCAGATCGTCATCGGAAGTTCTCCCGATGACTTATTTGTAGATGGAGCAGGAGTTCCTGTCGCAGTCATACCGTTTCTCGACGTCTCGGGACAGCCACTATCAAGTAAGTACGCCAGGGGAGTTACCGATGAGCTTGTGCATGAACTGATGCAAAGCGAAGGATGCCGCGTCGTCTCAGCCAACTCAATCGCACACCTTGGCGCGCAATCATCGGATGTCCCCAGCCTCGCTCGTAAACTCGGCGTTCAAATCATTTTTGAGGGAACCGTGCGGGAAGAAGGCAACCTCGTGCGCGTAACCGCAAGGATCGTAAATTCCGATGGGTTTCAACTCTGGTCCCAACGCTTTGATGCGGAGACCGACTCATCAAGCCTGTTCACTATTCAAGAACAGTTTGCCTCTGCACTGGTAAGCCGCGTGCGTCCCCAGCAGTCGATTATCCGCGCTGCGGAAGCTTCCGTTGGGCCCATCGTGCTGGCCGTCTACCCAAACATTCTCAAGGCAGAATCGCTTCTGGAAGAAGGCACCGTCCCCGATGTTCAATCTGCATTAGCCAGGTTCCGCGAAGTCGCAGAGGCTGCCCCCGGCTATGCACGCCCACTTTGCGGCATAGCTCAATGCTTTATCTGGATGGCTCTCCACGGGGCTGCACGTTCTTCCGGGCTTGCAGCGAACGCTAGAGCTGCAGCAGAGCGCGCCCTGGAACTCGACCCAGGCATGATCGAAGCACTCATCGCAGTAGGCAGCGTTCAGGCTCTCGAATGGAATTGGGAAGATTCCGAAAAGAGCTTTCACAATGCTATTAAGTTTCAATCTCACCCAGCCGGAAGTCGCCAATACGCCGTGCTCCTTTCCCAGCTAGGCCGTTTCAATGAGGCGTGGGTTTATCTGCAAAACGCTCAGGAGATTGATCCCTTCTCTTCTCTCCAAAAAATCGCCTGCGCCCGGTTTTTCTATCTCAGCAGCCGTTATGAAGATGCGCTTGAGTATTTTTCCGAGCCCATGCGATACGGTCCGATTCCAGTCGAAGCAAGCCTATACCTGGCCCTCATCCACGCTCAACTCGGCAATCATGAAAAGGTTAAGGCTATCGCGCAGTTCGCTTACAGAAGCGCAGGCTCGCAATGGAGCCTACTTGGCTGGAGTGCGGAACTCTTTGCCCTTTGTGGAGAACGCAGTCTCGCTGAAAAAATCACAGCAGAGATTGACATGCGATCAGGCCGCGCCCAGTTGAGTAAATATAGACAAGCGCTTCTCGCCATCGCGCTAGGCGATGCCGGCAAGGCAACGTCCTTGCTCACGGAAGCCTTCGAGGATAGAGAAGCGGAGCTTCCCTACTTTGCCGTCGATCATAGATTCAATAAAATCCACTCAGTCCCGCAGCTCATGGAAATGGTTACTCGAATTCGAACTCGAAATTTTGAGTAATTGAATTTCCGTCGCTCATCAAGCTGTCTGCTCAGAACAAGTCCTAACTGTTATCTAGCAGTGAGTCTCTTGCAGAGCCATTCTCAAGATGGAACAGTATATATATTACGAACGCCCAAATGAGGCAGCAATGATGCGCGCTCGCCTGGTGCAGCCAGGCGAAGAGCCCCGGCTCTTGACAGCAAGAAAATATTGCACGATTCGCACCAACATACCAGGAGGTGTATATGCTCCTCTATCTTCTCGAATCCATTCACTCTTCTTTTGAAGCATTCAGCATCTTTTCCGGATATATAACTCTGTCAAAAATATTTGCAGGCCGCCCCTTTGAGCACTGGGCAATCTTCACTCTTCAATCCGCACTCATCGTCAGCGTAATCGGCATGCTGTTTCCCATGGGTAAACTTCTATCCGTACAACTGGCAGCTATGGCCACAGTCTACGCTGCAGGCATTGCAACGCTGGCATGGAGATGGTTTCATTTAACGCGAACCTGGGGACTTGTATTCGCTCTGAGTCTCATCTGCACGCTCTGCCTTGAAGTGTTTGTAGCAATTCAGGATCTGTTCCACTGGCTTTCGCTATCTGCGGCTACAAGCCCACAAGCATCAAAGGCATCACTCTTCATCTCGGAATCCGTAGCGGCATTGTTCTTCATAGCCTTGTGCATCTTTGCGGTAAGACGGTACCGAAGCAAACCAGCCGCCTGAGCTTCTATCTGACGTAACATTCTTCCAGTTCATACGCGCACACAGCTACCGCTCTCACACAAAGGCCAACACTGCAGATGGAAAGGTGCTCAGTTGATAAAGCCAATTGAATTCATTGGAGAAGTGAGCCGCTTTGCCTGTCAGGTAGTGACGAATTTCTTCCGGCCTCCATTTGAGGGCGGACAAATATCACGCCAGGTTGTGGAAACAGGTTATCGCTCTCTTCCACTCGTAATCATGTCCGGCTTTGCTCTGGGAACAGTAATGACGCTGCACACGCGCAGCACGCTTGTCACATTCGGAGCAAGCTCAATGATCCCAACCGTTCAGGCGCTTGCTTTCTTTCTGGAGATAGGTCCTCTCGTTGCCGGCCTGTTGTTGGCCGGGCGTGTCGGTTCCGGAATCGGCGCAGTGCTTGCCAACATGAGAGCCACAGAGCAAATCGATGGAATTGAATCCCTCTCCATTGATTCATTCAAATTCCTCGTTGTCCCGCGAGTTGTGGCATGTGTCATCGCTCTTCCTTTACTAACGCTTTTTATGGATTTCTCCGGACTTCTCGGCGGTTATCTATCGGAGTTCTTCTCCTCGCGCATCTCCTTTCATCTCTATATCTCGCGCGCCTTTTCTGATTTGGAGTGGTCCAACTTCATCCCACCCACTCTAAAAACCTCTGTCTTCGGTTTCATCATCGGCACCGTCTCATCGTTCTTCGGATACACAACCAATGAAGGAGCACAAGGAGTAGGCAACGCAGCAACAAGAAGTGTAGTGGTCTCTTCCCTGCTCATCATTCTTGCGGATGTGATCTTAATCAAGCTGATCTTCTTTATCCTTCCGGAGAATGCGCTATGACCGGCAAGAGCGCATTGGCCGTCGTTTTTGAACACGTATCCAAATCGTTTGGATCAAAGCAAGTACTCCGCGACATTTCCTTCGAGGTGCCCGCCGGGCAAGCCGTCTGCATCCTTGGCCGCAGTGGTACAGGAAAGAGCGTCACGCTCAAACTGCTCATGTCTCTCATCAAACCTGACCACGGCAAAATCTGGGTAGAAGAAGATGAGATCACTCATCTGAAGGCAAGTGGCATTTCAAAAGTTCGCCGAAAGATGGGCTTTCTCTTTCAGGATGCGGCGCTATTCGATTCCCTGACACTCTACGAAAACCTCGCTCTGCCATTGCATCGCCTCACGCACAAGTCTCAGGACGAGATCGATGCCACAGTAGACAAGGTTCTCAAAGAGGTAGGCCTCGCCGGAGACAAGCAGAAGATGCCTGCCGCGTTATCCGGTGGGATGCGCAAGCGTGCAGGACTTGCTCGTGCACTCGTGCTTGAGCCAAGAATCCTGCTGGCAGATGAGCCAAGCAGCGGCCTTGACCGAATCACCGCCTCGGAGATTGATGAGCTGCTCATCCGCCAGAAGACCGAACATCAAACAACAGTCATTGTGGTCACTCATGACGTGCATGGAGCCCGGCGCGTCGGAGATCGCTTCGCGGTCTTTGACAAAGGAGATCTGGTCGCCTTTGGAACGGCCTCTGAAGTCGAACAAAGTGAAAGCGAGACGGCTCGCAGACTAATTTCGGAGCACTGATACTATGGCGAATCGAAACTTCCTGGTCGGCCTGTTTGTTCTCGCGGGGCTTGTGCTTTTCACCGCAGGCCTGTTCCTCATCGGCAACCGGCATGAGGCATTTGCACGCCACGTCGAGTACTACGCGGAGTTCACCAATCTTTCCGGACTGGCAAAAGGAAGCAAGGTTCAGGTCGCCGGAATGGACGCCGGGCAAATCACAGGCATCAGCGTGCCACAAAACCCATCCTCAAAGTTCCGCGTCCACATACGCATCAATGAAAATCTCCACGGTCTCGTTAGGACTGATTCCATCACCACAGTTGGAACAGAAGGTGTAGTAGGCAACACGTTTCTCCTCATTCATCCAGGCTCCCCGGCGGCTTCTGCAGCCCCCGCTCAATTCACTCTATCGAGCAAAGAGCCGACGGAGATAGCCGATCTCCTCGATCAAAGCAAAGGCTTGCTCACCGACGTAGACAACACCGTCAAGAATGCAAACGGCCTCCTGTCATCAGTAGGCGGCAATCTCAACAGCACGCTTACAGGAGTAAAAAGCACAGTATCCAACGCCAATGATGTTGTGCTCGGACTCAAAGAAGGGCGCGGCCCTGCAGGCATGCTCTTGCGCGATCCAAACCTCGCAAACCAAATCCGCCAGACCATGACGAATGTCCAGGCAGCAACTGCCAGCCTTAACCACGCCTCCAATCAGGCGGATACACTCGTTTCCGCCATCCAGTCGCGCGAATTCCCTCAGAAAATCGACGACACCCTGAGCACCGTAAAGAGCGCAGCATCCAATCTCGATGCCACATCACGTCAGATCCATCAAACCATTGCAGAAGCAACCGCGCCAGATGCTTCCGGCATAAGTGCAGGCGCAAGCATACGCGAATCGCTCTCCAGCGTGCAGTCTGCCACTGCCAACATGGCAGATGAAACGGAAGCGCTCAAACACAACTTCTTCTTCCGTGGATTTTTCCGTCATCGCGGTTATTACAATCTCGCGCACTTGTCGCCGGAGAAATACCGTCAGGATCACTTGTTCACCAATCCGTCCAACATGCGAGCATGGCTTTCCGCAGATCAGCTCTTTGAGACGCACGCAGACGGAAAAGAACAACTCACGACCAAGGGCAAAGCCATGCTCGATAACGCCGTCGCACAGTTTGGCGATGCAATCGTTGTAAGCCCAATCGTAGTTGAAGGCTATTCCGGCAGTGGCGATGTAACGGCCCAACTGGCTCAATCGCAAAATCGAGCAATTTTAGTTCGGAACTACATCCAAAGCCATTTCCAATTGAATGCCGGCAACTTCGGCCTCGTACCAATGAACAACTTGCCGCCAACAGGGCTCACACATACAAATTGGGATGGCATCTGCATCGTCCTTGTAAGAACAAAGCCCTAGCCCAATCGCTACAGGAAACCGCACACAGAAAAAGGCCCGCTCCCATAAGGAGCGGGCCTTCGTGTAAGCAATGCTACTTGCCTGCATAGGCAACGCGCCATACGCTGCGCGTGCCATCATCGCTAACATAGAGCGCACCATCCGTTCCAACAGTTACACCCACGGGGCGACCCCATACCTGGCCATCCTTGGTAACAAAACCAGTAAGGAAGTCCTCATAGCTGCCATCAGCAGAGTGGCCATTGCGCATCGGAATGCGAATAACCTCATAGCCAGCGCGGTTGGCGCGGTTCCATGAACCATGCTCAGAGGCAAACGCATCTCCGCCATACTCCTTCGGAAAACTTCCACCAGAGGGATAGAAGGTCATTTCAAGCGAAGCCATGTGCGGCTGCACCAGCACATCCGGCACGGTGACCTTGGAGCCAATATCTACACGCTTGCAATCTTTAGCTTGCGCATCTGTAAGCGCAGCAGCCTGTGCATTCGGCCCAGTGCCATCAGCGCAAGGCAGCGGCAGACGCGGGTCGCGGTGGTTGCCCATGTAGTACCAGGGCCAGCCGTAAAAACCACCTTCCTTAATAGAAGTAACGTAATCGGGAACAAGATGGTTACCGAGATTATCGCGCTCATTGGTGGAGCACCAGAGCTGCCCGGTAATGGGATTGATAGCCTCGCCAACACAGTTGCGAATGCCAGAAGCATACACCTTGATGAACTTGCCCTCCGGCGTGTATTCAAGCACGGCGGCGCGATGAAACTCCTTGGGATGCGTATCTGGATCATCTGCATTCGAGCCCGAACCCACAGAGATGAGCATGTGCTTGCCATCCTTGGTAAAGACAACATCACGTGTCCAGTGGCCGCCGCCCGTTAGCTGCGCATAACCGGGAATATCCGGCACAACAGTCTCCGGCGCACTGCTGGCATGCAAGTCGCCCACATGATACGGAATGCGCTGGATCGTCGTAGCGTTACCAACGTAGACATATTTCGGATCTTGCGCGGGATAAAACGCAATACCGAAAGGATGATCAAGCCCGGTAACAAATTTCTCAACGTGCGCAGCCTTGCCCGTAGCCGTTACGCCGCGCAACACAAGAACCGTGCCCGCACCCGAGTCCGCAACAAAAATGTCACCATTCGGCGCAGTGCGAATAAGACGCGGCATGGTAAAGGTGCCGCCGCTCTGCTGCATGTGCTCCTTGTTTTCCGCACGCTGCATGGGAGCAGTGTCGCCACCGGCATAAAGCGTCACCTTAAAACCCGCAGGCGCAACAGGCCATGCATCCGCAGGACGCGGAACCAGGTGCGGCGTGTTGTTCACGGCCTCTTCGGGCTTGGGAGCAGGCAGGTCCGCAACAGTAATCTTGCGGCGCACGCCCGGCTGCTGCTGGTTCCAGTCGGCAAAGGCCGCCTGCCCCGTAGAAATATTCTGGGCAGGCGCAACAGAGGGCAACAACATGACGGCAAGCGCTAAAGTGGCTTGCGGAATTGCAGCGGATAAGGTTTTCATGCCTTCCTCTCGTTTCAAAAAAGTAGTTGCAAGTTATCCGCGCAGACTTGCAGGCGGATGGCTGACAGCGGATAGCTTTTCATAAGCAGCCTGCGGAAGCTCAAGCGAAGCGGCTGCAACGTTCTCTTCAAGATGCGGAATGGAAGACGTTCCGGGAATCGGCAGAATAGCCGAAGAGCGCTTGAGCAGCCATGCAAGAGCAACCTGCAGCGGGGTAGCCTTAAGCTCACCCGCCACCGACTTGATGGCCTCATGTGCCTCTCGCGCCTGGCCAATCGGAGCCCACGGAAGAAACGCAATACCGTTAGCCTCGCAGTAATCAACAATGAAATCCGACTCCCGATCAGCAAAGCTATAGCGATTCTGCACCGAAACAATCGGCACAATTTTGCGAGCGCGCTCAATGTGCTCACGGGTCACATTGGAAAGCCCAACGTGGCGAATCTTCCCCTGCTCGCGAAGCTTGGCAAGCGCCTCGACAGACGCCTCAAACGAAACCGCGTTATCCGGCGCATGAAGCTGATGCACGTCAATGCGCTCCACGCGAAGGCGCTTGAGGCTGCCCTCCAAAGCCGCCGTCAAATGCTTGGGGCTGGCATTATGCGTCCACTGTCCGGGCCCCGGACGCTCCCATCCACCCTTCGTGGCAATCACCAGGTCAGCGGGATAGGGATAAAGCGCTTCCGCAATCAACTCTTCTGAAGTACCCGGCCCATAAGAATCTGCTGTGTCGATCAAATTCACACCAAGCTCAGTAGTCTTGCGTAGAGTCGCAAGAGCAGAAGCCTTATCCGCGGGAAGCCCCCAGATGCCGGGGCCAGTAATGCGCATAGCGCCATAGCCCATGCGATTCACAACAAGGTCGCCGCCGATAGTAAACGTGCCTGCCGCTGCAGCCGGCAATGCCTGTGCTTTGCTCATAACAACTCCTTCTCTGGTTGGCGAACTATGATTCGTACGTGATAAATGCTGCACGAAAAAATAACGGCGCGGTGCTTCCAATCCGCCTGGAGCTCAGCCGGAATTTTATTTGCATAGAAGTATAGCCCGTGAAAATTAGCTACGCATTTCTTCCGGATACAGGCGCAGAAACAACTTGCCACACAGCACGGAAAGAAGCATATATCAGCCCGCTCTCAATCGCATACCCGAGCCACAAGTTTGAGCAAAGACAAATAAGCAAATCATGAATGCAATCAAAACCGCACAACCATCAGTCGATAGACAGTAGCTCCTCAAAAAATCCACCAATCTGTCGCTCGCGGTCCACAAAGTGGATTTCCAGAATCCAGTGACGCACGCTCCCATTCTCATCGCTTGAGCGCATCTGCAAATTGCTCTTGGGATGAACGTAAAGCGTCACCTTATCCTCCGCAATCTTCTCGTGAGGAAACTGCCCAATCAAATGCCCGGCAATCGGCCCGCCAAACTCCCAGCCATACTTTTCCGCGAGAGAAACAGCATGCGCATAAAGCTGGCTCGCCGTAATCCCCGGGTTCTCCTTGAAGTATCGCTTCCCATCCGCAAAGGCCTTCCCCACATCCTCGCGCATTCTCAGCTTCGCAGGGTCCGAGCCAAGCACGAATGTCCGGCCAAAGTCCGCCTCATACTTTTCAAAGACAGGTCCAAGGTCGAGAAACAGAATGTCATCTTCGCCAATCGTATTGTCAGGCGGATTCTCCGCATAAGGCAGCAGCGTATTGGCCCCCGCACGAACAATCCGCTTATGCCAGTAGGTCGAGATTCCAAACATCTCCCTTGCCAGGTCGTAAATCTCCTGGTTAAGCTGGCTTTCCGCAATGCCGGCGCGAATCAGCCCACGCGCTTCCACCTCATGAAAAAGCTGCACAGCCTTGTCCTGCGCGGCGCGAAGCTCTGTAACCTTTTGTTCCTCCAAGCCATCTACTGGACGAATCATAGGACGAACACCTCACTAACATTTATAGTTGCCGACGGAAGGAGTTGGACCCCATGCGAGTTATTCCCCATTGCCGAAAAGGACTGCTCTCGATAATAGCGGTGGTTGCGGCTTTGTGCTGCACAATTACCAGTCAGCCCACAGTCGCAGCGCAAGAGCCGCAGAGCATCCTGGGCAGCTCCCCACTCTACGGACTTTCAGGCGCTACCGGATGGATCAACTCCAAGCCCCTCACCGCAAAAGACCTCAAAGGCAAAGTCGTTCTCATCGATTTCTGGACCTACTCCTGCATCAACTGCCTCCGCGCCCTCCCGTATATCCGCGCATGGGCAGAGAAATACAAAGACAGCGGCTTGGTCGTAATCGGCGTCCACACGCCAGAGTTCGACTTTGAAAAACAACTCCCCAACGTCCAGAAAGCCGTCAAAAAATTCGACATCTCCTACCCCGTCGCCCTCGACAGCAACCAGGACATCTGGAACGCCTTCCACAATCAGTATTGGCCCGCCCACTACTTCCTCGATGCCAAAGGCAAGGTCCGTTACCAGCACTTCGGAGAAGGCGAGTACGCCCAATCCGAGCGCTGGATACAGGAACTGCTGAAAGAGGCCAACCAGAAGCCCATGCCCGACAACACCGTCAGCGTAAAAGGACAGGGCATTCTGGCCGCCGCCGATTTAAGTTCCGTTCGCTCCCCTGAAACCTACATCGGCTACACCCGCGCCCGCCACTTTGGCTCGCCCGGTGGAATCAGGCCCGACCGCGAAATCCTCTACTCCCTCCCAAACGACCTCCGCATCAACGAATGGGGCCTCTCTGGCGCGTGGCTGGACCGCGGGCAGCTAGCCGAGCTTAAAGCAGCAGGCGGAAAAATCGCCTTCCGCTTCTACGCCCGCGACCTCCATCTCGTCCTCGGCCCTACTGCCGACGGCAAGCCCGTACGCTTTCGCGTAACCATCGACGGCCACGCCCTCGGCACCAGCCACGGAGTAGACACCGACGCCGATGGAAACGGCACCGTAACAGAACACCGTTTATATCAACTGGTTAGGCAAATTGGAGAGCCCGTAGCCGACCACGTTTTCGAAATAGAATTCCTCGACCCCGGCGTGCAGGCATTCTCCTTCACCTTCGGCTGAAGAAAAATCATAGCAAGAATCGCACATTTTCGATCATAAATCCGTATCGATACGTATAAAATCGACGCATGCCCGTAGCGTCGGCAAATCTAACAAATCTGCGAACGGTGAAATTCTTCTTTTGCCGCTGGCCGGGTTCGGCGTACGTAGACCTCGGCTGCACCGATCCCGAACATCGATGGTCCTTCCCCTTCCAGTTCTTGGATTGCAACGACCTGCGGGAAGCCCTGAAAGCCGCTGGCCTGCCCACCAACATTGCCTACATGACCGCGCCAGTCCCCACCCAGGTCTGCGATGAGCAACTGGACATACTGGCATACTGGCTGCAGGGAGGCGTGCGCAATTAGCTCCAAACCGCGCATGCACCACAAAAAAGTATGACCACTCCGGACTTTCAAAGCATCCTCGCCGAAATCGCAAGCGCCGCAAACACCGCGGCAGATCTCGCCGGGCTGCAAAACGTCATCGTAGAAATCATTCCGCAGTGCCTGCCGTACTACAACTGGACAGGCTTCTACATGCTCGACCCCAACGACGCGGAAACACTAGTCCTCGGCCCATTTCGCGGAGCGCCCACCGAGCACATCCGCATTCCCGTCAATCAGGGAATCTGCGGAGCCGCCGTCGCGCAAAACAACACCGTAATCGTGGACGATGTAAACTCCGACCCGCGCTATCTAGCCTGCTCCATCGAGACAAAATCCGAAATCGTTGTTCCCATCCGGGCCAACGGAACCGTCGTTGGTGAAATTGATATCGACAGCCACAACCTCGCGGCATTCTCCAACGCTGACAGAGAATTTCTTGAACAATGCGCTGAGATTGTATGCAATTTCATCGAAAAGAATCCCGCATAACGCGTACAAGTTTCAGGCACCCAGACATCCGGTAATATCAATCTGAAAATGACCACTCTTCCCTCTCGCCGCAACTTCCTACTGCGCAGCACAGCTTTCGCCGCAGGCATCGCCACCGGACTCCCCACGCATCTTCTCGCGCAGGAACTGCAGCAACTGAACGTAGCCTCTGCCGGCTCCGTGCGAGCCATGCTGGAAGGCGCACTGAAAACCGGAGCCGCAAAAACCCTTCATCTGGACCTGCATGCGCACTCCGAAGGCGCCGACGCAGTAGCCAAAGCGCTGGTAGCCGGGAGCCTGCACGCCGACGTCTTTCTGCCCATCACCGCAACCCCAATCAAGACGCTCTTCGCAGCCGGATTAGCAGAGCAAGCCGTCCCAGTCGCGCGCACGGAGCTCGTGCTGGCCTACAGCCCCAAGAGCCGCTTTGCCTCCCAGCTTGCAGACGCCGCAACAGGCAAAGCCAACTGGTGGGAAGTCATGCAGCAGCCCGGATTCCGCATTGGCCGCGGCAATCCCGCAGCCGACCCCGGTGCGCGGGCAATCCTCTTCGCCATGATGCTGGCCGAAAAGAAATACAACCAGCCCGGTCTGGCAGAAAAGCTACTAGGAGCCCCGCAGAACCCCGCGCAGTTAGTCCCCGGCGTGCAGGACAAGCTTCGCAGCGGCGACCTCGACGCCACCGCGTCGTACAAAACAGGCATAGTAAACGGCTCACTTCCCTATGTTTCCTTACCGGAAGAAATCAACCTCAGCCGCGACGACGTACACAGCGCAAACCCAGACGTAAGCCTGGCAATTGAAGGCAAAACCTTCTATCCCGACCCGCTGGTCTTCTACGCAGCCGCATTAAAGAACGCCTCAAACGCAGCAGGAGCCACAGCCTTCCTGCAATGGCTGCAAGCATCCGAAGCACAAGCATTATTCCAGGCAAACGGCTTCATCTCGCCGGGCAAAGCCCCCATTCTCCGCGCATAAAAACGCGCAAACAAAAAGCCGCCGTCTCTTGCGAGACGGCGGCTTTTCTGCTGAGTTGCAACCGCGTTAGAACGCAATCTGCAGAGAGGTAGAGATAGTACGAGGCGAACCAAGATGCGCAGTGTTGCTGCTCGCATTGGTTCCCGTAATATCACCCGCCGCAATCGTGGAGTAGTACCGCACATTGCCCACGTTCTGGCTGCCAAAGCGCAGCGTAGCCAGCTTGCCCCACACGGCATGCGCATAGCGGAAGCCAAGGTCAACCGTCTGGAATCCCTGCGTATAGTGCAGGTTCTCATCGTCCTGCACACGGCTCCCGGTAATCTGCCAGTTGCCCGTAACCACCAGGTTTGCCACGCCCGGCACCTTGTATTCGCCATACAGGTTCGAGTGGTAAGCCGGAATACCAACAAAGCGCTTACCATCCGTAGCCGTAATGCCCGTGTCGTTAAGCCGCGCATTCAGCGCCGTAAAGCCGCCATCCAGCAGCAGCCGATGAAACAGCGTTCCCTGCCCGGAAATCTCCGCGCCATAGTTCACCTGCTGACCAACAATCTCAAAGATGGTCTTGCCGGTGTTGCCATAAGCAACAGTGTTAGCAAACGGCCTCTCCAAGCGGAACAGTGCCGTAGTCAACGTAATAGGATGCTGGTCGGTCTTGAAGCCAATCTCCCACTCCTTGCTGCGATAAGGAGCAAGCGACTGGTTCGCATTCACCGTACCACCCGGCGCAATGTCTCCCTGCTGCAAGCTGCTGGCAAAGGTCGCATAAGCCGTCATCGAATTCCCCGGCTTGAACAGAATGCTGGCCGAAGGACTGACACCGTTCTTATGCGAGCCGCTGGCCCAACCCGCCGCGCCATTCTTAAAGCTCCAGTTGTCTACGCCAATCCAGTCCTGGCTAGCCGCAAGGCGAATCGCAAAGTACTTCGGAAAGCTGATGAAGTCGCCAATGTTGAAGCCCTGCTGATGCACGATCGACGAGCGATAAATGTTCTGGTTCTTCGGCAAACCAGCAGCGGGCGGCGCAAAGATAACCGGCGCGGCAACGTTGGCCGTACCAAGCTTGACCGCAGCCGCAGCAGGCGCAACATAACCATACTGGTTAAAGCGATAGCCCTCGCTCGCAATGACGATATCCTGCGACACGCCCCACTTATGAATCAGGCCGGTGATATAGCCAAGGTCGCTCTCCACGCCAAAGCGCGGAGCAAAGCCCGTAGCCAGCGACGCAGTATAGTCGCCGTTGTTGTTGCTAAGCGCATTCACTTCCGTATCGATAAAGCGGTCAAGACGCTGCGCAAGCCCACCAGCCGCACCATGCCAGTTGTCGTTGAAGTCATGCAACACACGCGCGCTCGTGCTCTGCGTAGTCAGGTTCACGCCTGCATACGACTGCCCATACCCACGCACCGTAGGGTCAGGCGCATTCGGCAGAACAATAGACGGAGCAGGATTCTGCGCCGTTCCGGCAATCGCCTTGTTAGGCCCGTATGTAAACCATCCCGGATAACCACGCTGCACAATGTCGTAAGCGCTGTAGTGCGCGTCAATCGTAGTGCGGTCACTCGGCTTCAAGTCAAAAGCAAACATGCCAAGGCGACGCCGCAAAAAGCTGCCATCCACCCACATGCCGCCATCGCCATACAGCAGGTTCGTGCGATAGCCAAAAATCTTGCGCTTGCCCAGCCGTCCGCCAGCATCGCCATAAACGGTGCCAACCGTGCTGCTGTCCTGCTCAAGAAAGAGATTCGCAAAGCGCTCGTTCGTAGGACGCTTCAACACAAAATCAAACATGCCCGAAGGATTCGCCGGTCCGTACATCGCCGCGCCAAGTCCGTTCTCAACCTGCAGCTCTTGGTACTGCTCCATAGGATTGCCGCCGGTAATAGCCATCGCCATACCGTCCATGCGTGTGTTCTGCGCAATGCTTCCCTGGAACCCGCGCGTAGCCGGACGAAGAACCTCAGGCCCCTGCTGCTCCGTGTAAGAAACAAGCGGCAGAAACTTCATCGTGTCCTTGAAGCTCTTAACCTGCGTATTCGTAATCAGGTCCGCCGACGCAATCGTGATGGTATAAGGCTGGTTCACAACAGGCTGCTCGCCCATCACGCCCGAATCAACATTAGGAACCGCATAAGCCTGCGCAACCGTGCCCGTAATCCCCGCCGTAACGCTAATCGAAGTGCTGGCACTGACGGTAGTAAAGCCAAGGTCCTGCACAAGGCTCTGCCCCTCGGCAACATTCACCGAAGAAACAACAGCATTCGCAAAACCATCCTTCTCCGCCTCCACGCGATACGTGCCTGCGGGAACCGAAGCAAAGTTATACTGCCCAGCTCCATTGCTGGTAGTGCGCCGAGTAGCGTTCGTAGCAAGGTTAGTAAGACGAACCTCCGCATTGGCAACCGCCGACTGGTCGGGATCGTGCACAATGCCGTGAACCTGTCCAGCCTGCGCCTGCGCACCAGCGGCTCCGCAAATCAATGCAAAACAGCCCAGCAGGAACAGGCAGGAAAGCCCGCGAAGATAAGAGTAAAACTTGGAAATTTGCGACATGGTCTCCTCAAAAAATTCCCACCATGCACGAGGCCGCAATCTGCGGCGCTCGGAGATGTGGGAGTGAGCAAAAGGGGGGAAGGAAGCGTACGGCGCTGCGCGCCAGTTCCATTGTCCTTAATTCATTTTTATATTATTCAAGTCGAATTTAATCGAATACAAATCGTAAATCGTACTTATCCGCAAAGAATCGTGGTTTTTAGCAATCCTTATATATGTACCGTTCCATCGCGCTTTCCTTTGCGCCGCCCGCAAACCAGCCCTGTAAACTCATTGCATCGCATTTCAATTTGGGCTGAATCAGGTGGAGGCAAAGGATGTGGATGTCTAGCAGGCGTATCGCATGGACGGTTGCGGCTCTCAGTTGTATTGTTCCCGCAACAGGCTTCGCGCAACAGGGCCGCGTCTATACGACAGCGGACTACGCACAGGCCGAGAAGTTCATGGGCTACAACGTGGACAGGCTCGTGCTGCATACCGTCGAGCATCCCACATGGCTGGCAGACAACCGCTTCTGGTTCGCTGACGCCGGAGAAGACGGCGTAACCTACACGCTGGTTGACCCGGCCAAGGGAACAAAGGCCCCCGCATTCGATAGCGAAAAGCTAGCCGCCGCATTAAATGCCGCAGAAGCAAACGCCCCCTCCACAGGCGCTCATGATCGTGCAAGAAAGTTCGACGCCAAGCACCTGGCCATCAATGAGCTCAAGTTCGAGGACAGCGACAAAACCATCCTGCTCTCTGCAAGCGGCCGCCAATTCCGCTGCACTCTGGCAGAGCAGGACACCTGCACCCGCATACAAACCAAGGTCAAACCCGGCGACGGCCCCGCCAACCTCTCCCCTGACGGCAAAAAAGAAGCCTTCCTCCGCGACAGCAACCTATGGCTGCGCGACGTCGCCACAGGCAACGAAACCCAGCTCACCACCGACGGCGTAAAAAACTACGGCTACGCAACCGACAACGCAGGCTGGCAGCAAAGCCCTCGCGCCATCCTCGTCTGGTCGCCTGACTCAAGCAAAATCGCAACCTATCAGCAGGACGAGCGCCAGGTAAAAGAGATGTACCTCGTGCCCACCGTAGTCGGCCACCCCGAGCTGAGTTCCGTCAAATATCCCCTCGCAGGCGATGCCACAGTCGCCATGATTCAGCGTGTAGTCATCGACGTAAACACAAAGAACGTAGTCCGCCTGAAGATGCCCGCCGACTACCACCGCTCAACAACCTGCGACGACGTTTCCTGCCGCGACGGATGGGCCGACACCCAATGGAGCGAAGACAGCAAGAGCCTCGCCTTCGTCTCCACATCCCGCGACCACCGGCAGGAATGGCTCCGCGTAGCCAATCCCGAAACCGGCGATGTCCACGAAGTCCTCAGCGAAACCGTCAAAACATTTTTTGAGAGCGGTGAGAACAAAACCAACTGGAAATACCTCCCCGCCTCCAATGAAGTCCTCTGGTTCAGCGAAAAGGACAACTGGGGCCAGCTATATCTATATGACCTCGCAACCGGAAAGCTGAAGCACCAAATCACACACGGTGACGGCAACGTAGCCCAGGTTCTTTCCGTCGATACCAAGGCTCGCGTAATTTACTTCGCCGGAGTAGGCAAAGAAGCAGGCCGCGACCCCTATTTCTCCGCCTTCTATCACGTCAACTTCGACGGCACCAATCAAAAGCTGCTCACTCCCGAAAATGCCGACCACAACGTAGCCATATCCCCGAACGGCCGCTACTTCTCCGACATCTACTCCACAGCCACCGAGCCCGCACAAGCCGTCATCCGTGACGCCAACGGCAAAACCGTAGTGCAACTGCCCAGTCAGGACATCACCAAACTGAAAGCAATCGGCTGGGTTCCCCCCGTGCCCATCACCGTCAAAGCACGCGACGGCAAAACGGACCTCTACGGCTTCCTCTTCAAACCAACAACCTTCGACGCCTCAAAGAAGTACCCCATCGTCAACAACGTCTACCCCGGCCCGCAGACCGGCTCCTGCGGATCACGTCGATTCGCAGCAGCGCACGGCGACCGTCAATCACTCGCGGAACTCAGCTTCATCGTCGTATGCATCGACGGCATGGGAACCCCGTCGCGCTCAAAAGCCTTTCATGAAGCACTCTTCGGAGACATGGGCGACAACACCATCCCCGACCAGGTCGCAGGCATGAAGGAACTGGCAGCAAAGTATTCGTGGATTGACATCGACCGCGCCGGCATCTACGGCCACTCCGGCGGCGGAGCGGCAACCGCCGCAGCCATGTTCCACTTCCCCGACTTCTTCAAGGTCGGCATCTCCGAAAGCGGCAACCACGACAACCGCGTGTATGAAGACGACTGGGGAGAAAAGTGGCTCGGCCTCGAAACCAGGGACGCCAACGGCAAGAGCAACTACGCCAGCCAGGCCAATCAGGACTTCGCCAAAAATCTCAAAGGCCATCTCCTGCTGGCCCACGGCACCATGGACAACAACGTGCCGCCCAACAACACCCTGCTCGTAGTGGATGCCTTAATCAAGGCAAACAAGGACTTCGACCTTCTTCTGCTGCCCAACCAGAGACACAGCTACGGCCCGTACAACAACTACATGGCACGCCGCCGCTGGGATTACTTCGTGCGCTATCTCGCCGACGGCATCCCCCCGCACGAATACCAGATGAAGCCGCCCGCGCCTCCCATGGCCGGCGGCGGCCCCGCGGACGACTCCGCCGCAACGGATGCTGACTCCGCTCAATCCAACTAAACTCCCAACGTTGATATCCACGGATATGCCCCGCCTCACCCACCGCATATCCGTGGATGCACCAAAGTTTCGACACAAAACCAGCCCATGTGACGCCAGTCACTGAGCGCCGTTCACTCCGCAAGTAGCTTGAAGACACGCAGGCAAACAAGCCTTCGCGCCCGGAGGTCGGCACCATGTACCCCAACGACATACGCACCATGCTCCCCGCCCCTCATGTCCATCCGCACGCCCACAGCGGCAAACACGATTTCTCCCGCGCTCCCTTAAATGTCTACTGGGAAACCACCCAGGCCTGCGCCCTTGCCTGCCGCCACTGCCGTGCGGAAGCGGTCCCCAACCCGCTTCCCACCGAGCTCACCCGTGCCGAAGGCAAAGACCTCATCTATCAGATATCGCGCTTCGACCACCCGCGCCCGCAACTCATCCTCACCGGCGGCGACCCGCTCCGCCGCCCCGACATCTACGAGCTAATCGACGAAGCCCGCCAGCGCGGCCTCACCGTCTCCATCACGCCCAGCGTCACCCCCGCGCTCACCATGGAAACCCTCGTCAAGCTCCTGCAGCACGGCATTGAAGCCCTCGGCATCAGTCTCGACGGTTCCTGCTCCGAGCGCCATGAAGCCGTGCGCGGGGTCCCCGGTTGTTTTGAGTGGACCATGACCGCCCTCCGCAACGCCGCCAGCCTCGGCCTCCCCATTCAAGTCAACACGCTCGTCTCGCAGGAAACACTCGACGACCTCCCGCGCATCTATGAAGTGCTCAAAACGCACACCATCACGCGCTGGAGCCTCTTCTTCCTCATCTCCGTTGGCCGCGGCCAGACACTGCAGCCCATCTCCCCCGAACAAGCCGAAACCTGCATGGAATGGGTCTTTGACCTATCCCAGCGCTCCCCCTTCGCCATCGGAACAACCGAAGCCCCCTCCTACCGCCGCGTAGCCCTGCAGCGTATGCAGGCAGAAGGCCGCCACGCCAGCGAAATCCAGCGCACGCCCGTCTACCGTGGCTTCGGCATACGTGACGGCCATGGCATCGTCTTCGTCTCCAGCGAAGGCTACATCTACCCCGCGGGCTTTCTGCCGCTTGTCGCCGGCAACGTACGCCGCGACAACCTCGTCGATATCTACCGCAACTCCGCCATCTTCCAATCCCTCCATACTCCAAGCGCTTTCCACGGCAAATGCGGCCACTGCGAATACAGCGCCCTCTGCGGAGGCTCACGCGCACGCGCCTTCGCCGCCACCGGAGACCCGCTCGCCAGCGACCCTTTATGCGTCTATCAGCCCCAATCCGCCCTTAAATGCACACCCGCTGCATGAAAATTCTCTAACTTTACGCGCATGTGCAACTGCCAGGTTGCACATACGTGTGTATACTCGCTCCTAATCACAAATTCAGTATCTTTAGCCTGAGAAACGCCTTAGTCCGAGGGTGATGAATGTCACAGTGATTCGCCCGCCTTCAAGGCTACTCTGCTATTGAAAAATTTCCTGACTGGCAGCAGGGTCTGACGAGATGTTCGCTCCAAAAAACAGCCCATCCGCTACCAGATGAGGTGGTCATGATGCGGCGCTATTTAGGCCTGGCAGTTTTTGCGGCGGTGACGATTCTTGCAAGCGGCGTAGCTTGCGCACAAAAAACAAACGTCACACCTCCGCGTACAATCGACACTAACCCCGCCAACTTCGTCGGCAATGAAACCTGCGCCAACTGCCATGACGACCAGGCCAAAAAATTCTCTGAGAATCCGCACAGCAAGCTCGCACTCGCGCACGGCAAAAACGGCGTAACCTGCGAGAACTGCCACGGTGCGGGCAAAGCTCACTCTGAAGACGGGGACGCAGCCAAAATCTTCAACCCCGCCAAGGCATCTCCCAGGCAGGCCGATGCGCTCTGCCTCAACTGCCACGCCGGCCAGCACGCTAACTTTGACCGCTCGGCTCACGCCAAGGCCAACGTAGGCTGCACAACCTGCCACAGCGTACACGCCAGCACCACGCAGGCCACGCTGCTCAAGGTTGACCAGCCCAAGCTTTGCTTCCAGTGCCACACCGACGTGAAGCCCTCCTTCGACATGCCCTTCCATCACAAGGTCAATGAAGGGCTCATCAAGTGCAGCGATTGCCACGACACGCACGGCACCATGAGCAAGACGAATCTGCGCTCCACCGCGGACCAGAACGCCATCTGCACACGTTGCCACACGGAAACCCGTGGCCCATTCGTCTTCGAGCACGCCCCTGTTAAGTCGGAAGGTTGCGTAGGCTGCCACACTCCGCACGGCTCGCAGAACGCACGCCTGCTGAACATGCCCAGCATCAACACGCTCTGCAATCAGTGCCACAGCCCAGTCGCGGCAGGCACCATTCACGGCGCGGGCACTGGCTCTCAGGAATCGCACCCCTGCATTACCTGCCATACCTTCATTCATGGCTCGAATGTGAACCCGGCATTCATCCGGTGATGGAAGCAGAACGTTTTTCTTCGCAAGTGAGGCTTCATGTTATGACGCATTTCGCTAGCTTTTCTTTAGTACGCGCACAATCGCCCTTCGCCGCAAGGCTCTCATCCGCCATCGGTCTGTGCGCTCTCCTGATACCGCCCACCGTTGCCGCCGGCCAGAATCCACAGCCCGGCGCACCGCTTCCGGCGCCCACCACAACCATGTCCGTACCAGCGGGCTATAGCGTTCACAACTCCGTTGACCTCGGCGGACGCATCGCAGAAAACTCCGGCAGCGACGCAATGTACAGCACGCTGGTCAATCTGCAATCCGGCCCCCGCGTTCAAGGCGAAACCTTCGAGTTGCACGCCCTGCCCGGAACCAAGCACACGCTGGTAGATTCGCTATCCCTCTTCAGCAACGGCTTCGGCGGCGACCCGAATCTCTATACCCGGCTCAATTTCTACAAGGGCAAGGACTACGAGTTCTCCGGCCTCTTCCGTCGCGACCGTCAGTACTTCGACTACGACCTGCTCGGCAACCCGAACATCCCAGGCGGCAGCTCAATCCCGATTGGCTCCTCCGCCGCGCCGGTTGGCCAGTTCGCATGGCCGCAGGTTCTGCAGTCGCCCTTCATGTTCAACACCGTCCGCCGCATGACGGACACCAATCTCACCCTCCTGCCGCTCTCCAAGGTGACCTTCCGCTTCGGCTACTCGCAGAATGTCTTTGAAGGTCCCACGCTGAGCCCCGGCTTTGCCATCACCGGCGGAGAAACCTACCTGGAAACCTCGCTCCTGCAGGAGTACATGCGTCAAAGCAGCGACACATGGACCGGCTCCGTCGAATGGAAGCCCCTCCCGCAGACACACATCACCTTTGAAGAAGTCGTAGACCACATCAAGTCGGACTCGTTCTTCTCACTCGCACCCAGCAGCCTCATCCTGCAGGAAGCCGACGGCACGCCGGTGACCGTAGGCAACTACACCGAAGAGTTCCCTGCCGTCACCTGCAACACCGCCAGCATGCAGGACCCGAACACAATCCTCTACCCGTCCCAAACGTCCGGCGGTCGGCCAATCATCGACCCCGCCTGCGCCGTAGCCACCAACTACCTTCGCTCGCAGCCCACGCGCTTCCTCTATCCAACGGAAATGCTGCGCCTGCAAAGCTCCAGCATCCCGCGCCTCACCGTGACCGGCGATGTCCGCTACACGCAAGCGAACATGAGCCTGCCCAACTACTATGACAACTTCCAGGGACTCGCAGGCGGCGTTCGCGACCTCACCTTCACCGGCAACTCCAGCGCCAAGCGCGACGTCTTCTCCACGGACTTCGGAGTCGTCTGGCAGGTAGCCAAGAACGTCACGCTCTCCGATCAGGTCAACTACAACCTTGCCCACCAGCCCGCATTGCTCACGTGGAACGGTGGACGGGAACTGACTACGCCCGCAACCGAGCAGACCATCAACTACAACGGCACGCTCACCTCGGTAAAAGGCGGCAGCATCAACGGCGACACCGCTGGCGTCAACGAGCCCAACTACTTCGGCCAGAAGTTCCTCACCAACACTCTGACCGCTACATGGGATGCGACATCACGCGCAACGTTCTCCTTTGGCTGGCGTCATCGCGAGCACGATACGACCTACAACACGGCCACAGGATCAGCTGCATACACGCCTCTCACCGTCAACATCAATGAGAACGCCGGCATCTTCAACGCCGCTCTCCGCCCCACCAATAACTGGAGCATCAACGGCACCATCGAAGGCGCATACGCTGACGATGTACTCACAGCCGTTGCTCCACGCCAGCTCTGGCACTACAAGATTCGCACCATGTACAAGCCGCGCACATGGGCAACCATCAGCGCCACTTACAACGACTTGGAGCGCCACAACAACACCAACAACCCCACCGCCGGAGCCAAGTACTTCGGACCGCTCAACCACATCGACCACAGCCGCATCTTCGGCATCGGTGCCGTAGTCTCTCCCAACGAGCACTACGAGTTCGACATCAACTACGCCTACTCGGCCGTCTACACCGCCACCAATAGCTGCTACACCAGCGGCGCGGAAGCCGACCTGCCCGGCGCAGCCACACCCACCGCAAGCGGCGCACCCAGCATCTGCCCGCAAAGCGTGCGCGGCTCCAGCCCAACGCAGTACGAGTGGTACTCGCGCGACTTCCAGAACGCACCAACCAACTTCGGCTCCGCGGCCATCACGCTCGTTCCCACCAAGACCGTGCGTGCCAGCCTCGGCTATCGCATCAGTGACGTAGGCGGAACGCGCCTCTTCGACAACGCCCGCGACGTGAACGGCTCGCTCAACTCAACCTACCAGTCGCCCTACGTAAACGTCGCCTGGACATTCCGCAAGGCATGGACATGGAAAGCGGGGTACGATTTCTACGGCTACGGAGAAGGTGGCCCTTCCGGTGCGGAATACTGCAGCACGTCTTCCACAACCGCATCGACAATTGCACCCTGCGCCTCGTTCCCGTATCCAACAGGCATGACCGAGTCCTCCGCCGGACTAACCGCACCGCGGAACTTCCATGCCAATCACGTAACGCTTGGCGTGCACTATGAATTTTGAACCACAAGGTTGTAATTCAAGGAGACACACGATGAAACTCGCATACCGTCCCCACCTCGTACTACTCGCGGTTCTTGCCGTGGGCAGTGCAATGAGCTTCGCCGAAGATGGCGCAGCGCTTTACAAAGCCAATTGCCAGAGCTGTCATGGTGCCACCGGCACACCCAGCGCCGGCATGGCAAAGATGATGAGCATCAAGGCTGCCTCCGAGTACAAGAGTTCCGAGAAGGATCAGTTCGACGCCGTCAAGAACGGCAAGAACAAGATGAAGCCCTTCGCCGGTAAGCTTTCGGACGACCAGATCAAAGCCGCCGTCACATACTTCCGCACCTTGAAGTAATGTATCGCTGAATTGCCGCAAAGAAGGCCCGCGTCGCCGCGGGCCTTCCGTTCTGCTCGTGGAGGCAACATGTCACAATCTCAAAATTTTCGCGAAGCGTGGCTACGTCCCGCACTTTTCTTCGGCAACAACCCCATCAGCCTCATCGGAGGCGCGCTCACCACCGCCTCCGCGCTCACGCTCATCGGCTTTTGGGTTATCGATATCTTCGGCCGCCATGGCAGCACCAACCCATACCTCGGCATCCTCGTAGACCTGCTGCTTCCCGCAGTCTTCGTCTTCGGTCTCCTGCTTATTCCCCTCGGCATGTGGCTCCATCGCCGCAAAATGCGCGCAGCCGGAGCCATCCCCTCCGTATACCCGCAAATCAATCTCTCGGACCCCGTCTTCCGTCGCGGCGTCGAGTTCGTTCTCGCCGCCACCTTCGTCAACTTCATCCTCGTCGGCACCGCCAGCTTTCGCGGTGTCGCTTACATGGACTCGCCCAGCTTCTGCGGCCAGGCCTGCCACGTCATGTATCCCGAACACACCGCCTACCAGCTCGGCCCGCACTCCCACGTCGAATGCACCGAGTGCCACGTAGGCAGCGGCGTTGGCTCTTACATTCGCGCCAAGGCCAACGGCACCAAGCAGCTCGTTGAAGTCGTCTTTCACCGCTACCCCACCCCCATTCCCTCACCGGTTGAAAGCCTGCGCCCCGCGCGGGAAATCTGCGAGAGCTGCCACACGCCCGCAAAGTTCGCCGGGGAAAAATTCCTCGTCAAAACCAGCTACGCCGACGACGAAAAGAACACCAAGACACAAACCGTCGTCCTGCTCCACCTCGGTGGCCGCGACTCACTCGACCACCTCACCGGCATCCACGGCGTTCACCTCGGCCACATCGAGTACATCGCCACCGACAAAACCCGCAGCACCATCCCCTGGGTAGCACGCCGCAATCCCGACGGCACCGACACAGTCTACGCAACCAAGGACGCAGGCAACGGCATCCCGCAAGGCGAGCGCCGCACCATGGACTGCATCGACTGCCACAACCGCGCCGCGCATCAGTTCGTCACGCCAGAGGAAGCCATCAACGCCTCCATGAGTGCTGGCGCCATCAACCCCAGCCTGCCGTGGATTCACAAAGAAGGCCTCACGCTCCTCAAGGCAAAATACGCCAGCCAGGAAGAAGCCCGCGCCAAAATCCCCGAGCAGTTAGCCGCCTTCTATCGCAGCGAGCACCCCGAAGTTCTCTCTTCGCAAAGCGCGCAGATACAATCCGCGGCCAACCAGCTCGTCACCATCTACAGCCAGAACGTCTTCCCCTACATGAAAGTCGAATGGGGAACGCATCCCAACAACATCGGCCACATGAACTACCCCGGCTGCTTCCGTTGCCACGACGGCGACCACACAGCCAAAACCACCGGCAACGCCAACGCAAGCGCCAGCATCACCAACGACTGCTCCGCCTGCCACAACCTGCTAGCCGTGGATGAAGCCAATCCCAAGCTGCTCAACGAAATCGGCATCCAGCAGTAATACCCTCAAAAGCACAACGGCCAGTCCGAAAGGACTGGCCGTTATTTTTTGAGCGTTGAAGAGAGTTGACGAGCGTTGAAGAGTATTGATAAGCGTTGCTTCTCAGTGCGAAGTCACAGTAAAGCTCTTCGCCCCAGCCGAAGCCGCCGCAAAGTTCCCCTGCGCCGGATAAGCAATCACCACGCTATGCGCGCCAACCGCGGGCTGTGCAATCGTGAACTGCGCATTCCCGTAGTTGAGCGGCACAGAAACCGCCGCGCCGCCATCCAGGCTATACGCAATCACACCCGGCGCGCTGCCAGCATTCGAGCTCGCGCTCACCGTGCACTGGTAGCTGCCGCCGAAGGCAAACGAAGGATTCCAGCAAGCCGCGCTCAGGTTCACCGTCACGGCATTCACCGTCACAGCCACCGGAGCAGACTCACCAGCAGGATGACTCGCATCGCCCGTGTAATACGCGCTCAACTGGTGCGTACCCGCCGCCAATCCCGGCGAGATATACCAGTAAGCGCACCCGCCGCCCTGCACCGGCTGCGTGGTCAACAGCGTCGTCCCGTCGTAAATCTTCATCGAGCCGTTCGCCGTATTCCCCGGAGCATCCGTCAGGCAAGCCGTAATGTTCGTAGCGCCCGGATACGTCAACTGCGTGCTCGCCACCTTCAGGCTGATCTCCGCATCATAAGCGCCCGTACCGCTCAAAGCCGCGGTATAAGCCGCGCCCGCATTTGTCGTAACCGTCAGCGTGCCGCTGCGCACGCCTCCCGCCGTCGGAGTAAACACCACGTTGATGTTGCAGCTATCGCCAATCTCCAGCGTGCTGCCGCAAGTATTGGTCTCAGCAAAATCGCCGCTCGCCGCAATCTTGCTGATGCTCAACTCGCCTTCACCCGTGTTCGTGAGCACAAAGCTCTCACCCGCCGAGCTGCTGCCCACGCTCACCGAACCAAAGCTTCCAGTCCCGGTCAACGTAGCCGTCAGCGACGGAGCAGGCAGCGTAAAGTAGCCCACCGCCGCGTCATGGTCAGAGCTGCGTGCCGGAGTCGTCGCATCGTTATACGCTGACAGCGGCTGATCCGCGTCAAGGTGCGCATATGCAAGATGCGCGCCCGCGCCTACCAGGTCTGCCGTCGCAACAACGTGGTCAAGAATCTGCGCGTTGCCATACTCCTGGTACGACCACCGTTCCGTCGGCGGCAGCAGAGTCGCAAGATCCGTAGCAGGCGGCGTCACAAGCCCCGCCACACCCGGCTCCAGCACCTGCGTCGCAGGCAGAACATTCTGGTTCGTCACCGTTCCAAGAATGTCGATATATCCATCCGAGAACTCAAACGCGTTGTAGTCGCCAACAGAAATCACATGCTCGCCCGCAGACTGGTAAGTCTGAATCAGGTTCGCAAGAAACTCCGCCTGCAACTCCTTCTTTGCGCGCACAAACACGCCGCTAGAAGGATCGTTCTCATCCGAAAGCGACCGCAGATGGTTCACAATCACCGTCACCGGATAATCCTTCGCATTCGCGCGCTTCACGCCCGCATGCAGTACCAGCGGCGGACGATCATTCAGCGTCTGCTGCGTCGTTCCATCACGCGGATCGGTAAACAGAGTGCTCGCGCCCATCTGCTGCACACTCACCGTATTCACCGTAGACGACTTCACAAGGAAGCCCACCGAAATGCCACCCACGTCATTCGTATACGGCGCATAGCTCGTGCCCGTGCCATATGCAACATACTGCGGATCAGGTTGCCCCGCCGCCTGCGCATCCTTGCTGATCTGCGCCGCAATGTCCGCAACCACTGACTCGTTCTCCGCCTCTTCCAGCGTCACAATATCCGGAGAGCCAAGCACATTCCGAATCGCCAGCGACACCTTCGCAAGCCGCCGGTTATAGGCATCCTGCGTCACATCCACCGCGCTCGAGTTTTCCGTCTTGCCCGTCACCGGGTTGTAGTCAATGTCGTCACCAGAGTTCGGATTGAAGAACCGCTCAATGTTGTAAGCAGCCACCCGGAACTCATTCGCTGCCGGAGCAGGCACAGGCTGCACCGGGATTCCCGGCGTAATCTGCGCGCTGCTGTACGAGGGATCAAGCAACAACCGGCTCGGGTCATAGTAGCTGTCGCTGCTGTACGTAAAGTCCAGAATGCCCGTCACGTTCGGCAGTATCGCGCCCGTCGAAAGGTCAATCGCCGTGCCACCCTTCAAAAAGTCCGAATCCACCAGGATGCGCTCCGGGTTGTCATCAAACTTCGCCGCATCCGGCGGCAGGCCCGTCTGCGAGTCGCGAATATCAATACCCGGCTCGCGGAACGGCCTCGGCGTACCCGTAATCACCGCATAGAACTGCCCGTTGGAAACTTCCGTTTCCGTCTTTTCCGATGTCAGCGAGCCATCCGTGCCGGAAATCGAAGTCAGCGAAGCAAAGCTGACGCGCATTCCCTCATACGGAGTCAGTTGGTACAACCCGCCGCCAGGCGTCAGCTTCGTCACGTCAAGCACCACCGGGGTCGGCAGCGCCTGTCCCGACGCAACCACCGTCGCCGTCGTCGAATCAATCTCCGTCGCCGGAGTGTGGCTGCTCGCCACCGCCGGATACGTCTGCACCTTGCCCGTCACCTGCACAAGGTCGCCAACCGCAATGTCCGTCGGCACCTTGCCCGAACCGGCATAGACATATACACCCTCAGGCGTGCTCGTATCGCCGTCCTGGTCCCCGTCCGCCGCTTCAATAAAGTACCCGGCAGAGCCAATGCCAATCACAATGCCTTCCGTGCTCACCGTCTGCCCCGCATACGGAGAAACCGAAGTAGCCGTCAGCGACCTGCTCCCCTGGATCGTATGAATCGCCAGCGTAGCCACCGGCACATTCACCGTCAGGCTGATGCTCCCGGAAGTCGAATCGCCCTGCGCATCCTTCACCGTCACCGGCAGAGAAAGCATGCCCGAAACAGTAGCAGTAGCCGTAGTAGCAAAGGAGAAGGTCCCATCCCCAGCCGCCGCATCGCCATTCGTGCCGTCGTCATAGAAGGTCTGCGCCGCAACTCCGCCAATCTGCGAAAGGTCCGCCGCAACCGTTACACCCGTGCCGCTCGTCGAAGTCACCTTGACCGTCAGCAGCACCTGTCCGCCCGAAGCCACCGTCGAAGGCGTAGCCAAACCGGAAGCCGCAAGCCCCGACGTGCCGCCATAAGAGGAGTTATGCGGATTCAGCGCGCCGACAACAAAGTCCTTCGAGTTGTCATTCGTATATCCCGTGCGAACCAGCGCCGTCGTATTGCTCGCTGTCGGAGCATCGCCCGTTCCGTAGTAGCAGTTCGCCGAGCCAAAGCCGATGAAGTCCACCACGTTCACGCCCAGCGGGCAACCCGCACCCGCCAGCAGCCCCGTGCCCGCGCCCGTTCCTGACGGCGCAGCCGTGCCATTCACCAGCGCAATCTTGCCCGTGGTGGCGGAGAAGTTAATCGCAGTGCTCGAAAAATCAGGAGCCACCGGAAGGTCCACCCCGGTAACCGTCGTCCCCGCCGCGCCCTGAATCAGGAAGTAATGTCCCGGCTGCACCGTAACATCCGGCAGCGAAACATGGTTCCACGAGGTGCCAGTGCTCGACGCATATTGATAGCTCAGCCCATTCAGGCTGACCGGCGCAGTCGTCGGGTTATAAAGCTCAAGATAGTCGTAGGTAACCGGCGCGCCAGAGTTGCCGCCGCCGCCATACACCTGCGAAATCACCAGCCCTGTCTGCGCTGACGCAACAGCAGAACCGAGTCCGAACACAAGAAGCGCAACCAGCCAAAGAGCAAAACGGGGGGATTGTTTTCTCACGTCAAATCCTCAAAAAAATTCTTCTGAAACTTGATTGTCACGACATCTGCCGCAAAGCAGGCAGACTCCGAAAGCCGCACAGATTTTGCGCAGCGTTTGCGTTTATATCACCCACGCCCTGCGCACACGTCAAACGAACTGTAAAAATTCAACCAGCACCCCCATAAAATAAACATCAGGATTTAACGAACCCACTCGCCCCATCCACCCCAGCACAACAACACAGATGCGCGGTGCCCCCTGCCCCTCGCCGGGTGCCCCTGCACAGCCAAAGGCCCTGTAGTTGCTTTTTGAGCGCCGCCACTCCACCTCTCCCGTGCCCCATCCTTGCGATTTTTTCCGTCCGCACCGGGGCCCCCGGCGAGCAATTTGTGCTCGCTGGGGTGGAGAAGGGTGGGATATCACCTCCGCCAGACTTAAGCTTTGTATCAGGGCACGACTTCAGTCGTGCCGAAAGCGTTCATAAAAAGCACCGGGCTTCAGCCCCCGCGTTTTCCCTCATCCGCAAGCAATGCAAAATAAATCCCAAATCTGTGGATAACTCTTGCGCTCAATTAACCCCTTTTGTGCCATACTCAAAATCACCAGCAAGAAAGCCCGGTTCTAGCGAACCGGGCTTTCTGTCTTTCCAGACCACAAAAAAGTTTTTCGAGCTATTTTTCTGCAAAGTAACCACTTTTCAGAAACCCATTAACCAATCAATAAACACCAAATTTCGCATCTAATCGATTGATTTAAAAGTATTACAAGAAAACCAACAGCACCAGACGCATCCGGCACAAAAGGTAGGCCGGGGATTTATCCCCGGCAATCAAGGCCAAAAGAAAGCACCAGGGCTGTAGCCCCTGAGGCATGCTTTGCAATCTCTGCGCATCTGGCAAGCAGGAGGAGGGTCACCGCAACCGTGAACCCCTCCCCGAACCAGAAAAAAGGAAAGAATTTTTATTTTTTTGGAAAAGTAACCACTTTTCCAAAACCCATTAACTAACAAGTAAACATGGAAAAATCAACACAACCATAAGATAAAAAACAACTTAAACCACCATCAATGCCCCCGCCGAACCTCCGCCCCCAAAAGCTCATACTGGTCCGAAGCAACATAATCCACATGCGCCGCAATAGCCGCCCGCCACCGCACCTTAGCCGCCTCCAGCGACCCAAAGTTATACAACCGGAACCACCCATTCTCCAGCAGCTCCTTATCCGTAGCCCCGTCCAACGTATAAAACCGAATCCAAAGCCCGTTCGCATGCGCCCGCTTCACCAGCGCCTCAAGCCGCGCCATCTTCTCTGGAGTCCACTCGCCCCCATGCGTCTGCCCGCCGCGCTCCGCCACGGCCCAGGGATTATTCCACCACCGCCGGTAATTGCTAGCCTTCCCCGCTCCAATCACCTTCGGAGCAGCCTGCGCATCCTTGTTTCCCGTATGAATCGCCCCAAAAAGCAGCACGCGCTCCCCCGGCTTCAGCGCGTCATAAAACACCGTCTGCTGTGCATCCGCCTCACCCGTCAGCACCAGAATCGGCTTCCAGTCCAGCGCCTGCACCTTGTCGATGCTCTCGCCCTTCACCGCCGTAGTCAGCCACGGCTCGTACTTCTTCAGCAACGCCAGCACCGCCGCCAGGTGCTCCGGATTGTTGTCCTTGAAGTCGAGGTTCAGCGTAATCAGTGGCCAGTCCCCATGATTCCCGTCCTTAAGCGCCTTCTCCGCAATAGGCCGCACCCGCTCAAAGAAGTACTGCTCCATCGTGGGCTCCTGCCCCGTCAGTTGCCCGCCATGCGTCACAACCGACCAGCTCTTGCCCGTCTTCGCATCGGTATACCAGCCAAGGTCCTGCTCAATCGCCACCGGAAACCCCGCCGAAAGCGCCCGGTCAATCCGGTCGTTCCACTTCCCGTCATACGGATAGCAGTTATGCGCATCCGTCACCGTACGCGTCCCCGGCCCCTGCGCATACGCCACGGAAGCCACCACAGCAAAAGAAGAAAGAACAACAGAACAAAACCAACGGCGCATAGAGCTCCTTAACAGAACATCTCTAATAGATAGGAAACCGGAAGACAGAATACCCTGTCCCGATGAACAGCAGATTGCACACCCCGCAGACTCTCCGGGAGTAACAGAATCGGCACACGCTCCGTTTTGCACAGCCTCACCCCACACCACCCCGCCCGCTCCTTTAGGATGTTGAGAGAACCTATATGTCGGATAAGAAAACCCTCCCTCCTGCAGTTCTTGCTCACATCGCGCAAATCCTCAACCTTCCCCTCCGCGGAATCACAGCCGTAATCGAGCTGCTCGACGACGGCGGCACCGTTCCCTTCATCGCCCGCTACCGCAAAGAAGCCACCGGCAACCTCGATGAAGTCCAGATTCTCGCCATTGAAGAAAAGCTCGCCTACTTCCGCGAACTGGAAGACCGCCGCGCCACCATCCTTGCCTCCATCACCGAGCAGGGCAAGCTCACCGACGATCTGAAGGCGCGCATCGAGGCAACCCTCGACCGCAACGAGCTCGAAGACCTCTATCTGCCTTACAAGCCGAAGCGCCGCACCAAGGCCACCATCGCCCGCGACAAGGGCCTCGAACCGCTCGCCACCTATCTCTGGGCACAGGAACCGGCCGCGCAGTCCCTCACCGACTTCGCCCCCACCTTCATCAACGCAGAACTGGGCGTAGCCAACGTAGACGAAGCCCTCGAAGGCGCACGCCACATCGTCGCCGAGTGGATCAGCGAAAACGCCGACCTCCGCAAGCTTCTCCGCCAGCTAGTCTTCGACGAAGGCGTCGTCACCAGCCGCAAATCCATTGACGCCGTAGATGAGCAGGAAAAGTTCAAGATGTACTACGAGTATCGCGAGCCGGTGAAGACCATCCCCTCGCATCGCATGCTCGCCATCCGCCGCGGCGAAACCGAAAACATCCTCTACTTCCTCATCGAAGTCGAGCCCGAGCGCGCCCTCGCCATCATGCGCAACCAAATCCTGCGCCAGCGCGGCGACTGGACACCCCAGCTCGAACTCGCCATCGATGACGCATGGAAGCGCCTCCTCAATTCCTCCATCCAGGGCGAAATCCGCTTGGAGCTAAAGCGCCGCTCCGACACTGAAGCCATCCAGGTCTTCCGCGACAACCTCTACAACCTGCTGCTGGCCGCACCCGCCGGACCAATCTCTGTCTTAGGCATCGACCCCGGCCTGCGCACCGGCTGCAAAGTCGCCGTCGTAGATCAGACCGGCAAGCTGCTCGCGCACGATGTCTTCTATCTCCACACCTCCAAGCACGGCACCGACGAAGCATCCGCCAAGCTCGAAGCCATGCTCCGCAAGCACACCATCCGCGCCATCGCCATCGGCAACGGCACCGCCTCTCGCGAAACCGACTCCTTCGTCCGCGACTTCCTCCGCGACAAAGGCATTGCGGAAATCTTCTCCGTCACCGTCAGCGAAGCAGGCGCCAGCGTCTACTCCGCATCCGAAGTCGCACGTCAGGAATTCCCCGACCTCGACCTCACCGTCCGCGGAGCCATCTCCATCGCCCGCCGCCTGCAGGACCCGCTCTCGGAACTCGTCAAAGTTGATCCCAAATCCATCGGCGTCGGCCAGTACCAGCACGACGTAGACCAGCGCCAGCTAGCCGACTCGCTCAAGAGCGTCGTAGAAAGCTGCGTCAACCGCGTAGGCGTAGACCTCAACACATCCTCATGGACGCTTCTCCGCCACGTTGCCGGAATCACCGAGCGCACCGCGCTCAACATCGTGCAGTACCGCAATGAAAACGGCAGCTTCCGCAACCGCATGCAGGTACTCGACGTTCCCGGCATAGGCCCGAAGATTTTCGAGCAAGCCGCCGGCTTCCTCCGCATCCGCAACGGCGAAAATCCACTCGACATGACCGCCGTTCACCCCGAGTCCTACAAAATCGTCGAGCAAATCGCCAGCTCGCTCCAGACCTCCGTCAGCGACATCATCCGCGAACCACAGCTCCTCGAAAAGGTCGATAAAGCCAGCCTCGCTGCTGGCTCCTATACCATCGAAGACATCCTCGCCGAGCTGCGCAAACCCGGCCGCGACCCACGCGACAAGTTTGTAGCACCCCAATTCCTTGAAGGCGTGCACAAGCTGGAAGATGTCGAAGTAGGAATGGTTCTCGAAGGCGTCGTCACCAACGTCACCAAGTTCGGAGCCTTCGTTGATATCGGCGTCCATCAGGACGGCCTCGTTCACATCAGCGAGCTATCCAACCGCTTCATCAAGGACCCATCCGAAGCAGTAAAGACGGGCCAGATCGTCAAGGTAAAAGTCCTCGGCGTAGAAGCCAAAGCCAAACGCATCGCGCTTTCCATCAAGGCGCTCATGGGCCCCGCCGCAAAGCCCGCGCCAAGAAAGCCCGCAACGCCACCACCACCACCTGCCACCATGAACGACCAGCTCGCAGCCCTGTCCTCCAAGTGGCGCACGCGCACCTAAAGCAGCTATCCGGTATTCGGCCCTCGCCGAATACCGGATAGCTTCAAGACCCGCGACGCACGCGTTACTCTCTCAATATGTCCACCCTTGCAGTCCGCCCTGCGCTTCCGCAGGATGAGATTTTCATGTACGAGCTCTACACCGCTATTCGCGGCCCCGAGTTCGCGCTCATGCCCATCTCTGCCGACCAGAGAACCCATCTTCTCCGCATGCAATTCCACGGGCAGCTAGCAGCCTACACGCAAACCTATCCCAACTCCTGCTACCACATCGTTCTCCTCGACGGAAAACCTGTAGGTCGCTTATGGGTAGCGCAAACCGAACGCGAATTCCATCTGGTCGATATCGGCGTACACCCCGCGCAGCAGAAGAAAGGCATCGGCAGCGCGCTGGTGCGCCGCCTGCAACAGGAAGCAGCCGCCACGCGCCTCCCCATCTCTTCCACTGTGAACCGATTCAATCCCGGCTCCCTGCGTTTTCACCAGCGTCTGGGCTTTGCAGTTGTGCGAGAAGATGAGATGAACCACGTCATGGAATGGAAGCCCATCCCGTTATTCACGTAAACCATCAGGAAGCAACAGCCGTCTTCTCCGCAATAAGAGCTTGCACCCAGCCAGTCAAAATAGGCGCAATCTGCGCCTTCATCTCGTCCTGCGTCTGATAGCGAACAAGGTGCACACCCGCGCACTCTTCCAACTCTTTGCGAAAGCCAAGAATCTGCGCATCCGTTTCATGCGGCGCATCCTTCAGGCAGACAAGAATCTCCCGCATCGGCATCTCAGGATTCTCGCGGCACTCCTGCGCCAGCAAGAAAAGCTTGCGGAAGAGGTCGCGAGGCCCCCAGTCGTCCTGAAAAATCTGGATGAAGTAAGTACACCACCGCACATTGTCTGAAACGGCACTGCGAAAACTCTCGATGTGCGCGTTGTCGCACAGCCCCACTTCCGCGAGCAGCATCTTTTCTGGCATCGCAACAGCTTCGTTAGTTTCAGTAATGACATCATGACAAGCCCGGCGGTCTGTTTCCAGATCGCCCGGCGCAGAAAGAAAGATGCGGAAGAAATCAAATCCGTGAGGCATAAAGAATGTCAGCCAGAACCTATCCACACATGCAGTACAACCAAACTCAGGAACGCGGTGGATAGATGCCTTGCAGCGCAATAACCCAGTTCAGTGCGAGGTACGGCATCATGTTGTTGTGAGCCTGTCCGCCTCCCACAGCATTAGTAACTGAGGTCAGGGGAACCGTATGCGGAGAAGCCGCGTTCGTGTAGAGATCTCCGGGCCGCGAATCCGCGAAGGCATTGCTGGTAGGAGTCGTTGCATTACTGAGAAATTTCTGCGCCTGGAACGGATGAGTATGCGGAGGAACCTCACTTGCCGTCAGTGTCACTGTCGGCGATCCTCCGGACTGTCCCAGCTCGTAGCTACTGAGTCCCACCACCTGCCCTGCTCCAACCGCACAGGCTCCCTGCAGGTTGGGCAGCATGAAATTCGACGTTCCGTTTCCGCCGTAATAGACACCCAATAAAGAAAACAGGGCGGTATTGGAAGAAATCGGCATGATTTGACCAGCACATTGCGCCCAGCCCTGGGGCGCAAAATCAAAGCCAGCGAGCATGAGCTGACCGAGAAATACATCGGACATGATGTTTCTCCTAAATCATTGCGCTTAACCGCGCGATGGATAGATTCCAGTGAGTGCGATACACCAGTTCATAACAAGAAACGGCTGCCTATTCTCATGCGGCTGGCTGTTGCCGAACGTACCTACCACGTGCGGATTCATGAGCGCCGGCGGGTTGCTTAAAGGGCCATACGCCGCCAGACCGTTGCTCGCTAAAGACGCGCCAGCCGGTGAATTGACATTGGCACTATCAGAAGCCGCATTGAGCGTGTGCGTGTGGCTCGGGACTTCCACGATGCTAAGCGTGTGACTAGCCTCTCCGCCTGCCTGTCCCAGCGGAAACGTACTATTGAAACCGATTGGGGTGCGTCCCTGCAGATTCGGCAATCCGAAAGTTACCCTTCCATCTCCGCCGTAATATGTGCCCAGCAAAGAAAACAACGCCTGATTCTGTGCAATCGACAAGGTTTGCCCATTACATTGCGCATAGTTCTTTGGGGCAAAATTCCATGCACCCAGGGTCAACTGGCCGATAAACGGCATTGACATACTTTCCTCCTTACCCGCGTGATGCGCGGTTCCAACAGAGAAGCTCAGCTTTGACTGGGAAAGATACCGTACAGCGCGATAACCCAGTTCAGCGCCTGGTACGGCTGCATGTTACTGTGCGGCAGGCCACCGCCGGGAAAACTGCTCAATGTAGCGCTGTTCATCGCAGAGGCAGGCTGCTGGCTGGTGTAAATCTCCACACCACCGACGACCGTGTTCCCTGCCGGGTTGCTGACAGGACTAGACGCGGAGGCGGAGACCGGAACCAGGTGGTTATGAGCCGGATAATTACTCGCGGTGAGTGTCACCGACTCCACGCCGCCTGTCTGTCCAATGACATATCCGTTGCCCTGATGGACAGGGACACGGCCGCGAAGGTCAGGCAGCCCGAAGGTACTTACGCCGTCGCCACCGTAGATAGTCCCGATGAGCGTGTACAGAACCTGGTTCTCCGCGATAGAAAGAAGCTGCCCGGCGCACAGCGCCCAGTCCTGGGGATTGAAATTAAAGCCGACAAGCCTGACTTCGCCGACAAACGGCTCACTCATGACGCAATTCTCCTTAGTTAGCGGAGGGGAAAAGAGCAGCAATGGACCAAAGGAAGATTCGTAAACATAAGTAACACCCGCCCGTACTTCGTGACAAGTAATTTTTCATTACTATTTTTATTGCTTTGTCGAGCAAATTGAATATGCTTATGTACAAAGCAGCCAGGTCAGAAAAATTCATCATGGAATTGCTGCAGTAACCTTGTTCCATTTCCCAGAGTAAGTGTGCCGGAAATTTCATCTGAGTGTCACGAAGCCAGAGAGCATCCGATAAACAGCAAGAATTGATTCTCTGATTCGGCACTGCAAGCCGCTTTACTTGACCGCTTTCCTCGAATCGGGGTGATTCTGAGGCAAGCACTTCCCCAACCCCTCCGAAAAAACTGAGAACCGTATCACTCGCCCTCGGCCTTGTTGCGAAACAATCACCGCGCGGCTTGAGAACACGGGAAAGCGAAAGGGTACTACCATGCCGTGCTGTGCTCTGACTGCCGCTGGCAGACGATCCACCTTGCTGAAATCAGCGTTTCTTTCTGCGGCAGCTGCGTTCTTTGTGCTGACAAGTGCAGCGCCCTCTGCCAATGCGCAAGCAGCTCAGACCTTTCCGCTGACCGGAACATCGCCCACCATCACCATTTCAGGAACGGATTCGAGCGCGCACAGTTCGGCAATCACCGTAAGCAATCCAAACGGCACACAGGTCAGCTCTGTCTCCGTGAAGCTAAACGGCGTTACGACGATGGGAACTAGCGCGGACGGTTTGGATGGCTACAGCATGGAAACCGCAATGTTCTGGCTGCAGTCTCCGAGCGGGCAGAAGTTTGTGCTGCTGGGCGCAACCGGCGACGGCTTTGACGGTAACGATATACAGGGCTCGTCGGGTAATGGATTGAAGAACGCGACCATCACGATTGCCGACAGCGCAAGCGTATCCGCGCCAGGCGCGAACAACGCCACTACTGCATTCTGGGGCCCGCAGGGCGGCACATTCACAGTGAAGCCAACGTCATACGCCAGTTCGGTGTTTGGCAGCGCGCCGTTGAGCGGCGTTCTGTATCCTTCCACCGACGGCAGCGCCACACTGGCCAGTGCTTTTGGCCCCACTTCAACAGCCGGAAACCTTGCGGCCGGAACATGGACGCTGTGGGCGCAGACTTTCGTGGTCCAGACGCCTATCCAGGTAAGCAACTGGACGCTGACGCTGAATTACGTGCAAAATCCTACAACAGTGGGAACAACAACGCAGGTTTCCTCGTCGCTTAACCCGGCAAATGCCGCCAACACCGTGACGTTTACCGCGGCAGTAACAAATGCTCAGGACAGCACCCCAGTAAATGGCGGCACAGTCACGTTTACCGCAACTCCAAACGGAAGCACAACCGCGACAACGCTCTGCACCGCAGCGGCAGTCAGCAACGGCATTGCAACTTGCTCGGCGACTGCAAGCAACCTCGGACAGGGAATTTCCCTAATCACTGCAACCTATGCGCCGACATCCGGATTCCTGGCTAGCCAGGGATCAACAAATCAGCTTGTAGAAGAAGCTTCCGTCAATATATCTGGGGACACATGGTGCAACAACACATCGCTTACAGTTCCCAATGATGCCGTGGGACAGGTATACCCATCCATCATCAAGGTGAATGGATACCCAGCCGGGCAAACGGTTTCCACAGTCGCGGTGCATCTAAACGGACTGTCAGGCAGCAGTGGAATCAACGGGCAATACCTGTTGGTAGCGCCAGGCAGCAGCGGGCAGAACCTGGACTTTATGGACAACGCCTTCGGCACGACAAGCCAGGGCCCCGTGAACCTGACCTTTGCGGACGACGCAGGCCAACTCCCCACAGGCACTGCGGGGACCGGCAGCTATACACCCTATGACGCGCAAGCCGCAGGCTCGCAGGATAGCTTCCCTGCTTCCGGCGCTCCATCCATTGACTCAGCCGTTCCGCAGACCCCATCAGCAATTCACTATCCCGCGCCATTCGGCAGCGCCTCACAGACTTTCTTTTCCAACTTCAACAACGCCCCGGCCAATGGCGACTGGGCGCTCTACATAACAAACGCTAACGGCGCGGGAGCTTCAACACTTGCCAATGGCTGGTGCGTTGACCTCACGCTGAACACCGGCATACCAACAACCACCACGGTAACTTCAAGCAATAGTCTCACTACACCCTCGCAGCTGATTACGTACACGGCAGCAGTAACCAGCGGCGGAAGCCCGGTCACGTCAGGCGGCACGATTACGTTCCTGGATAACAACGCAACGCCGGACGGCACTGTAGGTGGCAACAACATAGTGAGCCTGGGCGCAACTGGCACAGCCACATTCTCCTCCAGCACACTCTCTATCCCGATTGACCTTGGCTCAGCGGGAACTACCAAGGTGTATGAAGGCGACCACACAATCAGCGCCACCTACAGCGGCACATCCACAGACAATCCCAGCCTTGGCTCGATGGTCGAGCGCATTGATAATGCAAGCTCAATTACGCACACCAAAGGAACGAATGTCTATGGCGAATGCAATGCGGGACCGATTTACTCCAGTCAGGGAAATAAAGGTCCATTTGCTCCGAATCCGTCGAATATCTTCGTACCTAACGTGCCGGGAACCATTTCCGACATGTCGTTAACGCTGAACAACTTCTACACGTCAACAGCCGACATGATTAACCAGGTCCAATCAATGCTGGAAGGCCCGACAAAGGCCGCCTTGGACTTCTTCTCGGGAACAGGCGGAACCACCTCTGGCGCAATCACCAAGGGCGTCTACACCTTTACAGACGACGCCAGCGAAGCAGTGCCCGCCAGCACCTTTGGCCCGGGTTCATACAAGCCCACAAGCTACAACACAACAGATGCATTCACATCCAGCCTGAGCGGCCTCTACAACAAGCCGCCTTCGTTCAGCTACTCGCAACCCGTCGGCGAAGGTACGTTTGCAAGCACCTTTGGCGGGACAAGTCCCAATGGAGTATGGAGCCTGTTCTTCAACATGGCCACCGCGGACAATGCCGCGGGCACTGCAAATGGCTGGTGCCTGAACTTCACGGAAAAGCTTCCAACCGTAGCTGTGAACGAAAGCCACAGCGGCGCCGGAATAAACGGCAACTTTGAGCAGGGCCAGAGCAACGCGCAGATCACCACAACCATCACCAACCTCGGCACAGGCTCCACTGGCGACCCGTCCGGCACAGACCCGCTCACAGTGGTCGATACGCTGAATTCGCAATTTACCTACACCGGCTTCTCGGGAACCGGATGGAGCTGCTCAGAAGCATCAGGTAACCAGCTCACCTGCACAAATGACAGCGCGGTGGCGCAGGATAGCGCTTATCCCACGCTGGTACTCAACGTGAATGTTTCGCAGAGCGGGAGCGGCACCATTAACAACAGCGTCAACGTCAGCGGAGGGGGCATTACAGCCACCACAGCCTCCGACACCATTACGATCGATTCGGCCCCGATCCTGTCGATAACGAATCCCGGCCTCACCGACTCTGGCGGATTCAAGCAGGGTGGAACGGGACAATGGATCATTCCTGTCTTCAATATCGCCGCAAACGGAGTGACCTACGGACAGGTTACGGTGCTGGACACGCTGCCTTCCGGTTACACGCTGAACTCATATACTTCGACCGGCAGTCTATGGACCTGCACCGGCGCCAACGCTATCACCTGCACGGCGACGCCCGGCATCCCCGCAGGCACAAATTCGACAATTACTCTTACCGTCAACATCCCCGCCAACTCGTCGGCTTCGGTAAGTAACATCGCTTCTGTTTATGGCGGCGGAGATCTGCACCACACTACCCCGGCAACAGCTTCCCAATCCAACACGGATACCGTATCCGTTCTTCAGGTGCCCGCCAATCTTGCAATCACAAGCGGCAGCGGTGAGGTCACAACCATCAGCACCGCATTCCCCAGCCCTCTGGTTGCAACACTCACAGACGCCGCCGGAGTCCCCGTCCCCGGACAGACTCTAATCTTCACCGCTCCATCCGGACAGACTCCCTCTCTGACCTTCTCCAACACAACAGCCACCGAGAGCGTAACAACGGACGTCAATGGCCAGGCCAGCTCCGGCGCCATCACCGCCAACAACATCCCCGGCGGGCCATACAACGTTCAAGTCACGCTCGGCACACTCACCAACAACTTCCCGGTCACCAACCTCCGGCTCGCCCGGGCAACAATCTCCGATCTCACCGCGACTTCAGCAACCCTGAACGTCTTCGGGTTTGGAACCGCCGCGCCTTCCGGCCAGGTGACGCTCACGGACATCACAGCAAGCACCCCCGCCACAGCTCCCATCACACTCGATACAGCCACCGCCACTCCCACCCTGCTTCCCATGAGAACCTCCTCCACCGGCTCGAACACTTTCCCGGTCTGGACGGAGGTAGGCGATCTGAACGGAGACGGCAAGCCAGACGTAGTGGCTTCGCTCTACGGAACAGACTCCGTTAGCGTGCAGCTTGGCAATGGGGACGGCTCATTCCAGACCGCCACCACGATCTCTCTTGGCGCCGGTTACGGTCCAGCCGAAGCTCACCTGGTGAGCCTGCGCGGCAACGGCACGTTGGACCTCATTGTCGGCAGCTTCAACACCAACCAGATTGCAGTGCTACTCGGCAACGGGGATGGAACATTCCAGACACCCGTGTTCTACACCGCTGGCACGGCTGGCAACTGGGCATGGTCTCTGACGACCGGCGACTTTAATCATGACGGCAAGCTGGACGTAGCGGCAGCAAACACCATAGATGACACGGTCTCTGTTCTGCTCGGTGACGGATCAGGAGGACTTGAATCCTCTGGTGCTCCAACGCTCGTGGGACGTGACCCGGAGGCAGTTCGCGCTGGAGATTTTAACGGAGACGGATATAGTGATCTCGCCATCGCGAACTTTGAAGATGGCACAGTAACCATCCTGCTGAACCGCCAGAATGGAGAGTTCACAAGAAGCACAGTGAATGTTGGTGCCGGCCCGCAGGCCCTCGCAATAACCGGCACCAGCACCAGCTTGAAACTCGCCGTGGCTAATTACTTAAACAGCACGGTGAGCGTGATGAACAGCAACGGCGACGGCACCTTTAGTACGCCAACAGTCACGGCAACCGGATCTGGGCCAGATGACGTAAGATTTACCGATCTGAACGGGGACGGATTGCCCGACTTGGTGGTTACGAACTACGACAGCAGCAACGTAACCCTACTGCAGGCCGCAAGCGACGGAACCTATACTTCGCTGGGCTCCTTCCCCGTTGGCTCAAATCCCTACTCAGCCGCCGTAGGTGATCTTGACCTCGATGGCACGCCAGACCTTGTCACCTCCAACTGCTTCAGCAACTCGCTCGGAACCTTGCAGAGCGGAGTTCAAATTTCAACGCCGGTCACAGGCCTCTCTCTCACCCCCGGTGACTCACTCCAGGCCACCTACACACGCGACAGCGCCAGCCAGTACGGCAGCAGCAATTCTCCGAACGCTGTCGCCCCCAACGCCCTCCCACGCTCCGTATTGCGAGATGGAGTTCAAAAATCAAGGAGAACCGTCCGACATGAATAAAACAAACAACATGCAAAATCCTCCGGCAGCTCCGAAAAACACCCCGGAGACGCAGGACAGCAACACGTCCACTCGCCGCGAATTGATTCAGCGCTACACAAAATACGCACTTGTAGCCGGCCCCATGCTGTTGTTTGTATCCAAGGCGCATGCCATTCACACCCCTCCTTAAATTGGGCTATCGCCCATGCAAAAAGCGGAGAGCCGCGGCTCTCCGCTTCTCAATCAACCAGGAAACAAACTGAAACCCTCCCGCAGCAATAAACCTACTCAGCCTTGATACATTAGCCTCATATGTCTTCGGCCCCTCACGTGCAGCTTAGCGGCGACTCCTTGCACAACCACGGCATCGAGCGCATCCCATGCACTCAACCGCGCCAGTCGCTCTATCTCTTCGGCAGTGAAGGCGGCATTGTCTACTCAGAAACTCACAACCGCTTCGCAGGCCTCGATGCTGCAGGTGTCGCCGCATATCTCACCTTCGACGCAGATCCCCATGCAGCCCCCGTCCCCGGCCATGCAATCGAATCCATCCACGCCTTTGCCATGGGCATCTTCCCCGCAACAGAACCGCAACCCGAGTGGCCCGCCTTCAACGCAAACCTGCACGGCGAAACCTTAGAGATAGGAAGCATCTCAGTTTCTCTGCAGTTTCCCACCAGCCCACTTGAAGAACTATGCCGCGCGCCCTTCCGTGGCTGCCAACCAACAGTACACCCACCACAGTGCCACATCTCCGCACACCACACAGAGCGCGGCTGGGCCATCTTCGTAAACGGCCAGTTATGGATGCCAATTCAATGGGAAGAACAACTCGGTCTGGGCTTCCTGCACGCCACGCGCTCCGCGCTCTATCAACTTGGCAGCCATAACATCGCATTTCATGCAGCCATGGTCGCGCAACAGAACCACGGCATCCTTCTATGCGCCCCATGCGAAAGCGGCAAAAGCACGCTCACGGCATACCTGACAGCCAACGGCTTCAATTTCCTCGCAGACGAACCAGTGCCGCTGCAGCTAAGTTCACGCACAGCGCAGCCGCTTCCTCTCGCCATCAGCCTGAAAGCCGGAAGCTGGCCTTACATCGAGCCCGTCTGCCCATCCCTCGCCGACGCGCCGCTCCACAAGCGTTCTGATGGCAAGCTCATCCGCTTGCTTCTTCCGCCCGAACAACACATCGCGCGGCAGCCTACGCCGCTCACGCACATCATCTTTCCCAGCTACATTCCATCCGCCACCGCGCAGCTAGAACGCCTCCCCCCCCTACGCACACTCCACCAACTCGATGCCGGAGGAATGCTTCTAGCGCCCGGCAGCACACGCGAAACCTTTGAGAGCTTCCTTCTCCTCGTATGCCAAACCCCGGCATTCGCGCTGCCCTTCTCTTCCTTGCCTGCAGCTACAAATCTCCTGCGCACACTTTCCTAGCTACAACTCAAGCCGTAATCTTCGTGGCCCCAGTAGAAATGCCGCCATCCACCAGCAGCGTCTGCCCCGTAATGTACCTGCTTGACTCCGAAGCAAGAAACACAACCGCACCATCCAAATCATCCGGAAGCCCCGGCCGCTTTACCGGAATGCGGTCCGTCAGATACTTCACCCACGCATCATTCTCATAAAGCGCCGTATTCTGATTCGTGCGAAACCATCCCGGCGCAAGGCAGTTCACCGTCACGCCATCGCCTCCCCAGTCATCCGCTAGGCTCATCGTGAGCTGCCGAATCCCGCCGCGGCTCGCGCCATACGGAGCTAGCCCCGCATAACCCGCCACGCTCGTCACCGAGCCAATATTGATAATCCGCCCATAGCCGCGCTTCACCATGCCACGCGCCACTGCCTGCGCCACAAAAAATGACCCGCGCAGATTTGTATCCAGAATGGTGTTCCAGTCATCCCATGTCACATCCAGCGCAAGTTTGCGAATATTGCACCCGGCATTATTCACAAGAACATCAATCCGCCCAAAGTGCCCTTCAACATCAGCAACCGCACGCTGAATACTGTCAAAATCCCGAACATCCAGCGCTGTTGCAAACGTCCTTCGCCCCAGCGCATGAATCTCCTGCTCAAACGATGCCAGCGTACTCGCATCGCGGCTCGTCATCGCGATATCCGCACCAGCCCGTGCCAGCGCTCGCGCAAAATACTGCCCAAGCCCGCGGCTTGTTCCCGTCACCAGCGCAACCTTACCCGATAAATCAAACAATGGATTCGTCATAATCCTCAATCAAGGCTGCAAAACAACCTTCAGCAATCCCGGTTCCCGTTGATATAAACGTTCAAACCAAGCTGCCCCATCTTCCAGTGGAGCAACAGCAGAAATCAGCGGCGCAACCCGAATAGCTCCCTCCGACATCAACGCAATGCACTCCGGATACTCCCCCGAAGAAGCGCACGAGCCCTGCAAGCGAATCTGCCGCGTCACCACCGACTGCAGCCCGAACTCCACCGTAGGCGCAACATTGCCAACCAGCGTAACTGCGCCGCCTTTGCGAACGCTATCCACCGCCAGCCCTACCGTCGCTGATATCCCCACACACTCCAGCGCCGCATCCGCGCCGCGCCCTTCCGTTATCTCCAGCACGGAAGCAACAGCCTTACTATTCCGCGAATTGAAAGTATGCGTAGCCCCCATGCTGCGCGCCAGCGCCAGCCGCGAATCATCCACATCCATCACAATCGCCTTGTCCGCACCCGCATGCAGCACGCACTGCAGCGTGAGCAGGCCAATCATGCCCGCACCCACCACAACAACAGAATCCCCCTGCGCAATTGGCGTCAAAGCCACCGCATGATACGCAACAGAAACCGCTTCAATCATCGAAGCATGTTCAAAGGGCAAATTATCCGGCAGATGATAAGCAATCCGCGCCGGAACAATAATGTACTCCGCAAACGCGCCCATGCGCCGGAACGTCGGCGTAGAAACCCCAATCACCTCACGCTGGTCACAAAGATTCACCTGCCCACGCTGGCAGAAAAAGCACTTCCCGCAATAAACAGTAGAGTCAAACGTAACCCGGTCGCCCGCATGAAACCCCGCAACCGCGCCGCCAACCGCCTCCACAACTCCAGCAGCCTCATGCCCCATCACCAGCGGAGGAATCCTGCGCCCCGTGCTGCCATCAAACCCATGAACATCACTGCCGCAAATGCCGCAAGCCTGTACGCGAATCAGCAGCTCATCCTCCGCAGGCTCCGGCCTCTGCATCTCAACTAGCTCAAGCTGCTTATATTCCGAAAGCACAAGTGCCTTCATAACATTCCTCCCACTCTCCACAGAAGCCGTTTCTCAGCGCTGTCCTCACGCAAGTATTCCATCCTGTCACTATTCTGCGCGTCAAGCACAGCGCTTTCTCATGCAGAAATCACCACACCCATCAGAAAATTTGACTTTGCCTCACACGCAGAATAAAGTCCCTCCGTCAGCAACGCTACACTCGTAGAGTCCACAGGAGCGGCACGAAGAATGTATCAACCGGAAAGCTACATCATCGTACTCTCGTTCATGATTGTCAGCATGCTCTGCTGGGGCTCGTGGGCCAACACACTCAAGCTCTGCCCCGGCTTCCGCTTCCAGCTCTTCTACTGGGATTACGTCATTGGCCTCTTCCTCGTGGCCTGCGCCTGGGGCCTCACCCTCGGCAGCATCGGCAACACAGGCACATCCTTCCTCGCCGACATCACCAGCACAACTCCACACTTCGCCCTGCTGGCCCTCGCCGGAGGCATCTTATTCAACATAGCCAACCTGCTTCTCGTCGCAGCCATTGATATAGCAGGCCTCGCCGTAGCCTTTCCCATCGGCATCGGCCTCGCACTCATCATCGGAGCCATCAGCAGTTACATCATCACGCCCAAAGGAAATCCTCTGCTGCTCTTCGGCGGCATCGCGCTCGTTGTCGCGGCCATTGTCTTTGACGCCATCGCCTACCGCCTGCGCGAAACCACCACCACCGCCACCAGCCGCAGAGGAATCCTCATCAGCCTCATCGCCGGAATCCTCATGGGCTGCTTCTACCCCTTCGTCTCCGCATCCATGACCGGCACAGGCGCGCTCGGCCCCTACGCAGCAGTCTTCTTCTTCGCCATCGGCGTCATAGCGTCCGCTCTCCCTTTCAACTGGCTGCTCATGCGCAAGCCACTCGACGGCCGCGAGCCCGCCGCCTTCGCAAGCTACCTGAAAGCCCCGTCTCTCCATCACCTATGGGGCATCCTCGGCGGCGGAATCTGGTGTACAGGCGCAGTCCTCAACTTCGTAGCCTCAGAAGCCCACAAAGTAGGCCCCGCCGTCTCCTACTCCATCGGCCAGGGCGCAACCATGGTCTCCGCCTGCTGGGGAGTCTTCATCTGGAAGGAATTCGCCTCCGCGCCCACCCGTTCCAAGACCTTCCTCTTCTGGATGTTTATCCTCTTCCTATGCGGCCTCGCCTCCATAGCCGTAGCGCCACTTTTCGGATAACCATCCCACATCATCAGGAGCCACGCCTTGTCCGCACCTAAGCCCATCGTCGTCGTCGGCAGCATCAACATGGACCTCGTAGCCCACGCACAACGAATCCCCTCCGTCGGAGAAACCATCCTCGGCACCGGCTTCCAAACCAACCCCGGTGGCAAAGGCGCAAACCAGGCAGTCGCAGTCGCACGCCTCGGTTATCCAGTTCACATGATTGGTCGCGTAGGCACGGACGCATTCGGAACAGAGCTGCGAGCTCATCTAGAAAGCATCGGCGTCAACACCAGCGCCGTGCTCACCACCGAAGGCCCCTCCGGCGTAGCCGTAATCGTCGTCTCAGAAAAAGGCGAGAACAGCATTGTCGTAGCCCCCGGCACAAACGCCCAAGTCACGCCGCAGGACATCACCAGCAATCTCCCCCTCATTCAAAACGCAGGCATTGTCCTCGCACAGCTTGAAATCCCTCTTGAAACCGTAGACTTCCTAGCCAACGTCTGCGCCAAAGCCAACGTGCCTCTCATGCTTGACCCCGCCCCCGCACGCGAACTCCCCGCAAGCCTCATCGAGCACACCACCTGGTTCACGCCCAACGAATCCGAAGCCGCCTTCTACATCCACTCCCAGGTCACAAGCGCCGAGCCTCCCGCCATCGCAGAAGCCCTGCGAAACAAAGGAGCCAGCAACGTAATCCTCAAGCGTGGTTCCGAAGGCGTCTATCTCGCCGCATCGTCCGCAAAACACGAAACCATCCCCGCATTCCCCGTCAAAGCAATCGACACCACCGCCGCGGGTGACGCCTTCAACGGCGGCTTCGCAGTCGCACTCATGCTCGGCAAGTCTCCGCACGAAAGCGCCCTCTTCGCCTCAGCCGTAGCAGCCATATCCGTCACGCGAGCGGGCGCACAAGCCTCTATGCCCACCATGCCAGAAGTCGAAGCCTTCTTAGCGGCTCAATAAGCCGCACTCAAACCCCATCCCGCAGCGGCAGCGCGCGTCCCCCCAACGGACGGTCAAGCAGTGTCTCCTCAAGAAAAACCAGCCACGAAGGCTCACCCTCCACCACGGCCTGAATCTCCTCTTCCGTAAGCACCATGCAAGCCGTAGAGAGCGCATCAGACTCAGCCGCAGTATCCGCCAGTGCCCATGCCCTGCTCTGCCGCAAAGCAGGCTGCCCACTGCGCGGGTCGAAGATATGGCGCCCCTTCACCGCCAACCCCGAACCACTCAATGAGGCATGCTCAAGCAACAACCGCTGCGGCGCATTATCTGGACCAAGCCCGCAAGACCACCCCGCACGCGCTTCCGGCGCAGCCCCCGCAAGAATGCTGCTGCCACCCGCAACAAGCAGAAAAGGCTCACAATCCCAATCGCGAAGTAGCCCCGCCATCTTGTCCAATGCAAACCCCTTGCCAACAGCGCCTAAATCGAATTCCAACTTGCCACTCTCGCAAAGCACAGAAGACTCGCGAACAAGCAAGCTCCACTGCGGCATCGTAACCTGCGTCTTCAACGCCGCCGCAGAAATAGAAAACGCCCCACGCGTAGCCACTTCCATCTTCTTCGCAATCTCAAGGCAATCAAACACCGCCTCAGGCACGCGCATTTGCTCTCCCGGAGCAAGTTCGCTTAAGCGAGTAATCACGCTCCCCTTGCGAAAGCGGCTCAACTGCGACTCAAGCTGGTCGAGCAAATCAAAAGCAGCTTGCGCAGCCTGCGCCACATAAGCGCGCTCCTCACTCGCAATGCGCACCTCGTAATGCGTCGCCATCGCATTATGCCGAAAGGAATGTATCTCGCTCATCGCTCACTGATCCGCCGGAGTCCACAAAATAATCAGCGCATTCGGACGAAGCCCAAAGAACTCCGGGCGAAAATCCTTCAACTGCTCTTGATACTGCTCCGCGGCATCCGTCGAAGTAACAAAAAAATCCGCGGCCCCGGTTTGCTGCCCCGGTTGCCAGAACCCCGTCTGCGAATACCCGCGTAGATACCACGGCAGCGGCCACGGATCAGCAGCAATCACCGCAATGCGTGGATTCGCAAGATGGCGCTGCCGCACAAGCTCATTCAAACGGTCCGGCAAACCAAGCAGGTCTTCTGAGGTCTGCACATAAGCATACGGATTAGTTTCTTCAGCAGCCTCAACAAAAACGCGCTTGCGCGTATCATGCGCAACAAGCACGCAAACCACAACACAAAGCGCCATCAACAACGCACGAAAAGCAATCTTGGCAGACGCCCGCCAAAGACTCTCAACAACAAGCCCCACAAGCAAAACGACAGGCAGCCACAAATTAAGCGCAAGCCACGGTGTCTTGTACGGAATCATGCAATAGATAACCGTAATCAGCACAAAGTAGAGAGCAAGCCATAGCCAGGTGCGCCGAATCGTCCTACGAAGCGCCAATACAACTCCGCCAAGCGCAAGCACGCAAAGAACAGCCCCCGACCACCCTCCGCCAAGAAGCTGAAAATAATACCAGGATGGCTTCTCATGCCCCTGCCCATGCGCCCGCGCCATGACGTCCGGCGCAACCTTCACCAAGTCAGAAAATACCGTCCAGTTCTGACCAAACCACGTAAAGAGCAACACGCTCAACACAGCAAACACAGCCACAACAATCAACGCAGTCCGCGCCTGCAAAAGCTTCAGCGTAGCGCCTGCTCTCCGCACAAACACAACAACACATGCCGCAACAACAAAAGCAAAAAAATGCAGAACAGCCGTTTCCTTCGTCGCCAGCATCAACGCCGCACAAGCGCCAGCCATCCCAGCCGCAAGCGTAGAAGAGCGATACACCGCACGCCAGCCTGCAACAAGCAGCCCAAGCGTAGCGCCTACAAAAAATGTTTCGTGAATAAAGTCGCGGCTGTAATAAACAGTCAGCGGAGCAACAGCAAACAGCAACCCAGCCACCAACGGCGGAACAAACCCAAACAATTCCACAGCCGCGCCAAAAAGCAGAACCGTAGCCGCGCCCACAATTACAGAGGTAAGCCGCAGCCCCGCTTCCGTAAGCCCCGCAAAATCGCGCGCGCCTTCCAGCTTCGCCAGCGGCAAAGCAAAAGCGGCCAGCGCCGGTCCATGACGATCCACAGGATCGTAATGGAACGCTGCGCCGGCCAGTATTTGTCCAACTAGATAAGCGTTGACTGATTCGTCCGTGTGCATTGGCCGCGCGCCAAGCCCCGGAAGGCGAAGCGCAAGCGCAGCCAGCGCAAGCACGAGGAAAGTTCCCCAGCGCAGCAGCTTAGGCTGGTTTGCCAAACACCTCTACCTCAATGTAGTGGTTCAGCTTGTTCGCTGTATTGCCATTGCTGTAAAGGCGCACATAGCGGCCCTTCACGCCCTTGGCGTCAATCAGCTTGCCCTGGTACGTGTCAATATAGTTCAGGTCCTTTCCCGCGCCAAGCCCAAGCTGGTTTCCTGAATCATTGTTGAAGATAGTCGTAACGCCGCTCTTGAACGACGGGTCATCCGACACCTGCACCACAACATCGCGATACACACGCGCCTGCGAATGGAAATGCCACACAACCAGAGCAAAGATATGCGACTCCTTGGCCAGATCGATCTCCACCCACTGCTTGCCCGGTCCAAGCTCAACCCACGAGCCTTCATCGCCGGCCTTGTCGCCATCGGTAATCAGGTCAAGTGTGCCCGTGACCGGGCTGTCATCGCTGGAAGTCACCTTCTTACCCTTGGCAAGGTTTACCGTACCTGCGGGAACCATCATGTCAGGCCGCTTGCCCTTAATCGGCGGCTCAAGATTCGGCACGTTAATCGGCGCCGGCGTGCCAACCATGTTCGGCGGCGGCAGCGTAATCTTCAGCGGAACATTCTGTGCGGACGAGACAGCCGCAATAAACGGGACTGCCAGAATTGCGAGAGAAATTTTGTTCATAACTACGCTCAAGCCTTTACCTCTTCTTCCGTAATAACAATGCGTGCCTGTTGGGCGATGGACTCATTCGCCTTGTGAATAATGTATTCGCTGCTGAAAGCCTCATCACCGGGGCAGTTCAGCTTGGCCGTGCCGCGAATCGCGTTGAAGAAATTCTCAAGATGCGGCTGGTGCGGCGGCTTGTTAAAGAACACTGGAATCTCATACTGCGCAAGCTGCGCCGTCTCGCGCACATCCACCTTGCTTGCATCCACAGCAGGAGTCTCTTTAGCAGCTACAAGCCCCTTCTGAATCAGGTCGTCCCATGAGCCGCTGGTAGCGCGAGCCTCGCGATAAATCGCGCAGATAGCCGGATCCTCCGACATCTTGATAGTGCCATCATCGCCCATGAACTGCTCAAAGTATCCGCCGCCGGCGCTGGTCGTAGTCTGCACCTGGTAGAAGGCACGAGCCGTTCTCTCCGGCAGCTTGAACTCGTAAATCACCATCGCATTGTCATACCAGTCGTGGTTCTTGTAGTAATCAAGGCCACCGCTGGCCATCACCGAACTCGCCGTAGTTCCCGTCCACCAGTTGAAAATATCAATCTGATGCGCGCCCAAATCGGAAAGCATACCGCCGCCAAGCCCCTTGAACCAGCGCCAGTTGCGGAACTGGTGCATGTCCTTGTAGCCATACTTGGCAAGCTGAGCCTGCGGCATCTCAAACTTCTTGGGCCAGCCAAAATCTTCCTTCACCGCGCGATTCCACTGCGCCTGCATCGCTGTAAGCTGGCCGCAGAAATTCGCGCCATGCAACAAGCGGTTCAGCGCAAAAAGATAGCGCGGATTGCTGCGCCGCTGATGACCAATCTGCAACAGCTTGCCGGTCTCGCGCATGGTCTTCACCATCGAGCGCGCACCGTCAATCGTGTTGCTCATCATCTTTTCGCAATACACATGCAGACCGGCCTTCAGGCAGGTATTCGTAATCGGCGCATGCCAGAAGTCCGGCGTAGCGACAACCACCGCCTGCAGGTCCTTCTCCTTCGAAAGCAGGTCCTCGTAATTCTCATACGCGCGGACCTCGTTGCCAACCTTCTTCAGGTAGCGCTCGCCCTCTTCACGGTGATAATCCCAGATGTCGCACAGCGCAACCACGCGCACGCTGGGAATATTCAGCAAGGACTCCAGCAAAACCTTGCCCTCTTCGCCGTACCCAATGAGAGCAATGTTGAGCTTGTTAACGGAAGACGTGCTCGCGGCCGCCTGCTTTGACGCAGCATCGTCTTTGCAAGCGGACAACAGCATGCCAGCGCCGGCCACAGCCGTCGCGCTCAAAAATTCACGGCGATTCAGAGGCTTCTCTACCATTTGTTAAGAATTGTAAATTTGTTACTTTTTGCCAGCACAAGCGCGGCGGCAATCAGGCCGATATGAATTCCGAGGTACGAAATGCCATCCGGCTGGTTGATAAGAATGAGGCCAAATGTCAGCGCCACATAGATCACGGCTTGCAGCACAAGCGAGATGCGCGTGCCCAAACCGATAAGCAGCATAATGCCCGCCACAATCAGCGCCGGCCCCAGCACATGGTCAAAAGCCGTCAGCGCAAACTTCGGCAGCAGCACCTCATGCAGAAACTTATCGCGCAGTCCCGCAGGCACGCCCGCATAGCTGGAAAACGCGTAATGCTTGACGTTGACATTCACCATTACGCCGCTGGCGTCAGGCTGTCCGGTGGTTGGATCAATCACCGGCACGGCCACCGACTGGTATACGCCAAATTTCTCGACGCCGGCAAACAACGCCCGCACGCCGAGCCAGAGGCGCAGCACCAGGAACGCCAGCGAGAAATCGAAATTACCGGCAAAACCGGCCTTTGCAGTGGAATCGCTCATCTGTATTCGTTAACTCCGGAAAAAATCTGCCGCATATCTCAGCAGGCAAGCGTTTTGCTACCCGCTCCGGGCAAAAAACTGTACGCAACCAATATATACGTCCTCACCGCCTGCATGGCTCGGCTTCTCGGCGCAAGAAGCTGCATCACATCCGTCTTCACGCAACCCAAATCCATTGGCGTAAAATTTGCTGTCGCAAATTTCGCCATCTCCCACGAGGCTTATGAAAAAGACCATCGCGCTTCTCATCCTGTTCTCATGCGCCGCGGCACTCCACGCCGCGCCGAAGAAGCTGCTCGTTGTAGAAACCACAACCGGCTTCCGCCACAGCTCTATTCCCACCATTGAAAAAGTCCTCACCCAACTCGCACAGTCCACCAGCGAGTTCACACTGGACTTTGTACGCCAGCCCGAAGGCCGCCCCGCACAGCCCGGCCCCAACGCCAGTGACGCGGACAAGGCCGCCTATCAGGCCGCAGAAGAAAAGTGGGAAACCACCGTCCTCGCACCCGTGCTCGAAAAACTCTCGCCTGCATCTCTAAAAAATTACGACGGCGTCTTCTTCGACAGCACCACCGGCGACCTGCCCATCCCCGACAAGCAAGGCTTCCTCGATTGGATTAAAGCCGGCCACGCCTTCATCGGCGTCCACGCAGCCTCCGACACTTTCCACCACTGGCCCGAATACATCGACATGATCGGCGGCGAGTTCCTAGAACACGGCAAACAGGTCAGCGTAGACGCACTCAACCAGGACCTAACAAACCCGGCCACCAAAAACCTCCCAAAAACCTGGACCATCCCGCAGGAAGAAATCTACGAGTTCAAGAACTACGACCCCGCCAAGGTCCACAACCTGCTCACCATGGACAAGCACCCACAGACCCACGTCCCCGGCCTCTACCCCGTCTCATGGGAAAAGAGCTACGGCAAAGGCCGCGTCTTCTACACCTCATTTGGCCATCGCGAAGACATTAGCGACACCGATCCCAGCCTTCCCAACCGCATCAACTCCGTAGAGACCGCCCAGCTTTATCAAAAGCATCTTCTCGGCGGCATCGAGTGGGCACTGGGATTGAAGAAATAACCCAGCCTCCGCATTAAAAGCAAAAATAGAAAAGGTGAGACCCCACACATCGCGTCTCACCTTTTCTATTTTCCCAGCAAAACAAATCCACACCATCAAGGCCGCTTACAATCATCCTCAACCCGGCAAAACAAGCAGGACACAACCAATGAATCGAAGAAACTTCTCCCGGCTCATGGCAGGCGCATCCTTCCTCGGAGCAAACCCGGCATTCCCCGCCAGCGCCGTACCGCCAACACCAATTGCACTATCGGAAAAGCTGCGCCCCGGCGTCTTTCCAACCGGAAAAAACAACGCCATCACCGATGTAGAAGGCGTCTCCGTCGGCCACAAAACCATCATCGAAGGTGACTCCATCCGCACCGGCGTAACCGCCATCCTTCCGCATCAGGGAAACCTCTTCCAGCAGAAAGTCCCCGCAGCCGTTTATGTCGGCAACGCCTTCGGCAAGCTCGCCGGCTCCACGCAGATCAATGAGCTGGGCAACATCGAAACACCCATCCTTCTCACCAACACGCTGAACGTCGCCGCGGGCATCGAAGGAGCCATCCTCCATACCCTCCGCCAACCCGGCAATGAAAAGGTAGTCTCCGTCAACGCCATCGTTGGGGAAACCAATGACAGCGTTCTCAACGACATTCGCGCCATGCGCGTCACGCCCGACGACGCGCTCGCCGCAATCGCCAGCGCAACCACAGGCCCCGTACCGCAAGGCTGCGTGGGAGCAGGCACAGGAACGGTCTGTTTCGGCTGGAAGGGCGGCATCGGCACCGCGTCACGCCTTCTGCCCGTTCGCTATGGCGGCTACACAGTAGCAGCACTACTGCAAACCAACTTCGGCGGACTGCTCACCATGAACGGCCACCCCGTCGGCAAAGCCTTCGGCAACAAGCTCTATCCTGCTGACGGCTCTTGCATGATTGTTGTAGCGACGGACGCCCCGCTCGACCACCGCAACCTCTATCGCCTCGCCAAACGTGCCGTCTTCGGCCTCGCGCGCGCCGGCTCTGCCTACTCCAACGGCAGCGGAGACTTCGCCATCGCCTTCAGCACGCACGCCGCCAACCGCGTCTCCAACTCCGCGCAGGGAAATGCGGAGAACACCGTGCTCTCCAACAACTCCATCTCGCCTTTGTTTGAAGCTGTGCTCGAAGCCGTAGAGGAATCCGTCTATAACTCGCTGCTCTTCGCCACCACAACCACCAGCAACGGCAAAACCATTCAAGCCTTGCCGCTAGATAAGCTGGCCGCGCTCCTCAACGCACAACCGCAACCAGGCTGAGCAAAGCCTGCCATTGCCCTAGGCGTGAGCCGCCTTCACCTTGTCGCTAATCATCTGCACGGCGCGCCTGCCGCTCAGCGCCGCGCCCTCCTGCCATCCAACCAGGTGGCTGGTATGGTCGCCCGCAAAATAAATCGCCCCATCCGGCGTGCTCAGCGTGTCATAGTCCTGCTGCGAGATGCCCCCAATCCACGACCCCTCATTCCACTGAATATGCCGCCATCCGCAGAAGATCGGCTTCTCCAGCTCTTTCCCATGCCCCGGATGCAGCTTCTCAATCTGTGCCCGCGATGCCGCAAACTTCTGCTCCATCGTCAGCTTGTCAAAGCCCTCGTTGAACTCGTCCATGTAGCCCGCAACCACAATCCCGCGCTCAGACATAAGCCCCGCGCTCGGATACCAGATCGGGCTCGGCCCCTGCGCCAGGAACGACAGTCCGCCGTAAATGTTGTAATCGGTCTCCCAGAACCGCTTCGACTCCCACGGAATCTTGAACGACGACCTGTACTGGACCGACTGCGCCACTCGGCGATGATCCGCATCAAGGTCCGCCTTGATCTTCCGCAGAATCGTAAGCGGCATCGCGCAAACCGCATAGTCCGCATCAATCGAGTGCGACGCTCCGCCCTTCGTATAGCTCACGCGCACGCCCTTCGCCGTCTTCGCAATCTCCGTCACCGGAGCCGAAAACTCCACCACCGGCCCCAGCGCCTTCGCAAACGCATTCGATATCTGCTGCATGCCCCCAACAGGCTGCATCATCGTCGCCTGCCAGTCCCACGCCTCCTCATACATCTCCGCGTTCCAGAAGTTCCCATCCAGCAGCGCATGCAGCGAAATCGGGTCCGTATCAAACTCCATCGTCTGCGTTCCTGCTCCGGGATACTGCAAAATATTCCCGCGGTCCGACCCCTTGTACATGCCCGTCTTGTCGAGCGCGCCATAGCGCCCCAGCGCCTCAAGCAACCGGCTGCGGTCCTCCGCGGAAATCTCCGCATCCAGCGCGCCCTTTGACACCGCCTTCGCCAGCAGCTCGCTCAAAACCCCGCGCGTATCGCAAACCACCTTGCGCTGCACATACGCCTTGCCACCATTCACCTTGTCGTTCTGCAGCATCGTGGACCGCGAAGTGTTAATCTCCACCTCCAGCGGCACCTTCAGCTCGCGGCAGTAATTCAGCATCGTGGTATGCACAGAAGGCAACCGCGCCGGCCCCATGTTCTGATACAACCCTTCGCTCCATGTAATGTGCTGCTGCGTCCCATCCACAAACTCCACCACGTCGCCGCCGCGCGCGCTCCACGCACGCCCTCCGGGCCTGTGCCTCGCCTCCAGCAGAGTCACGTCATACCCCAGCTTGCGCGCCTCATAGGCCGTAGAAAGCCCAGCCACGCCACCGCCAATCACCACCAGCTTGATTCCCTTCCCAATTCCCGGCGCCGCCGTAATCTCTTTCACCGTCGATGCCGCAGCCGGCAACAACCCAAGATTCTGCATAACCGCAAATGCCGCGCCGTAACCACCAGCCTGTCCCACACGCGTGATGAATTCACGTCTTGAAATTCCCATCAAATCTCTCCCCGTATTCAGAAATCTCTCCATCGAATAACGACAACCAGCCCGCGCCCGACAAATCCTCAAGCATGTAAGAAGTGTCAAAACACGACTGGCAGGCCGGGGATTTACCCCGGCAATCAAGGACACACAAAAGGCACCAGGCTTTAGCCCTGAAGAATGCCTCTGCTGCCCGCAGCACAACTTCGCAAACTTGTTAATGGGTGAAAGTAGAGTAAAAGAGACGGACCGCGAAGCGAGTCTCCCGGACCCGCTTCGCAGTTAATTACAAGTTAAGCCCAGTCAAATTCCGAAGGAACATACAGCCCCGAGTGATGTGGTTCCAGGTACGCCGTAACCGGAGCAGGCGGCATATCCATGCACTTCACAAATGCCGACTGGAACTTCGCCATCTCATCCGCCGTGCCAACCGTAACGCGAACGTACGTCGGCATCGCCTTCCACGTGCGGCCAATGGCAATCTTTTCCTTCAGCATGCTCGCCTGGAACTCATGCCCCGGACGGCCCACATCCACCATGAACATATTCGCCTGCGAACCCTGGACAACTTTGTAGCCCTTCTTATCCAGGAACTCGACCGTCGATTCGCGAACCTCGGTATTCAGCTTGCGCCGCGTAGGCACAAGGTTCGGGTCACGCAAGCTGGCTCCCGCCATCGCCGCGGCAAGCAGCGAAACCGAAGCTACATTGCGCAAGCGGATATCCGGTGAAATCGCCTGGAACTTCTCCAGCAGGTCAGGCCGCCCAAAGGCAAACCCTGCGCGAATTCCCGCCATGCCATAAATCTTCGAGAAGGTGCGCAGCACAATAATGTCCTGGTCTGCAGCCACCTGGTCAATCACCGACTCATGCGTGGAGAAGTGATGATAAGCCTCATCCACAATCACAACCGAGCCCTTCGGCTTGTTCTTAACAAGCCACACAATGTCTTCTTTGGGGGTCATTGTGCCGGTAGGATTGTTCGGATTCACTATGTAATAAGCGCCAGCGTTTGGGCCACCGGCAGCAAGCATTGCTTTTACGTCATGCGCATAGGTACTTGTAAGCGGAACCATCTTCAGCGGAGCCTTGCAAGCCTCTGCGGCGCGAGGTCCCTGCTCGTAGCTGGGATCAGCGCACACCAAACATCGATCCGGGCCGATATTCGACATCAGCGCCATATCCAGCGGCCCGCCCGAACCGGGATAAAGCTCCACATAGTCCGGCTTCAGTCCAAACTGCTCGGAGATGGTCTTCACCGTAGCGCGCGCCACGCCAAACTTGTCGTAGCGGCCTCCCGTCGGACCAGCATCGGTCATCGCCGACAACGCCGAAGACGCAGGCCCAAGCGGATTTTCATTCGAGCTGATGATGACAGTGTCCGGCGCAAGCTGCGGCATGTTGCCCATGCCCATACCCATCCTGCGGCGCGGAGCGCCCGCGGGGCTGCTGGCTGCCTGCTGTGCCTGTTGAGCAAGACCAGGTAGTGTTGCGGCGACGGTAACTCCAGCGCCAAACAAGCGCACAAAGTTACGGCGGGATACGGCGGAATGAAGTTGCTCCATGCCCATGAAGAAATCTCCTCTCAACTGAAACTGCACCTGGATGGAAAAATACTTTCGAGCGGCGCCGAAAAAAGGCGCACCTGTCTTGCAACGTAGGGAATTACTATGAGGAAATCTTCAACATGGAAGATGGCCGCAGGACATGCCTTTCGGACGGGGAAAAGCAACATGAAATCCGCGGGGAGAACTTAAGCTTGTTTCTAAGCTTAACAAACTTGTCACAAAGCTTAAGTTGTCCTACATTACTCACACAGCCAAACAAAAGTCAAGAAATTGGCACATGACAAAGGTCTCCGAAGGAGCAGAGGCGTTCCCCTTGGACAACTCAACTCATACACGCGGTGAATCCTATGAGATTGACCTCCTGCATCACATTGGCACTCATAGGGATGCTGCCGACTCACTGCATGAAGTACTTACGTGGATTATGGACATGGTCACCGAGGCCATCGCCTGTGACTCGTGCTTTATCTACATGCTCGATAAAAATAAGCTGGTCCTGCGCGCCTCTAAAAACCCCCACGCCAACGTCGTAGACCAGTTAGAAATCGAAGTCGGCCACGGAGTCACCGGATGGGTTGCCGAACACTCCCAAACCGTAGCCCTGCCCGCCAAGGCGTGGATGGACCCGCGCTTCACCCGCGTTCGATGTCTACCCGAAGACCGTTTTGAAGCCTTCCTCTCCGTTCCCATCCTCTGTCGCGGTAAAGTCGTTGGCGTCATTAACCTGCAGCACCGCAATCCCCACCAGCACACCCAGGGCGAAATCCGGCTGATTACCCTCATCGGCTATCTCGTAGGCGCAGAACTCGAACTCGCCCGCATCGAAGATGAAAAATCCAAGCTGGCCGACCAGCTAGCCACACGCAAGCTGATGGAGCGCGCCAAAGGCGTCCTGCAGCGTGACCTTGGCATCAACGAAGAAGCCGCCTACCTGCTCCTGCAAAAACAAAGCCGTCAAAAGCGCAAGCCCATCCGTGAAATTGCGGAAGCCATCATCCTCATCGAAGACGTCAAGCGCAGCAAACCTCAGGTATCCAGTTAAAAGCCATGCGCACTTTCACGCACGTACTTCCACGTACGCAAACTCTCCCCAAAACAGTCTTCAAACAATCTAACCGCGCACGCACACAAATTCACAGGAGACCTTCATGCACTCACTTCGCCTTTGCGCCGCAGCTATTGCGCTTCTCTCCGCCGCCACACTCGGCGCAGCCCAGCAAAAAGTCACGCACATCCAAACGCCCACCAGCCCCATCGCCTCAGCCGTATGGGCAGGCGACACACTCTACGTCAGCGGCCAGCTAGCCTCGCCCGTCACACCCGCCGACCCGGCCAAAGGCACCACCGCCGTCTACGGCGACACCGAAGCTCAGTCCCTAAGCGCCCTCACCAAGATTCAGGCCATCCTCAAGACGCAGGGCCTCACCATGGGCGACGTAGTAATGATGCACGTCTACATGGCAGGCGACCCAGCCAAGGGCGGCAAGCTGGACTTCGCCGGCATGAACGCCTCCTACAACAAGTTCTTCGGCACTCCCGACCAGCCCAACAAGCCCTCCCGCAGCGCCATGCAGGTAGCCGCACTGGTAGCCCCCTGGGCATTAGTAGAAATCGAAGTCCTGGCTGTCCGCCCCGCCAAATAATCGCCAATTCTCTTCGCCGCACCCCACAAAACTTGGGTGCCCCACCCATGCGCAGTTTCATCGCGCATGGGTGGGATATCAATACTGCGAGCCCTCCCCACCCTAGTTCTCCCACAAAAGAAGGTAGTGTCATCCTGAGCGAAGCGCATTGGGGTAGGCGGAGCGAAGGATCTGCGGTTGCCCTTTATAGTTTTTGCCTTTTACAGTCTTTGCCCTTTACAGCCTTTAGCCGTGTATCTAAAACCCTGTACCCCGCACCCCGTCCCCTGCACCCTGCCTCAATCACGGAGCAACATTCGGCACCCCCGGCAACTTAACCCCCTGCCGCTTAGCCGTCTCCCGCGCCAGCTCATACCCGGCATCCGCATGCCGCATCACACCCGTAGCCGGATCATTCCACAACACCCGCCGCAGCCGTTCATCCGCCTCAGCCGAGCCATCACAAACAATCACCACACCCGAGTGCTGCGAATACCCCATTCCCACGCCGCCGCCATGATGCAGACTCACCCACGTCGCCCCGCCAGCCGTATTCAGCAGCGCATTCAAAAACGCCCAGTCAGAAACCGCATCCGACCCATCCATCATCCCTTCCGTCTCGCGGTTCGGACTCGCCACCGACCCCGTATCCAGATGGTCGCGCCCAATCACCACCGGAGCCTTCAGCTCACCCTTGCGCACCATCTCGTTAAACGCCAGCCCCGCCAAATGCCTCTGCCCCAGCCCCAGCCAGCAAATCCGCGACGGCAGCCCCTGGAACCGAATCCGCTCCCGCGCCATATCCAGCCACCTGTGCACATGCTGCTCTTCAGGAAACAGCTCCTTCACCTTCGCGTCAGTCTTGTAGATATCCTCCGGATCCCCCGAAAGCGCCACCCACCGGAACGGCCCTTTGCCTTCGCAAAACAGCGGACGAATATACGCCGGAACAAACCCCGGAAAATCAAATGCATCCGCTACGCCCTGCTCCAGCGCCACCTGCCGGATATTGTTCCCGTAATCCACAGTAGGAATCCCCATCTTGTGAAACGCAAGCATCGCCCGCACATGCGCCGCGCAGCCCTCCGCCGCAGCCTTGCGCAGAGTCTCATGCTGCGCAGCGTTAGCGGAGGCAGCCTTCCACTGTTCCACAGTCCACCCCGCTGGCAGATACCCATGAATCAAGTCATGCGCCGAAGTCTGGTCCGTAACCAGATCCGGCCTTAGCCCACCAGCGTCCGCCCGCCGCACCAGCTCCGGCAAAACCTCCGCCACATTCCCCAGCAGCCCAATCGAAACAGCCTCTTTGCGCTCCGTGTGATGCTTCACCAGCTCCAGCGCATCATCCAAATCCTTCGCCTGCTTATCCAGGTATCCCGATCGCAACCGGAAATCAATCCGCGACTGCTGGCACTCCACCGTCAGCGAAACCGCACCCGCAAACGTAGCCGCAAGCGGCTGCGCGCCGCCCATGCCGCCCAGCCCCGCCGTCAAAATCCAACGCCCGCGCAGGTCGCCGCCATAGTGCTGCCGCCCCGCCTCGTTGAAAGTCTCGTAAGTCCCCTGCACAATCCCCTGCGAACCGATATAAATCCAGCTCCCCGCCGTCATCTGGCCATACATCATCAGCCCCTTGCGGTCCAGCTCATGAAAGTGCTTCCAGTTCGCCCACGCAGGCACCAAATTCGAGTTCGCAATCAGCACCCGCGGCGCATTCTCATGCGTCTCAAACACACCCACCGGCTTGCCCGACTGCACCAGCAGCGTCTCATTCGCCTCCAGCTTCTTCAGGCAATCCAGAATCGCGTCAAAGCACTCCCAGTTCCGCGCCGCCCGCCCAATTCCGCCATACACCACCAGGCTCTCCGGAGCCTCCGCAACCTCGGCATCCAGGTTGTTCTGGATCATCCGGAACGCCGCTTCCGTCAGCCAGTTCTTGCAGCTCAACTCCGTACCGCGCGGCGCGCGCACCCTGCGCGAAGAATCAAAGCGAGGCGTCACGCCCGCAGCCTCAGCAGAAACAGACATAAAAACCATCCTCATAGAAAAATCAAAATGTTGAAGCCAACGTACCCACGCGCAAGCCCCTACTGCACAACCCGCGCCGTCTCTTCATAACGAGCCACAATCTCGCCCGCCAACGCATGCTGTCCCTCGCGAACCACGGCCTTCCCGCTGACAAACACATCCTTCACCGCCGCCCGCTCCAGTGAAAACACCACCATCGGCAGCAGCTCCTCCACCGTCACGCCAGCAAGAGCCACATCATGCAAATCAATCGCAAAAAAATCCGCTGCACGCCCCGCAGCCAACTCACCCACCGGCAACCCCAGGCTCCGCGCTCCACCCTTCGTGGCATACCCAAACAGCCGCGCCGACAAATCCTCTCCGCCAATCGCATCCAGCGGAACCCGCCGCTCCGTCTTCAGCCGCAAGTGGTAATCCAGCTCCCGCGCATCCTCCAGCAGATTGATCGTCGCCTGGCTATCCGATCCAAACGAAAACCGCACGCCCTTCGCCGCAGCCTCATGCGCATCAATAATCCCATCGCCAAGGTTCCGCTCCGTCGTCGGGCACGAGCAAATCGTAGCCCCCGCCGCAGCCATCGCCGCCACCTCTTCCGTCTCCGTATGGATCGCATGCACCAGCGTGAACCGCTCATCCAGCAGCCCTTCCCGCTCCAGCAGCGCAATCGGCCTCACGCCATACTCGCGCCGGCAAGCCGCAATCTCCGCCCGCTGTTCCGCCGCGTGCATATGCAACGGCAACCCGCGCTCCTTCGCCCACCCACAAACCCGCTTCAAATCCCCCAGCTCCACCGCGCGAATACTGTGCGGCGCAATCCCCATCGAAACCAGCTTCCCTGGTCCCGGCAACTCGCCTTCCAGCCGCGCCGCAGCCTCCAGAAACTCATCCGCTGTCTCGTAAAACCTTCTCTGACCCGGATTTTCCGGCAGCTCAAACCCCGCCCGAAAATACGCCACCCGCAGCAGCGCAATCCTTATCCCCACCGACCCCGCCGCGCGAATCACCGCCTTCGCCAGCTCATTCGGGTCCGCATACGCCTTCCCATCCACATCGCGATGCACGTAATGAAACTCGCCCACCGTAGTCATGCCGCTCAGCGCCATCTCCAGAAACGCCATCCGCGCCACGTCATACAGTTGCTCCGGACTCAGCCGCTCCGCCGCCGCATACATGCGGTTCCGCCACGCCCAGAAGTCATCCCCATTCGGCCCGCCATGCTCCGCCGCCCCGCGAATCAGCCTCTGAAAGCTATGCGAATGCCCATTCACCAGCCCCGGCAAAACCGCGCGCCCCGGCATCGCCACAACCTCATGCCCATCCACCGCAATCCCGCGCCCCGCCTCAACAATGCCGCCATCCTCGCCCACAAGCAGGCCCGCGCCTGCCTGAAAGCACCCATCTATATACATCAACTCCGGCAGATAAAGCGTCGCCATCCCAACCCCTTCTTCCCGTTATGCTACCGGCACACCATACAGCAGCAGTTCCCCAACAGCAGCCGCCCACTCCTCCAGCTCAGCCACCGGAACACATTCCCGCTCACTATGCGCCGTCTCCATATTGCCCGGCCCAATCACCACAACCTCATCCGCCAGCGCCGCAAACCGCGTAGCCTCCGACCCAAACGAAATCCCCGTCTGCCTCCGCGCCAGTAGCTTCTCCAGCCCCGCCCCCAGCCTTGAGGAATCCGCATTCCGAAAGCCCACATCCGCCCGCTTCACATCCACATCAATTCCGCACTTCCATTCCGCCGCCACATCCGCCGCAACCCGCTTCAACACCTCGCCGCCGCGCTGTGCATCCTCACCCGGAACCGGCCTCCACTCAAAAAGAAACTCACACTCCCCCGCAAGAATATTCTTCGCCGTCCCGCCGCGAATCACACCCACATTGAAAGTAGTCTGCGGCGGCGTAAACAGCGCATCCACCACGCCGCCCTCCGCCATCTCCCGCTCCAGCCGAGTAATCAATTGCGCCGCCACATGAATCGCCGAAACACCCTGCGCAGGCAACGCCGAATGCGCCTCATGCCCGCGCACCCTTACCTCCGCCAGCCCATACCCCTTACCAGCCGTAGCCGGATGCAGTGAAGTAGGCTCGCAAACAATCACGCGCTTTGCCTGGATAAGCCCACTCCCCACTAGTCGCGTAGCGCCAACACATCCAATCTCTTCTTCCGCAGTAAACGCAAACGCCACCGGCGCATGCAGCACAGCCGTATCGGTAGCAAGCGCCGCCGCCAGCATCCCCGCCATCGCGCCCTTCACGTCGCAAGCACCGCACCCATGCAGTTGCCCATCTATTTCATGCAACCGCGTAGCATCCGCCCACCCCGCCTGGTACGGAACCGTATCGGTATGGCAAACAAACAGCAGTTCCACCCGCGGCAGCGCATCCTTGAACCGCTCCGGAACCACCACCATATTGGCCTTTTCCAGCCCATCCGCCGCCACATACGCCTGCCGAACCGCAACCCACCCACGCGGCTCCAGCATTCCCGCAATCGCATCCAGCAAAGGGTAATTCGACATCGAAGAAACACTGGGAATCGCCACCAGCTTTTCCAATATCTCCACAACAGATAAGCCAATCGCGCTCAAACCAGTTCCCTTCCCTCCACAAACACGCGCGGCCTCACCGGCGTAGCCAGAAAATAGCAAAGCTCGCGGTAGTCTTCGCACTCATGAATTACAAAGTTCGCGCGCTTCCCCGCCTCAAGCGAGCCAATCCCGCTCTCAAGCCCAAGGCTGCATGCCGCATTGAACGTTGAAGAAACAATACACTCCGCAGGCAGCATCTTCATATAAAGAGCAGATAAGGAAAGCACAAACGGCATCGAAACCGTGGGCGAAGACCCCGGATTAAAGTCCGTAGCAATCACCGGCGCAAGCCCCGCCGCAATCATCGCCCGCGCATCCGGATACTCCGTCCTGCTCAACGCAAACACAGACCCCGGCAACAGCACCGGCTGCACTCCCGCTCGCTTCAACGCCGCAATGCCATCTTCCCGCGTGTATTCCAGATGATCCGCCGTCTTCGCTCCCAGCTCCGCCGCCAGCGCCGCGCCGCCATCCGCCGCAAACTGCTCCACATGCACGCGCAGTTCCAACCCATGCTGCTTGGCAGCGCGCAACACCTCCCGAGCCTCGTCCAGCGTAAACGCATGCGCATCGCAAAACGCATCGCAGTACCGCGCCAGCCCCTCGTCCGCCACCTTCGGAAGAATCCTCTCCACAATCAGCCGCACATACTCCGCCCGCCTCTCGCGATACTCCGGCGGGACCATGTGCGCCGCCAGCAGCGTCGGTACAATCTCCAGCGGAGTCTCCGCGCTCAGCCTTCGCAGCACGCGCAAAATCTTCAACTCCGCCTCTTCGCTCAGCCCATACCCTGACTTCGCTTCAATCGTCGTCGTGCCCCCACGCAAAAACCATTCCGCATACCGCCCCGCCGCCGCCAGCAACTCGTCTTCGCCGGCATCCCGCGTCTGCCGTATCGTCGAAACAATCCCCCCGCCTGCCGCCGCAATCTCGGAATAAGTCTTCCCGCCCACCCGCAGCTCAAAATCCCCAATCCTGTTCCCGCCAAAAACCAGGTGCGTATGCGCATCCACAAACCCCGGCATCACCACGCGCCCACCGGCATCCACAACAGCAGCATCCGCCGCAACCCGCCCCTTCAGCTCCGAATAGCTCCCCACGGCAGCAATGCACCCATCCACCACGTACATAGCCGCATCCCGTAGCATCCCCAACTCCGTAAGCTCCGCCCCTACCCGAGCCCGCCCCGGCCCCGCCAGCGTCAACAGTTGCCCACAATTCACCACAAATACAGACCGCCCCACAATCTCTCCCAAAACAATCCCCCTCACATTCCTCAAGCCAGCACTCAGCTAGATTCTCCCACCTCCAACCAAGCCCGCCTCACCGCTATCCCACCAAACAAAGCGCCGCCATCCTTGCGACTTCTTTCTATCGCGAAGATGAAAATGCACTCCCTCCAGAATCTGTCGTTCGATAAACCTGTAGCCACCCATCATCCCGCAGCAGTGTAGACTTTCCCCTTGCCCCAGAAAACCGGAGCCTTCTACAAAAGAGAAGGCCCAAACCCAAAAACAGGAGCAAAAAGCTGCCCTTCAAGCCCGCCAAGCCGAAAGCCCCGCTCAACGAGCAAGGCCTCTACGACTACGCCCTCAAGTCGCTAGGCCGCTCCATGCGCACCGAAGCCGAACTACGCCGCCTCATGCGCCAGCGCGCTGAGCCCGGTGACTCCGGCGAATCCACCATCAACACCGTCATCACCCGCCTCAAAGAACACGGCTACCTCAACGACCAGTCCTTCGCCGAAACCTACACCCGCCTCCGCGTAGAAAACGAAAAGCTCGGCTCCCGCACCGTCCGCCAGAAGCTCGCGCAAAAAGGCGTTCCCAACGCCATCGCCAACGAGGCCATCGAATCCCGCTATGCCAACACCGACGAAGAAACCCTCGCCCGCCAGCACATCGAGCGCAAGCGCCTCAAAAAGCCCGAAAACGAAAAAGAAACCGCCCGCATCATGCGCCGCTTAATAGCTGCGGGATTCTCGACGCGCACCATCTATAAAGTGCTCCGCCAGTGGGACATCCCCGACGAAACCCTCAGCGCCCTCGACAACCTCGAAGACGAACCACCGCAGGAAGACTGAACTTTCTCCGCCATCCATCCGTACCTGATATACGATTGCCGCAAACTCCGCCCCCATTTTCGGAATAAGGAGTCCCGCATCGTGTCCACAACCATTGCCGCCGTCATCTCCGGCACAGCCACGCCGCTCCGGGTCGATGCCCTCATCAAGCGCTTCGGCACGCTCACCGCAGTAGACGGCATCTCGCTCACCCTAGCGCCCGGCGAATGCCTCGGCCTGCTCGGCCCCAACGGCGCGGGCAAAAGCACGCTCATCCGCAGCATTGTTGGCCGCGTCCTGCCCAACTCCGGCACTGTCTCCATCTTCGGCAGCCCCGCCCAAAGCCCCGCCGCCCGCAGCGCCCTCGGATGGGTTCCGCAAGACCTGGCCATCTACCCGCGCCTCACCTGCGCAGAAAACCTCGAAGCCTTCGCCCGCTACCACGGCCTGTCGGGCCCCAAGCTCAAAGAGCAATCCCGATGGTGCCTGGAATGGGCCGCCCTCACCGACCGCGCCAAAACCATCGCAGGCACGCTCTCCGGAGGCATGAAGCGCCGCCTCAACATGGCCGCCGGCGTCATCCACGCCCCGCGCATCGTGCTCCTCGACGAGCCCTCCGTCGGCGTCGATCCCCAGTCCCGCAACCGCATCTTTGAAATGATTGAGGCCCTCAAGACGCAGGGCACGTCGCTCATCTACACCACGCACTACATGGAAGAGGCCGAACGCCTCTGCGACCGCATCGCCATCATCGACCACGGCCACATCATCGCCGAAGGCACGCATGAAGCCCTCGTCCGCAGCGCCTTTGGAACCCGCAGCCAGGTCACCGCCCGCATCACCGGCTCGCCCGAAACCATCGCCGCATGGCTCGCCCGCCACAACGGCAGCATGCAGGACGAAGCAGCCGAGTTCACCATCAACCAGCCCACGGAAATCTCCAGCATCCTCTCCGACGCCTCCTCCTCAGGCATCGACCTTGACGACCTCTCCCTCAAACGCCCCAATCTCGAATCCGTCTTCCTCCACCTCACCGGAAGGGAGTTACGTGACTAAATGCTAGCCATCATTCAAACCGCCATCGCCAGCCTGCGCCGCGACAAAGCCGCGCTCGCCCTCGCCTTCATCCTGCCCATCGGCTTCTTCACCATCTTCGCCATGGTCTTCGGCTCGCAGCACGACACCGTCCCCCGCGTCCACATCATCGTCGTAGACGCCGACAACTCCGAAGCCTCCCGCAGCCTCGTCGACGCTCTCGAAAAAGAAGACACCCTAATCGTCCGCACCCATCCTGAAACGCGTAAAGGCCAGCCCCAACCGCCCAACTACACCGCGCAGACCGCCGAAGCTGCCGTCAAAGCCGGAGACGTTTCCGTGGCGCTCGTCATCCCGCAAGGCTGGGGAGCCAACCCCATCGACTTCAGCCGCGACACCAACTCCACCAACCCGAAAATCCAGCTTCTCTACGACTCCAGCGACGCCATCGCCCCGCAGGTCGTCAGCGGCATGCTCCAGAAATCCGCCATGACCTCCATGCCCGCCACCATGGCCGAACTGGGCCAGAAATACACCGAAAAGTACGTCGGAACGCTCACACCCGAGCAGCGCAGCAAGTGGGAATCTAACCTCTCCTACCTCAAAAACCTCCAGCAACAACGCGAGCAAACCAACGCCGCCGCTACAACCAGTTCCACCACCAGCACAAGCGACAGCTTCGCCGGCCCCGTCGCCGTCCAAACCCGCGCCGTCCTTGGCGAAACCCAGAACAAGCCCATGCTCTCCTTCTACGCCGCGGCTGTCGGAGTCATGTTCCTGCTCTTCACCTCCTCTGGCGCCGCCGGCGCGCTGCTCGACGAAGCCGAAAGCGGCACCCTCGACCGCGTACTCAGTTCACGCATCAACATGACCACGCTGCTCGGCGGCAAGCTTGCCTACAACATGCTGCTCGCCTTCACGCAACTCACCGCCATGTTCGTTTACGCCTGGGCCGTCTTCCACGTGGATCTCTGGGGCCACATCCCCGGCTTCCTCGTCATGGGCCTCAGCACGGCCTTCGCCGTCGCCGCCTTTGGAATGCTGCTGGCCAGCCTGGCCAAAACCCGCGCCCAGCTCGGAGCCATCTCCACGCTGCTCATCCTCACCATGTCGTCCATCGGCGGCAGCATGTTCCCACGCTTCCTCATGAGCCCCGCCATGCAAAAGGCCGGCCTCTTCACCCTCAACGCCTGGGCCATCGACGGCTTCACCAAGGTCTTCTGGCGTGACCAGCCAGTCTCGGCCCTTTGGCCGCAAGTAGCGGTCTTACTAGCCGCAGGCGCAGCCTTATTCCTCTTAGCCAGAAGATTCGCCCGCCGCTGGGAATTTTCCTAAAGCAGGGACAAGGGAACAAGGGACAAGAAAAACAACCATATCCGCGACCAACGGGAGCGCCACAAAAGCCTCCCCGCGCCAAAGGCGCAGTAAAAAGGTGCCCACGGCACCCGCCCCACGCGCAGTGGGCCCCTCCGGCAGGAGGACTAGACGTCCAGGCAACCGCATCAAGCGCCGGGTGCACATCCCAAACCCAATCCCCCCGCAGACCCACCTTTGCCTTTCAGTCCCTTAGTCCCTTTAGTCCCCCAGTCCCTTTCACCACCGCCAGTTTCCCCAAGTAAACTAATAAAGCCATGCAATACCGCACCGGAAACGATATCCGCGAAACATTTCTGCGCTTTTTCGAGTCGAAGTCGCACCGCCGCGTGCACTCGTCTTCTCTGGTCCCTGCCAACGACCCCACGCTTCTCTTCACCAACGCTGGCATGAACCAGTTCAAAGACGTCTTTCTCGGAGCCGAAAAGCGCGACTACTCCCGCGCCACCACCTCGCAAAAGTGCGTCCGCGCGGGCGGCAAGCACAACGACCTGGAAAACGTAGGCTTCACCCGCCGCCATCACACCTTCTTCGAGATGCTCGGCAACTTCTCCTTCGGCGACTACTTCAAGAAGGACGCCATCGCCTACGCATGGGAGCTCATCACCAGCCCCGAGTGGTTCGGCATCCTCAGGGACAAGCTCTACGTCACCATCTTTGAAGGCACCGAAGACGTCCCCCGCGACACCGAAGCCGAAAACTTCTGGATCGAAGTCGGCGTCCCCAAGGAGCGCATCTTCGAGTACGGAGCCAAGGACAACTTCTGGCAGATGGGCGAAACCGGCCCCTGCGGCCCGTGCAGCGAAATCTTCTACGACATGGGCCTAGAAGCCAGCGAAACAGGCAAGGATTTACCCTTCGGCCAGGACGACGCCCGCTACGTAGAAATCTGGAACCTCGTCTTCATGCAGTTCGACCGCAGCGCCATAGTCGATCCCGTCACCAAGGCGACCAGCTACAAACTGACCCCGCTCCCCAAGCCCTCCATCGACACCGGCATGGGCCTGGAGCGCGTCTCCGCCGTCCTGCAAAGCAAAATCAGCAACTTTGAGACGGACCTCTTCACGCCGCTCATCACCGCAGCAGCCAAACTCACTGGCGTAGCGGATGAAGTATCGAACGCTTCGCTGCGCATCATCGCCGACCACGCCCGCGCCGCAACATTCTTAATCAACGACGGCGTGCTCCCTTCCAACGAAGGCCGCGGCTATGTCCTCCGCAAAATCCTTCGTCGCGGCATCCGCCACGGCCGCCTCCTCGGTCAGGAAAAGCCCTTCCTTTATCAGATGGTCTACGCCGTCCGCGACCTCATGAGCGGAGCCTACCCCGAACTCAACGACTCCGCCGACCGCGTAGCCAAAGTCATCGAAGCGGAAGAAAAACAATTCGACCGCGTCCTCAAGCTCGGCATGTCCAAGCTAGATGAAGAGCTAAAGAACAACTTCGATGGCACAAAGGCCTTTCACCTCTACGAAACCTTCGGCCTGCCCCTCGATTTCATGGTCGATGCAGCTCGCGACGCAAGCGTAGCCTTCGATGAAGAAGGCTTCGAGAAAGCCCGCGCCGAAGAACAAGCCCGCGCCCGCGCAAGCTGGAAAGGCGGCAACCAGAAAACCGCCAGCCCCGCTTTCCGCGAGCTGCCCAAAACCATCTTCGAAGGCTACAAGCAGCTCAACTCGACGAACTCCGAAGTCCTCGCCATCGTCAAAGACGGCCAAGGCGTCCCCGCCGCCAAGGCAGGCGAGCTGGTCGATGTAGTCCTCGACCACACCAGCTTCTACGGCGACTCCGGCGGCCAGATCGGCGACTCCGGCCTCTTCGTCTCAACCGACGGCAACACCACCGTCGCCGAAATCCAAGGCTGCGTCCTCCCCGTCCAAGGCGTCCGCGCCCACAAAGCGCTCCTCAAGCAAGACCTCGCCGTAGGCGACCACGTTAACACTCTCGTGGACGCCCCCCGCCGCGACGCCATCAAGCGCAACCACACCGGCACACACCTGTTGCATGCAGCTCTCAGGCAAGTCCTCGGCACCCACGTCAAGCAGGCCGGTTCGCTCGTCGATCCCACCCGCCTCCGCTTCGACTTCTCCCACTTCGCGCAAGTCGCCGACGAAGAACTCGCCGAAATCGAAACCATCGTCAACCGCGAAATCCTCTCCAACGCCAAGGTCGAGACCCTCGTAGACGTGCCCATCGACGTAGCCGTCAACGAGTACCACGCCATGGCCCTCTTCGGCGAAAAGTACGGCGACAAGGTCCGCGTCGTCAAGCTCACCGACGGCTTCTCCACCGAGCTCTGCGGCGGCACGCACACCTCCGCCACCGGCGAAATCGGCCTGCTCAAGCTCACCGGCGAATCCGCCGTCAGCTCCGGCGTCCGCCGCGTGGAGGCCATCAGCGGCTACGGCTCGCTCGACACCTTCCGCCGCGACTTTGAAGTCGAAAAGCTCGCCGCCCGCCTCGCCCCGTCGCAAGACCTCGGCCCGGCGACAGCGCTAGACCAGAGGTTCGCATCGCAGGAAGAGGAAATCAAAAAGCTCCGCCGCGAGCTCGATGAGCTCCGCATGAAGTCCGCCTCCGGCACCCTCGACGAAGCCCTAAGCTCCGCCGTGGAAATAAAGGGAATCAAGCTCCTCCGCCTCCGCGCCGACTCACTCGACCGCGGCCAGCTCCGCACGCTGGTAGACAACCTCAAGCAGAAGGCCGGCGAAGCCGTAGTCGTCCTCGCCTCAGCCCAGCCCGAAGGCAAAGTCGCCATCATCGCCGGAGTCACTCCAGGCCTCACCAGGCGCATCCAGGCCGGCAAGCTTGTAGGCGCAGTAGCCAAGTTAGTCGGCGGCGCAGGCGGCGGCAAACCGGACATCGCCGAAGCCGGCGGCAAGGATCAGTCCCAAATCCCCGCAGCCCTCGAAGCCGCCCCGCAGCTCCTCTCCGACCTGCTAGGCTAACCACAAAAGGCCGCCTTTGCGGGCGGCCTTTTGCAACATATATTCGCCACAGTACTCTCGTACCGCCCTGTTTCTTCCTTGAACTCGTTTCCGCTGCAAGATACCTTAATCTAATTTCAGTGATTCCTCACAAAACTTCATCGCAGTCTCTCTCAGAATTCCCTGCGCCCGCACTCCGTGCCGCGCTGTTGGCCTGGTACCACACCAACAAGCGTGACCTCCCCTGGCGCGGCGCACGCGATCCCTACGCCATCTGGGTCTCGGAAATCATGCTCCAGCAGACCCGCGTAGCCGCCGTCATCGACCGCTACACCGCCTTCATGGAGCGCTTCCCAACCGTGACTTCGCTCGCCCTCGCGCCCGAACCGGACGTGCTGGCCCTCTGGTCCGGTCTCGGCTACTACCGCCGCGCCCGCCTCCTGCATCAGGCCGCTCAACACCTCGTAGCCCATAGCCACGCCACCCTGCCCGCCACCGCAGCCGAGCTCCGCAAGCTCCCCGGCATCGGCTCTTACACTGCCGCCGCCATCGCATCCATCGCCCACGGCGAAGCCGCCGCCGTAGTAGACGGCAACGTCGAGCGCGTCCTCTCCCGCCTTGCCGGATGGGGCGAAGACACCCCCGGCATCCGCCGCAAAATCGAAGACCTCGCCGCCTATCTCCTAGCCCCCGCGCAACCCGGCGACTTCAACCAGGCCATGATGGAGCTGGGCGCAACCCTCTGCCTCCCGCGCAATCCGCAGTGCCTCACCTGCCCCTTCCACTCCGTCTGCAAAACCCGCGGCGAGCACCCCACCACCCCGCGCCCCAAAATGGAAACCCGCCCCATCGGCTACGCGCTCGCACTCCGCACCCGCAAAGGCGAGCAGGAAGTCCTCCTCGAACAGCGCACCGCTGCCCAATCCGTCATGCCCGGCCTCTGGGAGCTGCCCATGCTGCAATCGCCGGAAGTCCCCGCCGAGCACCTGGCCCTCACCGCGCGCCACTCCATCATGCAGGTCAACTACGATGTCCGCGTCCGCACCACGCCCGCGCAGTCCATTAACGCCCTCACCGTAGCCAGCGGAGACCGCCGCTGGGTGCTACTCACCGAAGCCGCCACGCTCCCCCTCACCGGTCTCGCCCGCAAAATCCTCACGCGACTCAAACTCCTGCCGCGATAATCTGTACCCATGCGCGTCTCTCTCTTAGCTCTAGCTGCCGCCTTGGCCATCTCCGCACAAGCCCAAACCATCCCGCCCGCAGCCCAGCAAGCCGCCGACTCCATCAACCCCGAGCACATGCGGGCCCACGTAAAGTTCCTCTCCAGCGACCTGCTCGAAGGCCGCGGCCCCGGCACACGCGGCGACCAGCTCGCCGCCGAATACATCGCCACGCAATTCGAGCTCAACGGCCTCAAGCCCGCTGGCGACAACGGCAGCTACTTCCAGAAGGTCCCGCTCTACGCCGTCCACACGCTCGAAGACAAAACCACATTCTCCTTCGAGACAAAGAGCGGTTCCATCCCGCTTGCGTACAACACCGACATCGTAGCCAAGGACCAGACCGGCAATCCCACCGCCGACTTCGACGCCCCCGTAGTCTTCGTCGGCTACGGCATCCACGCGCCCGAATACCACTGGGACGACTACGCTGGCGTGGATGTAAAAGGCAAAGTCGTCATCGTCATCGTCAATGAGCCGCCCTCCACCGACGAAAACTTCTTCAAAGGCCGCGCCATGACCTACTACGGCCGCTGGACCTACAAGTACGAAGAAGCCGCCCGCCGCGGAGCCATCGGCGTGCTCATCATTCATCGCACAGACCTCGCAAGCTACGGCTGGCAGGTCGTCCGCGACTCGCAAATCATCGAGAAGAGCTACCTCGAAGGTGACCCGCTCGCCACTCTCCGAGCCGCCGCATGGATTCAGCACGATGTAGCGCAGAAGCTGGTCACCACCATCCACGGCAGCGGCAACCTTGACGAAATCATCGACCGCGCAGGCAAGCCCGGCTTCCACGCCATTGAGCTCCCCGTCCACCTCAAGGCCCACATCGAGAGCCGCGTCCGCCGCTACATCTCCACCAACGTAGTAGCCAAAGTTCCCGGCGCAGCAACAGGCGGCAACGCAGTTTTATACACCGCCCACTACGACCACCTAGGCATCGACCCAGCCGCCAAAGGCGACGGCATCTACAACGGAGCCGCCGACAACGGCACCGGCTGCGGCATCCTCATTGAAATGGCTCGCGCCTTCGCGCAGTCTTCCATCAAGCCGCCGCACGACGTCTACTTCGCCGCCGTCACTGCAGAAGAACAAGGCCTCCTCGGCTCGCAATACCTCGGCATGCACCCGCCCGTTCCCGCTGGCCAGATCACGCTCGACCTCAACTACGACATGCTTCTCCCTGTCGGCATTCCGCGCTCCGTTTCCCTTGGCGGAGCCGAGCGCATCAACTTCTGGCCCACCGTACAATCCGTCGCCAAACAATTCGACCTCGAACTACTTCCCGACCCCACTCCCGGCGCGGGCCACTACTACCGCTCGGACCACTTCTCCCTCGCCCGCGTAGGCATTCCCGCTTTTTCGCTCGACCAGGGCGAGCTTTTTGAAGGCCACGATGAAGCCTGGGGCCGCGAAAAAGCCTCCGACTTCAACGCCCACCACTACCACCAGCCCTCCGACGAGTACGACCCCACATGGGACTTCCGAGGCAACGCCAAGCTCGCCCGCTTCGGCTTCGTCCTCGGGTGGCTCGCCAGCGAACAACCTCAATCTATCCAATGGAACTCCGGCGACGAGTTTGAAGCCGCCCGCAAAAAGAGCCAGCAATAAAGCTCGCCATCCAGATTAAAAACCCCTTCCTTTTCTGCATGACAAAGAAAAGGAAGGGGTTTTTATTTGCCTCGCTTCACAAGCCAACATCTCGCACCGGGACGGCATCTCATCACCTACTTCCTCCATTCCGTAGGAAGAGGCCGTCCGTTTAGCCTGTTGGATGAAATGCTTGCCCTGACTCTCTCATTGAAGGAAGAACAATATCTGTGCACTTCTCGACCGCGACACTGATTGAGCTAGCCATCGTCCTCATCATTCTCGTGATTCCCCGTGCACTGCAGCGTTTCCGGCTGCCCGCACAGCTCACCTGTTTTGTCTTCGGCGTTCTCGTCTCCATCTTCTATAAGCCGCTCGCCGCAGACCGCGGTGCAGAGGTCATGGCGACCATGGGCATCGCATCGCTCTTCCTCCTCGCTGGCCTCGAAGTGGACCTCTCGGAAATCCGCCGCGACCTGCGCCGAATCAGCGTCTACCTCGTTCTCTTCGCCGTCTTTCTTGCAGGCGTTGCCGTCATCGCCACGCGATTCCTCAACCTGGGCTGGCAAGCCGCATTACTGCTCGGTCTCGGAATCATGACGCCATCCGCAGGCTTTATCTTTGACAATCTCCCCAACTCCGGGCTCGACGAGCAGGAGCGCTCCGAAGTCACCATCAACGCCATCTCCGGAGAAGTCGTCGCGCTCCTCGTGCTCTTCCTCGTCTCGCAGGCAAGCTCCGCAGCCACGCTCGGCACTTCCAGCATCATTCTTCTCGCGCTTATCGTAATCACGCCGTTCTTCTTCCTCTTTCTTGGCAAGCACGTTGTCCCCTACGCGCCCGGCTCGGAGTTCTCCCTGCTTCTGCTCGCGGGCATCGTCTGCGCCGTCATCACGCAAAACATCGGCGTGCATTACCTCATCGGCGCATTCATTGCCGGGCTGGTAGCCAGCCTGCTGCGCACGCGCCTCGCCACTCTCGCATCCGGCGAAAACCTGCACGCCGTCCGGCTCTTCGCCTCCTTCTTCATTCCGTTTTATTTCTTCCATGAAGGCATGCAGGCTCCCGCCGACGCGCTGGTATGGTCTTCGCTACTCTGGGGCGCGGGAATCTGCATCATCGCCATCCCCATCCGCCTTGCCAAAAACTGGCTGCAGGCACGCTATATCTCCCGCCGCACGGCAAAAGGCGCACTTCGCGTTTCGATATCGCTTGTGCCCACGCTCATCTTCACGCTGGTCGTTGCAGAAATCCTCCGCGACTCCTTCCACATTAACGATGCGCTCTATGGCGGACTGCTCATCTACGCAGCAGTCACAACCATCCTGCCCTCGCTGATTCTGCCCGAACTGAAGATTGCCGAAGCAGAAGACCCCATCACTTCCACCGAGTCCGCATCGACCCCCTCTTAAAATTGCTTCCCTGCAAATGCGCACTCTGCGATATCGTTCTATTGAGCCCTATGAACTCATTCACGCGTAGTCTCTGCTGCCTCTGCCTGCTGCTCGCAACCAGCCATGCGCAACAGGTCAGCTTCCACATCACGCCCCTGCGCCCCGTCGAAGAGCTGCGAGCGGAAGCCCTCAAAGCCCATCCACCGGAAGAACCGGGCCCCTTCCGCAGGCCTGAACTGGTGGAGCTAATCACACTCGACCCCACCATCAAGCTCGACATCCGCTACGCCACCACCAACGACTTCCTCGGCACGCCCGTCTACACGCAGGCGCGTGCCTTCCTCCAGCGCCCCGCCGCCGAAGCCCTCGTCCGCGCTCACCACGAGCTCAAGCAACACGGCTACGGCCTAATCATCCACGACGGCTACCGTCCCTGGTACGTAACAAAAATCTTCTGGGACGCCACGCCCGACAAGCAGAAAATCTTCGTCGCCGATCCCTCCAAAGGCTCCGTCCACAACCGCGGCTGCGCCGTAGACCTGTCCTTATACGACCTGAAAACAGGCATGGAAGTGCAGATGCCAAGTGGCTACGACGAAATGACCGAGCGAGCCTTCGCCAACTACCCCGGCGGCACAGAAGCCGAGCATACTCTCCGCACGCTGTTGCGCGACGCCATGGAAGCCCAGGGCTTCGCCGTCAATCCCAAGGAGTGGTGGCACTTCGACTATAAGGAATGGAAACAATACCCAATCCTCAACACAAAATACGAAGACCTGGGCCAATAGCCCACCTTAGCTTTATCCATCCACCAACAACGCCTCATCCCAATGAGGCGTTCGCCCTTTATAGCGCTTTTACTTTAGCCTTTTGCCCTTTATCTAAAACGCCGTTGATTTTTATCTATCCCCTATACCCCATACCCTATACCCTGCCTTTAAGCCGCCCAGCTCTTCTCCAGCGTAGCCAACTGATCCGCGCCAACCGGCATTCCCCAGAAACATCCCTGCCCAATCGCATCCGGCGCCAGTTCGCGAATATAAGCAATCTGCTCATGCCTCTCAATTCCTTCAATCACAACGGCAACACCCAGCGTCTCGGCAATCGCGCATATCTTCTCCACAATCGTCGAGCTAACAGCCTCCTTGCCCATCGACTGCGTAAAAATCTTGTCCACCTTGATTCCATTAATAGGCAGCTTGGAGAGATAAGCAAGGCTCGAATACCCCGTCCCCAAATCATCGATGTAAAGCCCATAGCCAAGGTTGCGAATCATCGCCACGCCAAACAGCAGCTTCTCTTCATCCGTAGCAGAGCGCTCCGTCAACTCCAGCACAACTCGATGACACGGTATCTTCAGCCGGTCTGTCTCCTTCTCCAGATAGCGATGAAAAGCGGGATCAATCACATCGCTCACCGCAACGTTGATATTGATGCAAAACTCTTCCGCACCCGTCAGCCGATCGTGCATCTCCGTCAGCGCCTTGCGAATAACAATGCGCGTAATCGCACCAATCAATCCCGCCTGTTCCGCAATGTCGATAATGAAGGCCGTCGGAACCGTCTCGCCTTCTTCATCGCGCAGCCGCAGCAAAGCCTCCACGCCCACCATGCGCTTGTTGCGAATATGCACCAGCGGCTGGTAAACCATGCCCAGCCGGTCATCCGCAATGGCCCGCCTCACCTGCTCCGCCGGAACCGACTGCCGCCTCCGTCTCCGAATCGCCAGCAACCCACAACAGACCGCAACCAAGCCGCCCGCCCCTGCAACCTCCGCGGCCGTCAGCGGCGACCGCGTCAGAATGTTCACATTCGCCAGCCCAGTAACAATGCAAACGTCCACCCGCTTGTCGCACTGCCAGCCCGTCATCCGCATATCCCATTCAAAAGCCGGCGCGCTCTTCCGAAAATGCGTCAGCAGCCCACGCGTATCCCCCAGCGTCCGGTAAATATGTTTCCCATCGGACGTGAGAACAATCGCACTGAACAAGGGGTCAAACTTCTCATAGTTTTCAAAAATGCTCGGCGAAGTAAAAACAATTGCAGTGCCATGGCTCGCCATATCCACAATCAGCCGATGGTCGGCAGCATCCTCCACACGCCGCCAAAGCAAATCGCCATTCGCCTCCTGACGTTGCGGAGGCAGCAGTTGCAGCGGTGTTTTGAACCTCCCCCAGTCCGCCGTACAAACAAGCTGGCCATCCTGCACGCGCCCAATGTCATAAAGCTCTTTCCGCTGAAACAGCAGGTAGCGCATCTCGTTGAGGTTCGCATCCGAGCACACCTGCTCCTGGCTTTTCCCCACCAGCGTCAGCGTTTCCATGCTCACCGACGCCACATCGGCAGCCTGGTTCAACAGCGCATTTGTATAGTTATCAAGCTGCGCCCGTGATATCCGCAAAAACGCATACTGCCCTACAGCCGCAGCAATCACCGCACCTGCCAGCGCCATCAGGAAGAGAAAAAAAACATCCCGCCTTCCTGCACGCGACTTCAGGCCCAGACCGTCCGCAGAACCGATCGCCATCCTTCGCTCCAAAGGAAAAATAGTTACCCGGGGGAAGGAAAACATTCTAGCACTGCTTATGATTTTCGATAAACGGCAGCGGCAGATTCCCTTATCTTGCTGCCTTATCCTCGTCACCGCATTTTTTGTTGGATGGGCAAAGGTTCTGCTGAAGGTCCGCATCCTCAATGCCGGCGCAATGTCGAAGACCGCAAAAGCCGAAAGAATCTAGTGCGATACAACTCGCCGGAAACGCAGATCCCACATGCGGGAGTCCCCAAGACTTAACCCATTCACGTGGCCGCTCGAATCACGCAGGAACCGGATACTGCCCAGGTCCGACTTGAAGCCGTCCGCATACGTTGGAGTAAGCGGGAAAACTGCATCGGGACGTTGATGGATTTCGAGCCCCTTGGGTGTAAGCACGACCTGGAACGTAGTCTCCGCCTCATCGCTTACATACTCACCCGTCATCGACTGCATCTCCGCCTGGCTTGGCGTGGCAGGCTGCACCTTGTCAAAGGTGTTCATCTCATAACCCATGGATTGAACCCGCATTCCTGTCACTTTGCCTGCGGCATCTGTCTGGAGTTCATAAACCGAGCCTTCCAACGAAGGAGAAAGAAGAAACGTCTTGGAAGAAACAGGAATGAGCGCTGTGTGCCCATCGGCGAGCAGCTTGCCGTCCTTGCGCTCGATGGAAAAAGTGGTGTGGTCGCGACGGCTTTCATACAAACCTTCCGCATCCACGGTAAGGGTGGGGGGCGCAGGAACATTCGCGCTGGATGACGGCAGATAAATATCCGCAACCTCATGTGCCAGCAGTGTCGTGTTCGCCTGGGCCGCGTTGCACAGCACGGCCACGGAAACTTTCTGATCGGGATAATAGCCAAGCCACGAGCGATATCCGGCAGTGGAGCCAGAGTGGCTGATCTCGCGCGCGCCATCATGCGTGGTCAGGAAGAGTCCTGCCGCATAGAAAAGCGAGCGTCCATCATTCAGCTTGCCCGGCTCCAGTTCACTCGAAACAAAAGTAGAGCTACCGATTTTGGCCCCAAAAAAGCGGTCATTCCAGCGCAGCAGATCACCCACCGTTGTCAGAAGGCCGCCATTGCCGTAGGCATTTTCAAACGGCATCAACTGATGCTCACCACCACCGGACAGCTCGTAGGCAATTGCGCGATTCGGCACAATCCGCTGAAAATCATCGCGCCAGCTTGTCGTTTGCATTCCAAGGGGAAGAAAGATATTTTCGCGTGAGTACTCGGCCAGCGATTTGCCGGAAACGCGTTGCACCAGGATAGCCAGCAGGTTGTAGCCGGTGTTGGTATAAGACCACTCGTCTCCGGGCTTATAGTTAAGCGCCTTCTGGTGCGATGCAATATCGAGCACCCAGCTGTTGGAGTACTTGCGCGTGGCGCGCGGCCATCCCGCAACCCCGGCAACAGCCCCCCAGTCCCGCAATCCGCTCGTATGATGCAGCAATTGCTCAACCGTGATGGGCGTTCCGTAATCAGGCAGCTCAGGAATGTATTTGCGCACCGGGTCCGTAAGCGAAAGCTTCCCCTGTTGGGCGAGCAGCAAAACCGCCGCCGCCGTGAACTGTTTGGAAACAGATCCCGCTTCCACAATCGAGTCCGGGGTTAACGCAATGCTGTGCTCAAGGTCTGCCATTCCATACGCCGCGCGAAAAACCTCATTGCCCGCAAGTGATACCCCCACAGTGCATCCCGGTGTATCAGTATGGTTAAAAGCCGCAAAGATTTTCTTGATGTGAGCAGGTGCGTCTGCAGGAGAAGCAGCCGGACCTGCAGTCTGGCTAACCACGGGACAGGCAAAGGCAAGAAACAACAACATTCTGCGAACCAGCATCAGCATCCTCACGTGAGCCACATGGAATGAAATAGCGCAAGATTACGCCAAATCGAAAGGCAGCCCTCAATAATAATCTGCACAACTAAGGTAATATCCGCACCGCGTACACACCAGCTTGCAGTGGTGTCCGCTCAGTTTCTCGCTGCAATTCGGGCAAATCTGGCAATGATGATCCACGCGAGAGTCCTCAACCGCGCTCGCAGTCTCCAGAATTTCATCTTCCGTACCAAATTGCAGTGCGCGAGGCATCTCAGGCAGCATGGGTCAGAGATTAGCATGGTGTGGAGGGCACAACCACTGGGCAACAGCCAGCAAGGTGCCCCAGATATCACTCCCGCTTTCTCCCTCGCGCTTCCCCGCGTCAGACAAGGAGAAGCGGCAGTAACGAATACACGCACCACCAAGCCACGCAGCACCCAAGGAGGACTCACATGGCAAGCAAGGCATCCGCAGTCTGGACCGGCTCACTCAAGGAAGGCAAGGGCACCATCTCCACCGCAACCGGCGTGCTTTCAAACGCCAACTACTCGTTCGCCACCCGCTTTGAAGGCGCCGACTCCGGCACCACGCCGGAAGAGCTCATCGCCGCCGCCCACGCGTCCTGCTTCTCCATGGCGCTCGGCGCGCAGCTCGGCGGTTCCGGCCTCACGCCCGAGTCCATCGAGACTGAAGCAGCCGTAACCCTCGCCAAGGTCGATGGCGGCTTCGCCGTCACCAAAATCGCCCTCACCACCACCGCCAAGGTCCCCGGCGCCACGCAGGAAGTCTTTGAAGCCGCCGCTGCCGGAGCCAAGGCAGGCTGCCCCATCTCCAAGCTCTTCGCCAACAACACCGAAATCACCCTCGACGCCAAGCTCGTCTAAGCATCGAGTCACATCTACAAAAGGCCGATCCCTCCAAGGATCGGCCTTTCGCTTTTGCCCTTGCGTTTCCCTAGTCCCTATTTCCCTTGTCCCTTGTCCCTGCTTTTCGTACACTTGTCCGCGAGGAGCCCACACCATGCCCTCCAAAACTTACAAATTCACAGCCACAATCGGCGGCGAAAAAACCCGCGAATGCGCCATCTTCTTCCCCTATGACGTAGAGCAGGAGTTCGGCACCCGCGGCCGCGTCCCCGTCAAAGCCACCTTCGACGGCGTCCCCTACACCGGCTCGCTCATCAAGTATGGCCACCCGCAGCACATGCTGCCGCTCATCAACTCCATCCGCGACCAGCTAGGCAAAAACGTAGGCGACACCATCGAAGTCACCATCACCAGGGACGACTCCGAGCGCACCATCGAAACCCCGGAAGAGTTCGCCCAGCTCTTAAAGAAAGAAAAACTCCTCGCCAGCTTTGAAAAACTAAGCTACAGCCACCGCAAGGAGTACATCCGCTGGATCACCGAAGCCAAAAAGGAAGAAACCCGCCAGCGCCGCCTGTCCAAAGCAATAGAAATGCTCCACGCCGGCGTAAAAACCCCAGTCTAAAGCCGTCCAACAATTGACTTACCAGGCCCAATCTGCGAAACTCAATATTACTGCCGGTCAGCGTCTAGCCTGACTGTGTCCCGTGCCGAAGTGGCGGAATTGGCAGACGCGCTTGGTTCAGGTCCAAGTACTCGCAAGGGTGTGGGGGTTCGAGTCCCTTCTTCGGCACCAAATCATTTAGAATCAATCACTTAAATTCCATATTACTGTTCGCATTACTACTTTCCTGCGTTCTCTGGAACGCCCTGGAAATTAGAGGTCTTTGCCTTTTACTTTGAAGAAATAAAGCGACTCTCTTCAATTCACTTCGCGAGCTGAGGATCATTAGGAAATATCCGGCACGTAAACGCAGTACCCCCGCGGAGGCGCAGGAAACTCGGCGAGATCTTCCGCATCGGTTGTTCTTTCATCGGGATGTGCCGAATCATATCCACCCCACGCAATTGGTTTAAATCTCTGATTAGTCCACTTCGTTTTTACGGACGTTCCGCTCCATTGATTGCCAAGGTTATTCAGAACATAGATCAATCCGCTTTGTGACTCTGTACCTGCTCGTTGCATGACATATAAATCCGGGTCGGCATACAAAATTGATGATTCCCCACCCGCATGCCGATGATGGGCAGCAATGAGAGCATCAATGCCGTTAGGAGTCTCTGGCCGGGCTAACTCACAGTTAAAGTAGTCCCACCAGAAAACACACGGATACCTGCGCCATCAGTGCTGTTGTATTGGCCGCAACTAATACAACAGCACATATTAAGGAATCGTAGGCGCATACCCGTCTGCGTCTATCGTAATTCTACGAGAGAGAAGGAAATGAATAGAGTCCAGGATACTGAGGCTTATGCCCCCTACCTTGCCCATCTGGGTAAGACGGGAAACCAATTGCTTTCCGAGCATCTGAGTGGAGTAGCAGGGCGCTGCTCGGAATTAGCAAAGAAGTTTGGATTAGAAAAAGCCGGCGAGTTGATTGGTCTGCTGCACGATCTGGGCAAGGCCACGAAGGAATTCCAGGATTACTTGCTCAGTTTCGCAATCGATGGCGAGGAACGTGATGATCTGCGCGGGAAGGTCGACCATTCGACCGCAGGCGCACAATGTCTTCTAGCAAACATTCACAGCGCGCAGCAGGAAGATAGTCTTCAAGGTGTCGTCGCGCGCTTTTTAGCTGTTTGCATTGCTTCTCACCACTCGGGCTTGATTGACTGTCTTGAGCCCGATGGTAATGACAAACTCGCTCAAAGACTTAAAAAGTCGGACCGCAGCACCCGATTCGTAGAGGCATGGACAAATCTCGAACTGTCAGTGAAAAGCCGCGCGGAAGCCTTGATGAAAGACCCGAATCTTATTGCGGAAGTCCGTAATACAATTGCCCGCCTTATGACTTCGTTCGACAAAGGCGAAGGAGACAAGGATGTACAAGTTGGTCTTCTGCTGCGCCTGCTCTTCAGTTGCTTGATCGACGCGGACCGGACGGATACAGCGAATTTTGAAAAACCTGCGGCAGCCGCATACCGACAGGATCAGGCGTATGAGACATGGGAAAAATTACTTGAGCGCTTTGATAGAAACCTTTCCCAAATGAATACAGATGGACCTGTAAACGGCATTCGGCGTCAGGTTTCCGATGAGTGCTTTCTGGCAGCGGGTCGGCCGGGCGGGATCTATACACTGACGGTCCCAACAGGCGGCGGCAAGACGCTCTCCGCGCTTCGTTTTGCTCTCGAACATGCGCGACACCATACGCTCGATAGAATCATCTTTGTCAGCCCATACATATCGATTGTGGACCAGAATGCCGCAGTGGCCCGCTCTATTCTTGAGCCCGAGGACGCTCCATACGCGAGCGTTGTTCTCGAACATCACTCGAATGTCCAGGATGATCCGAATGACGAGGTAGGCCAACCAGACCTATGGCGGCGGAGAGTTCTCGCCGAAAACTGGGATGCTCCTGTCGTATTCACGACAAGCGTACAGGTTCTTGAAGCTCTCTTCGGATCGGGAACACGCGCCGTGCGCAGGCTTCATGCCATGGCTCGCGCTGTCATTATCTTTGACGAAGTACAGACCTTGCCTATCAAAATAGTGCATCTGTTTAACAACGCGATCAACCTGCTTGCATCCTGCTGCGGGTCAACGGTTGTACTGTGTACAGCCACACAACCACTACTTGAGGCGGTTTCCAAGGCAAAGGGAGCCGCACGATTGAGCAATCCCTCAGGGCTTATATCTAGCCCACTGCTTTTCAAGCAACTGAAGCGGTATGAAGTCTTCGACCACACGGATCAGCCGGGAGGCTGGCAAATTGCGCAGATAGCAGAACTGGCCCTGATAGAAGCACAGAGGTATGGAAGCTGCCTGACAATCGTGAATACAAAGAAAGATGCACGGGAACTCTTTCAGACTCTGCATGATCTGGTAGGTAGCAATGCACTGGTCGTGCATCTCAGTACAGGCATGTGCCCAGCACATCGTGTCGAGAAACTTGAAGCGTTACATGCGCAATTGCCGCATGCAACCGGAGGCCAGCCGGTTATTTGTATCAGCACCCAGTTAATCGAAGCGGGCGTCGATATTGATTTTGCATGTGTCATTCGCGACCTCGCGGGGCTCGATTCGATCACGCAAGCAGCCGGTCGCTGTAACAGGCATGGAGCGTACCCCACTTTGGGAAGGGTACATATCGTCGAGTTGCCAGAGCCACCGGCACAACTTGATGAGATTCGCCAAGGGCGCACGATTGCGCGGGAATTACTGGGCCTGTGGCGTCGAGAGAATCCCGGAAAGCCTTTTCCACTCGATGACCCCGAACAGATGAAGGAGTATTACAGCCGCGCTTTCTACCGCCGCAGGGATGAAATGTCGTACAGTGTTGGTCCAGACAGGGTTGGCCGAACCACATCCTTGCTTGAACTGCTCGGCGCAAACGGGCAGGCGAAGAATGATGCGGAAAGGCCAAATCAACGATTGCGCCGCTCCATGCTTCTCCAGAGCTTCCAGACCGCAAACAATGCCTTTGCGCTAATCGCAAACACGCAGGGTATCGTCGTTCCTTACGGCGAAGAAGGTCGGGGGATTGTCAATCAGCTTGCTGCGTCCTTCGATCTTGAATTGGAATGGCAACTGCTCCGTAAGGCGCAGCGATTTACGCTCTCGGTCTATGCCTCGCAATTTACGAAACTAATGAGTAACGGCGCGATTTATGAGGTCCAGCCAGGGGCAGGAGTATACTGCCTCCGTTCCGAATTTTATGATTCTGCATTTGGGCTACGGGAAGAAGCCGGGCCTTTGGAGTACCTCATTGCCTGAAACATTTGCTACACCAAAGAATTGTCTTGAGTTTAGTGTATGGGGACGCTATGCGCTCTTTACTGACCCACTCACGCGCGTAGGCGGCGAAAAATCCTCCTATCATCTGCCAACCTACGAGGCGTTGAAGGGGATCTGCAAGTCGATTTACTGGAAGCCGACCTTTATCTGGTACATCGACAAAGTTCGTATCATGCGCCGAATCCGTACGCAGACGCGGAGCATGAAGCCGCTCGATTACGTTTCCGGGGGCAACACGCTGGCTATCTATACTTATCTGACCGGCGACGCCCGCTCAGAAAACCCTGTCGATATTACCGATGGCCCCGGCGTCGAGTACCAGGTCCGTGCGCACTTTGAATGGAACAAGCATCACGAGGCGCTTGATGCAGACCGCGTCGATGGCAAGCATTACGCGATTGCCAAGCGCAGTCTCGAACGCGGTGGTCGCCAGGACATTTTCCTGGGCACGCGAGACTGCCAGGGCTACGTGGCGCCATGCCACTTCGGAGAAGGTCCGAGCGACTACGACAATGATGGCTCGCTTGATTACGGCCTTACCTTCCATAGCTTCGACTACCCGGACGAAACTGGCCCCGACCAAACGGGATCGTTTCGGCTCGGAGCTAATTTCTGGCGACCCAAGCTCATCAACGGCGTGCTGACATTCCCCCGCCCGAATGACAACGAGTTGATCGTGAAGAAAGATATTCGTGCCATGCAGCCACGCGCCTTCGGCGTCGATCATGTGCGCTCAGTTGAAATGGAAGCCGTAGAACTAGCCGCCGCCACCGGCAATCTCGATCGGGAGGCGGCATCGTGAGTTGGATACAGAAACTGGTTGAGACCTACGATGCTTGCTTTGGGCAGCCGCAGTTTGCAACTCACCCCCTGATTCCCATCGACCATGTGGAGCAAAATACCCACATCGAAATTGCAATTGACGAAGATGGGATTTTTTTGCGCGCCGCGGTTGTGCAGAAGGAACCGACACTGATCCCTGTAACGGAGAAATCAGCGGGAAGAACATCCGGCCCAGTCGCCCACCCGCTGTGCGACAAAATTCGCTACGTAGCCAAAGACTTTAGCCCTGACGACTATCAGCTTTTTACCGATCAACTCGCATCCTGGGCAAACGAATCAAATAATCCTACCCTTCGCGCAATTCTGAACTATGTGAAAAAGGGTGCAGTCGCAAGCGACCTGGTTAATGCAGGCATTATGACGAAGCTCGATGATGGATCATGGAAGACTTCATGGAGCAAAGACGAGATTAAGAATGCGCCTTTGGCTAAATTGCTCACTGCGGATGCGAAGACAAAAGAGCGAGACCAAAGTGATGCTTTCGTGCGCTGGCGTGTAGAGATTCCGGGAAAACTCGAAAGCGCCGTCTGGAAAGACATCGAACTGCAAAAGGATTGGGCTGCATTCAACGCCAGGAACCAGTCAGAACAAGGGCTTTGCCTGAGCACTGGAGATCTGGCTCCGCTCGCGGAGAACCATCCAAAGCGCCTTCGGCACGGAGGCGACGGTGCGAAGCTGATTTCCTCGAACGACACGAAAGGATTCACCTTCCGCGGCAGATTCGCCAAGGCAAGCGAAGCCTACGGGCTAAGCTCAACGGCTACACAGAAGGCGCATAACGCTCTGCGTTGGCTCATCGACCGCCAGGGTGCAAAGAATGGTGACCAGGTTGTTGTTGCATGGTCTGTGAAATCCGCAAATGCCCCCCCAGTAATAGTTGATAGCTGGCAGTTTTTCCGCGAGGCGGGAGAGAGCGTCGAAGAAATACCAGAAGCAGCATATTCAGGCGATGCGGGGCAGCTCTTCGCGCTACGCCTGAAGAAAGCTATCGGTGGATATAAGCAGAAGCTCGATGACTCAGCCGACATCGTCGTCATGGGGCTTGATTCTGCCACGCCGGGGCGCATGGCAATTCTTTTTTACCGGGAATTCAGGGAGGCAGAGTTTCTTACACGCCTCGAACACTGGCATACATCCCTTGCCTGGCCGCAGAACATGGGCAAAGACCGCCGCTTCATCGGCGCTCCCGCACCACGCGACATCGCCGAGGCATGTTATGGGCAGCGTGTGGATGAGAAACTCCGCAAAGCCACACAAGAGCGCCTGCTTCCTTGTATCGTCGATGGCCGCCCGCTTCCACGTGACCTGGTGCAGTCGGCTGTTCGGCGCGCGGTGAATCGCGCGGCTCTTGACCCTTGGGAATTTGAACGCAATCTGGGCGTAGCCTGTTCACTCTATCGAGGTGCACATCCAAAGGAGAATTGTTCTATGAGTCTCGACGAGTCGCGCACCTCGCGCGATTATCTCTATGGCCGTCTTCTGGCACTTGCCGACAGCATCGAAGGCCTCGCCCTGAATGTTGCGAAGGTGCAGCGCGACACTACGGCAGCGCGCCTCATGCAGCGCTTTGCTGACCATCCATATAGTACGTGGCGCACAATCGAACTCCAGTTGACGCCTTACCTCGCGCAACTGCGTTCGAGTCGTGCTGCCGCCTTGCAGCGCCGGCAGAGCCTCATCGACTCTGTCTACGCTCTGTTTGAAAGCAGCGGAGGAGGAAGCGCTTTTCTGGACAATCGCCCACTCTCCGGAGAGTTTTTGCTCGGCTTTCACAACCAGCGTGAAGCCTTGAGGCAACGCAAAGATAACTCTAACGATACTGAACCCGGCGCTACGACCGAAGAAGGAGACAATTAGTGAGCAGCCTGTCCAACAAGATTGATTTTGCCGTTATCCTCCGCGTGAACCACGCCAACCCAAACGGCGATCCGCTGAACGGCAACCGTCCTCGCACCGACTACAACGGCCTTGGCGAGATCAGCGACGTCTGCTTGAAGCGCAAGCTCCGCGACCGCTTGCAGGAAAGCGGCGCTGAGATTTTTGTTCAGTCCGACGATCGCAAGAAGGACGATGCCACCAGCCTGCAGGACCGGGCGGTCAAAGGTCTAGGCAAAGATTTCGGTGGTCCGGAAACAGCAAAGAAGGCCAGCGAGAAATGGCTCGACGTTCGCGCTTTCGGCCAACTCTTCGCCATGAAATCGTCTAAGAAAAAGAAAGCCGATGCGGAAGATGACAGCGCTGGCGACACTGGCGTCTCCATTCCCATCCGTGGTCCCGTTACTGTGCAGTCTGCCTTCAGTGTCGCACCGGTCGATGTCACCAGCACGCAGATCACGAAAAGTGTATCCGGCGAAGGAGACGGCACCAAGCGCGGCTCAGACACCATGGGCATGAAGCACCGCGTTGACAATGCCGTCTACGTCTTCTTCGGCAGCATGAACCCGCAACTGGCCGAGCGCACTGGCTTCAGCGATGACGATGCCACGGCGATCAAGGCCCAGCTTCCGAAGCTCTTTGAAAACGACGCCTCCTCGGCCCGCCCCGAGGGAAGTATGGCAGTTCTCAAAGTCTTCTGGTGGAAACACTCGAGCAAGGCTGGCCAGTACTCTTCCGCAAAAGTCCACGCAACCCTCAAGGTAAATCCAGACGGAACCTACACCCTGGTGAACCTCAATGGACTCACTCCAGAAGAAATTGATGGCTTCTGATTTTTCCGCCGAGCAGGAACTCGAAAACGCTCTGCCGCTAAGCGGACTGCAGCATCTTGCTTTCTGTCCACGGCAATGGGCGTTGATTCACCTTGAACAGGCGTGGGCAGAGAATCGCCTTACAGCTGAGGGTCGGCTTCTCCATGAGAAAGCCGACCTCCCCGGCCAGTCGCGACGGCATGATCTTCGCACCGTTCGCGGTCTTCCGCTTGCCAGCCGCCGCCTTGGTCTCACTGGCCGTGCCGATGTCGTCGAATTCCGCCCGGAGCCCTTTCCTGTCGAGTACAAGCGTGGCAAACACAAGCCGGACGATTGCGATCTGGTGCAGCTTTGTGCTCAGGCGCTCTGTCTTGAAGAAATGTTAAGTCAAACTGTATCGCGTGGAGCCATTTTTTACGGCGACCCGCGCCGTCGGCTCGAAGTGGACTTTTCTCCCGCCCTCCGCGTCCGGACGGAAGCGCTCGCAGCCGAGATGCACCGTCTCTACCAGTCCCGTGAAACTCCGCCTGCTAAACCTGGTAACTACTGCCAGAATTGTTCGCTCGTTAACATCTGTCTACCCCATGCCACCGCCGAATCTACCATTCAAACCCGCTGGAACCGGCTCCAGCGCCAAGCCCTTCAACTCTCCGCGTGACTCACCATGCGAAAGCTGCTCAACACGTTGCACGTCACCACGCAGGGAGCCTATCTCCACCGCGACGGAGAAACGATTGCAGTCAAGATCGAGGATGAAACACGTCTGCGTCTCCCCGTCCACACTATCGAAGGACTGGTCTGCTGGGGGCGCGTCTCCTGCTCGCCGCCCGTGCTTGCTCTCTGTTGCGAACACGGCGTCGGCATCTCGTACCTCACCGAACAGGGCCGATTTCTCGCGCGCGTCCAGGGGCCAGTCTCCGGCAATGTTCTTCTGCGCCGGGAACAATTCCGCGCAGCGGATAAAGAAGAGATAGCACTGCCCATCGTTCGTTCCATCGTGACGGCCAAGATTGCCAACAGCCGCATTGTGCTGCTTCGCGCCGCACGTGAATCCTCCACTCCTGACGATCAGGAGGCGCTGAGAGCCGTGGCAGACAAGTTGGGGTGGGAAGGAGCAGGATCTATGAAAGCTCTTTCAATAGACGAAGCTCGCGGACACGAGGGCATGGCTGGGCAACTCTACTTTTCAGCCTTTGACCGGATGATCGTCAGCAACAAGGAGGCCTTCCGCTTTACGGGCCGCACCAGGCGTCCACCTCGCGACCGTGTGAACGCTCTCCTGTCATTCATCTATGCGCTCCTGCGCCATGATGTAGAGTCCGCGCTTGAGAGCGTCGGTCTCGACCCCGCAGTCGGGTTTCTCCATACCGATCGTCCGGGACGCCCTAGTCTCGCACTCGATCTGATGGAGGAGCTGCGCGCACCAATTGCCGACCGCCTTGCCCTCACGCTCATCAATCGGCGCCAGTTACAGAGCGAAGATTTTATCGAGCAGGAAGGTGGCGGAATCCTTCTCGACGATAAGGCCCGCAAAACCATCATCTCAGCGTGGCAGATGAGGAAACAGGAAGAGATCGAGCATCCCTTCATCGAGGAGCGTATTCCGTTAGGCCTCATTCCTTACGTGCAGTCACTGCTCCTTGCGCGTCATTTGCGCGGAGGGCTAGATGCTTACCCCGCCTTTCTCTGGAAATAAATTGTCAGAGGTGATAGGAGATGCTTGTCTTGGTCAGTTACGATGTCAGTACTCGCACAGAGGCAGGAAAACGTCGCCTGCGCCGCGTTGCACGCCTCTGCCAGGATCGTGGCCAGCGCGTCCAGAACTCGGTCTTCGAGTGTCTGGTTGATTCCGCCCAATGGGTAGCATTCCGCGCAGCGCTTCTTGACGTGGCGGATGCGGAGGAAGACAGCCTGCGCTTTTACTTCCTCGGCAACAATTGGAAGGGTCGAGTCGAACACCTAGGCACAAAGCCAGCCTACGACCCTGAAGGCCCACTAGTCCTCTGACGATTCTCCAGGCTGGAAATTCTTCCAATCCGTGACACCTCTTCGCGCGGACCTCAAGCGATCACGCAATCTCTGACGGATTCGCGCAAGAGCTAAGTGGGTGGTTTGGCTGCATTTCGCGCCAACTCCGGTCCTTATGTCATAACTTGTCATGGCTCTTGTCACAGATCCGCGCATATGCCAGACTAACTGCAAGCGTGACAGAGAGTTAGGCTGTCCGCAGTCGCGCCCCACACGGGGCGCGTGGATTGAAACCATGACGCGACTAAAGGGGCACGTCTCATCCAGGTCGCGCCCCACACGGGGCGCGTGGATTGAAACTCTTCCATTTCCTCTCTCCTTAGTCGTCGCCCTGTCGCGCCCCACACGGGGCGCGTGGATTGAAACCCAACCTCAAGATCGAGACGATGGAACTCACCGGTCGCGCCCCACACGGGGCGCGTGGATTGAAACATCGATCGCGGATCGAGCTTGAGCCCTTATCAAACGTCGCGCCCCACACGGGGCGCGTGGATTGAAACATTACAAACTCCTGACCATGGACAAATCCGGCAAGTCGCGCCCCACACGGGGCGCGTGGATTGAAACCAAAGATAGGAGACGTGCCCGTCGTAAGGCGGCGTCGCGCCCCACACGGGGCGCGTGGATTGAAACGGTTGGGCATCCAAAGCGATGCAAGCCTGCCAGAGTCGCGCCCCACACGGGGCGCGTGGATTGAAACACTTAGTCACTTCCTTTCGCTTCGCCGGTATACGCGTCGCGCCCCACACGGGGCGCGTGGATTGAAACATTAATCATGTTTCTGCTCCTTTTACGGGTAGCTGTCGCGCCCCACACGGGGCGCGTGGATTGAAACCGTACACCCAAATCAGCCCTGTATTGCCCACAGGTCGCGCCCCACACGGGGCGCGTGGATTGAAACAACTTGCGATGACGAAATCCCTGTCTGCACCTGAGTCGCGCCCCACACGGGGCGCGTGGATTGAAACGCCTTGCAAGCGAGAGGCGCGGTAAACATCCCCGTCGCGCCCCACACGGGGCGCGTGGATTGAAACACGAGAACCGGGGCCGCTCACAATGGCTTTAATCGTCGCGCCCCACACGGGGCGCGTGGATTGAAACGGGCATAAAGCGGAAAAAAAGACCTGGCTTTATAGTCGCGCCCCACACGGGGCGCGTGGATTGAAACCACGTTGCATAGTTTACGGTGGAGCCGATCAAGGTCGCGCCCCACACGGGGCGCGTGGATTGAAACGTCTCTCGGACGTGCCGGGAGTGTCGCAGTCTGGTCGCGCCCCACACGGGGCGCGTGGATTGAAACGCAGTTGCGATTAATGTTGCCATAGTCGAAATCGTCGCGCCCCACACGGGGCGCGTGGATTGAAACAGCGATGGCGGAACGCTGCACCGTCTCGTGTCAAGTCGCGCCCCACACGGGGCGCGTGGATTGAAACTTCTTTGTGCAGCAGATCGAAGAGAGTCGGTGCGTCGCGCCCCACACGGGGCGCGTGGATTGAAACGCGACCAATCATATTCAAGCGCCAACTTGAGGTGTCGCGCCCCACACGGGGCGCGTGGATTGAAACACAGTTCCCAATCCGCAAAGCAACTGGATAACCTGTCGCGCCCCACACGGGGCGCGTGGATTGAAACAGTATGAAAGCCTTTATAGTGCGTTGGGAAAATGTCGCGCCCCACACGGGGCGCGTGGATTGAAACACCGGCGTGATCGCCTAATCTCCACCGCGCCGAAGTCGCGCCCCACACGGGGCGCGTGGATTGAAACTCTTCCATGCCTTCTCCTTAGTCGTCGCCCTGGTTGTCGCGCCCCACACGGGGCGCGTGGATTGAAACTGCATTGGCGGCTCTGCCATGTCTGGGCATGGCTCGTCGCGCCCCACACGGGGCGCGTGGATTGAAACACCATTCCCGACACCAAAGTTGGCCGTACTTCCGTCGCGCCCCACACGGGGCGCGTGGATTGAAACGACGAGGCTACGCGGAGATTAAACAAAATACCCGTCGCGCCCCACACGGGGCGCGTGGATTGAAACTCGAAGGCTTTCGGCTTTGAGATTGACCGCAGCGGTCGCGCCCCACACGGGGCGCGTGGATTGAAACTCGGGGAATCGATGAACCGCTCGCGGAAGCGGCTGTCGCGCCCCACACGGGGCGCGTGGATTGAAACCTTGTAGCGGTTGGGGGAGGGCGTAGCGGTTGCAGTCGCGCCCCACACGGGGCGCGTGGATTGAAACGATACCATTGCGTCAACTGCGAGCGCGGTATCGGTCGCGCCCCACACGGGGCGCGTGGATTGAAACAGCAAAATCGCCTTGAGGTGCAAGTTACTGGCTTTGTCGCGCCCCACACGGGGCGCGTGGATTGAAACTTCGAGTCAGAGACGCCTTCCAAATCCCACGGCGTCGCGCCCCACACGGGGCGCGTGGATTGAAACTTGCGGCAGAGAACAAACTGCGCGGCGAGGAACGTCGCGCCCCACACGGGGCGCGTGGATTGAAACGACCCCTCGCAAACAGTCGCTAGTGCGATTGGAGTCGCGCCCCACACGGGGCGCGTGGATTGAAACAGACAAAGGAGATGTTCGCAAAATGGCGAATCCGTCGCGCCCCACACGGGGCGCGTGGATTGAAACGTCGAAGTGCGCTTGGGCCACCGTACAGGCTTGGTCGCGCCCCACACGGGGCGCGTGGATTGAAACGAGCTGCATGATGCCGATAGCTCCAGCCTTGGAAAGTCGCGCCCCACACGGGGCGCGTGGATTGAAACAACTTGCTCCAAAAATCGGAAAAATTACCGTCAAACGTCGCGCCCCACACGGGGCGCGTGGATTGAAACTTCGCCGTCCTTAGCGCTCTTTATAGCGGCATGGTCGCGCCCCACACGGGGCGCGTGGATTGAAACCTTGACCGAGAGATTGCAAATTGAGTGGCGACCGTCGCGCCCCACACGGGGCGCGTGGATTGAAACATGGACCCTATCACCTCCGATGCCAACGGCAAGGGTCGCGCCCCACACGGGGCGCGTGGATTGAAACTGCTGTTCCGTAAGCTTCCGAGCAACACCGGAAGTCGCGCCCCACACGGGGCGCGTGGATTGAAACTCCGCACCTCAAACGCGTGCCCGCACTGAGCACAGTCGCGCCCCACACGGGGCGCGTGGATTGAAACACTACTGGCGAAAATAAATATCGCACGAGGAGTTGTCGCGCCCCACACGGGGCGCGTGGATTGAAACATGCATCAGGTCCGTCACCTTCATGCATTTGCCGTCGCGCCCCACACGGGGCGCGTGGATTGAAACACCACGGACATGACGTGGAAATGGACGAGGCGGGGCGTCGCGCCCCACACGGGGCGCGTGGATTGAAACCGGCTAACTTGCACATAATCTGGTGGCCGCAGCGCGTCGCGCCCCACACGGGGCGCGTGGATTGAAACCGTGACGGTCGCGATGTCGCGCCCCACATGGATGGAAGATCGTTCGCTGCTCTCACTCTTTCTTGTCTCCAGCATTGCGATTCCCATGTTCTACGCAGCGGACCTGAGTACGGCCAGCGCAGCCATCTTGTCACCGCGGAATACTGGCGCTGGTGGGTTGTTCATCTCTGGGTCGAAGGATTCTTTGAAGTCTTCGCCACGGTGGTAATCGCGTTTCTCTTCACGCGGCTCAAACTGCTTGAAATCCTTCGCACGTCGTTCTGGTGCATCAACCTCGGCCTTGTCTTCATGGTGTTGCTCAGCATGTTGCCCATGGGCTTGCTGCAGGCATGGGCCTCCATTGAGCACGGCACATGGTACGCGCGCTCGGCGGAGTTTCTGCAGTCTGGCACCATGCAAAGTTTGCGCTGGCTGCGTGTTCCCGGCGACGTGTTCTTCGCCGTCGGCGCTGCGCTGCTGGGATGGTTTGTGCTGGGACTGTTAACCGGACACTCGTTTGAGAAAAACACCCCGCAAGATGCCGAAGCAAACCGCGCAAGGAATCAGGCAGAAGAGTTACTTGCGCACTAACTACAAAGAAAACCGGACGGCATTCCAACTACGAACGCCGTCCGGGTACAACTTTCTAGACTGCTCTTTCTCTGGGAGAAAATTATCGAGATAAGAGTGCCGCATCCATCCTGGCCTGTAAGTATGAAATGGATACCACCATCAAATAAGAAGTCGTATGACCTTCCGTCAATGAAAGCAAAACCGCCGAGTCCTGATGGACATAAATCGAATCAATCATGACAGCTGCAACGGCTCTCACACCGCCAGTCTATCGCTCGCAGTAAGGGCCATTCATCTTCGCACAGCGTAGATCTCAAAGCCGAATCCGATAATACAGAGGTAAGCTTTCGTCCATATTTCCGCCACTTCTGAGTGCCTCCACCAGTCATAGGCCTTCACGTTCGTAGCGTGTTGCGATCAGAAACACTCCAGTTACGACAATGCTCAGACATGCTGGGCCACGAGCAGTTCTCTCGGCGCCAATCAGTTTCAGCAGAAACAGGAAAACGGCCCCGAAAGGCCGTTTTCCTGTTTCTGCATTCAACTCAAGCAAACCGCACCCGATATACCTGCCCCGCACGAAGCTCCGCACGCACCGTCTTACCCATCTCCTCATGCGTAACCCGCACGCCACTCAGACCAGCGATCGTCTGCCCCACCGGCGGCAGCAGCACAACCGAACCATCCTTATCCGCCCGCAGCACCGCCTCCACAACCTTCCCGCCCGCCCACTTCAAATCCACGCTGACAGCCCCGCGCGCCCGCAACCCGTGCACCTCGCCACTATGCCACGCCGCAGGCAGCGCCGGCAAAAACTCCAGCACGCCCGTATGGCTTTGCACCAGCATCTCCGCCATCGCCGCCGTCGCGCCAAAGTTCCCATCAATCTGAAAAATCGCCGACTTCCCCGCCGGATGCGTATCAAACAAATTCCGGTTCGTACTATGCTTCATCAGCATTTCCAGCGACTCCCACGCCTTGTCGCCATCACCCAGCCGCGCCCAGAACGCAATCGCCCAAGCCCTGCTCCATCCCGTATACGCGCCGCCATTCGCCAGCCGCCGCTCTAAAGAAGTGCGCACAGCCTTCGCCAGCTCCGGCGTTCCCTTCGGAGTAATCTCGCTTCCCGGATACAGCGGATACATATGCGACATATGCCGCTGCCCCGGCTCCGGCTCATCAAAATCGACAGACCACTCCTGCAACTGCCCCCACTTCCCCACCTGGTAAGGAATAATCCTCTCCCGAGCCGCCTTCAGCTTCTCCGCAAACTCCGCATCCACACCCAGCGTCTTCGCCGCCTCCATGCAGTTCTTAAACAGCTCACGAATCAGCGCAACATCCATCGTGCATCCCGCACTCGCCGAAGCCGATTTCCCATCCGGCGCGCCAAAGTGGTTCTCCGTAGAAAACGACGGGCAAGTCGTCAACCGCCCATGCCCATCCTCCACCAGCCACGCCAAACAAAACTCTGCCGAGCCCTTCATCACCGGATAAGCCCGCTTTCGCAGATACTCCGCATCCCGCGTAAACAAATAGTGCTCATACAAGTGGGAGCACAGCCAAGGCCCGCTCATCTGCCAGTTCGCCCACGTCGGCTCGCCCACGCCCAACCCCACCGGATTCGCCGTCCGCCACAAATCCGCGTTGTGGTGCGATACCCAGCCCGGCAAGTTGTACGTCTCCGCCGCCGCCTGCTTCCCCGTCTGCTGCAGCTCTTCCATAAACCGCGTCAGCGGCTCCGTGCAGTCGCTCAAATTGCAGCTCTCCGCATGCCAGTAGTTCATCTGCAAATTGATATTCGTCGTGTAGTTCGAGCTCCACGGCGCAATCACCTGGAAGTTCCAAATCCCCTGCAGATTCGCCGGCTGCGACCCCACCCGCGAGCTCGAAATCAGCAGATACCGCCCGTAGTGAAAATAAAGCGCCAGCAGCGAAGGATCCGGCGCATCCGCAAACCGCTTCAGCCGCTCATCCGTAGGCAACTGCGCATCCGCCCCGCTGCCAAGATTCAGCGAAACCCGCTCAAACAGCGGCCGGTAATCGCTCCCATGCCGCGCCAGCAGTTCCTTGTACCCATACTTGAGCGCGCCATCCAAACCACGCACCGCCTGCTCCTTCACCACATCCGCCGCAGTGTCCGGAACAGCATCAAATCCCTTGAATCCCGTAGCCGCCGTTATCAAAACCGTGCAAGCCGTCGCATCCTTCACCTCAAGCCGGCCACCCTCCGCACGCACGCTCCCGCCTTCCGCAACCGCATGCAGCGCCACCGCAAAATACATCCCTTCGCCAGCCTTATCCGAATAACTAACCGGATGCTCACTCCCCGGATGCCCCGCCCCCGCCACATGACTCGGAGCCTTGCCAATCAAAACCATCCGGCCATTGCTCTCCACATCCACCGACTGGCTCAGCGCACCATCCAGCCATATCGAAGCACTCAGCGCTCCCGGCTTGCTCGCCGTCAGCCGCAACACAATCGCATTCTCCGGAGCCGAAGCAAACGCCACGCGCTCAAACCGCACGTCGCCCACTGTGTACCGCGTCGCCGCCACAGCCTCGCGCAAATCCAGCTCGCGTCGATACCCCGTCACCACGCCGTCATGTTGCAAATCCACATGCAGACAACCCGCCGGCTGAAACGCCTCAGAAAACCGCCCCTGCAACTTGCGGCAAAGCTCATCCCCGCGGTGATAATCCTGGTGCCCCAGAATAGCCTCGCGAATCTGGCTCAGGTACTGCGGAGCCTCGCGATTGTTCCCATCCTGCGGCCATCCCGACCACAGCGTATCCACATTCAGCGTCAGCGTCTCCTTGCCCGCCTCCACCGCAACCGGCTCCTCCGCAAACTCCGTCAGCGTGCCCTTCGCAACCCGCGCTTCCGTCGCGCCGCCGCCAAACACCATCGCGCCCAGCCGCCCATTGCCAATCGGCAACGCATCCACCCACTGGTTCGCCGGCTCCTTGTACCAAAGCTTCAGCTCCGCCCCGCGCTCCTCCGCCGGCATCGCCCATCCCAAACGGCCATCCACCGCCATCACACCCGCAATCGTCGAGGATGCAGCAAGAAAATCTCTCCGGCTAAGCGCACACATCGTTATCATCTCTCCTGTTTTTGCAAATCGTTTTCAAAAGCAATCATGACACTGCCTGCAAAGAGTTTTCATGAAGGAAACGGGTGATTCTGTACGGGCTTCAGCCCGTACAGAATCAGCATCGAGCTTCGTGGGGCTTTAGCCCCTGAGGCATGCTCTTTCTCGCTCTCCCATCACTGCCCCGTAACAATCCCACTCCGAACATCCAACTTCCACCCCCGCGGCTCCGGCAAATGCAACTCCCCATCCCCCATCTCCACCGGCATCCACAAATACCGCGAATCCCAAAGCATCTTAGGCTTCCAGATATCCCCCATAAAAATAACGGAAGTCGCCTTCGTCCCTTCCACCTTCACCAACATCGTCGATTGCGCCTGGTAAGTCTTAGCCTCCGGCGGAGCAATATTCTTAAACTCCGTCCACGGCCCGCTCAATGAAGCCGAAGTCGCAAACACATTCGGATTCGGAGCCCACCCCGACATATGCGAGCCCACCACATAATAAAGTCCCTTATAGTGCACCAGCGCCCCACCTTCCAGCGGCGCCTTCACAAAACTCGTCTGCTCTTTCACATCCATGTAGTCATCCGAAAGCCGCGCAATATAAAACCCGCCCGTAGGCCGCGACTCAAAAATCAAATACGCCGCCCCGTCATCGTCAATAAACTGCCCAATATCGCGGCTCTCCTGCCCCAGCGGCCGAAAACTCTTCACATACTTATAAGGACCATCAATCCTGTCACTCACCGCCACGCCCACGCGAGCCACTTTGTACCGCGCGTCATCCAGGTGAAAGTACAAAACAAACTTCCCCGTCCGCGCATTCGGAAAAACCTTCGGCCTCTCCATCACCCAGTGCTCGCCCAGGTGCTCCGGATCATCCAGCACCATCACCTGCCCGCAAGCCTTCCACTGCGTCAAGTCCTTCGACGAGTAGCACCCCACATACCGCTTCGCCGCATCATTCGTCTGCGTCCGGTCCTCACCAAACCAGTAGTATTTGCCCTTCCACCGAACCACCCCACCGCCATGCGCCTGTATCTGCTGCCCGCGATTATCCAGCCAAACCTCCCCTGGCCGAACCACCTGCGCCCCCGCAGTCATCCCTGCAGCCACCAACAAAACCACCACCGCACACAGCCCAGGCAATCTCTTCACACGCCCCACCCGCGCACAAAATTTTCCCCACAAGGCAAACACCCGAATTGTATTTCCTCCCACCAACCCTCTATCTCACGCCCACGCCCCCACATCCCCGGCCCCCATAAGTAAGGTGGTGTCATCCTGATCGAAGCGCATTGGGCCCCGCAAACGGTTGTATCGTTCGTGGGGTAGGCGGAGCGAAGGATCAGCGGTTGCCTTTTTGACTGCCACACCCCCATCTCGACCCCGACCACCGGGAGGGCCACAAAATCCCCGTGGCGCGCAAAGCGCGCAGCCGCTGCATGCAATGCCAATGCAAAATAAATCCCAAATCTGTGGATAACTTTTGCGCTCATTTAACCCCAAATGTGCATACTTATAAATAGAGCAAGAAAAATCTCACTCCCCGCAAGGCCCTGCCACAAGCAGGGCCTTCGTGTTTTTACGCGAAAGGAACAACCCGATGCCCCATAGCCGCCCTTGCCTCTGCTTCAAACAGGAATCCGTCAACAAGGCCATCTACCGCTGCTGCCAGGCCCGCAACCGGGCCATCGCCGACTGCAAAGGCCTCCAACTCGGCGAACTCCACACCTCCCAGCTCGGCGTCGAAGCCTACCTCGCCGCTTTGCCGGCCATCGCCACCACAGCCGACGTCAAGGACTACGCCGCCTGCCTCCAGCACGCCGTAGCCATCGCCGTCATCCACCCGCAGGACGTTCCCGCTCTCCTGACCACCGCCCGCCTGACCCTAAACGCCATCCGCGCCGAGCAAAAGGCCCTTGAAACCGACACCCGCCTTGCGCAAATCAACGCAAAAATCGAGCTCTCCAAATCCCGCGAACAGCGCCACCAGGACAAGCTCCACCTCAAGGAGCTGATCCTCCCCGCAGCCTGAAAAAAAGGAAAGAATTTTTATTTTTCCGAAAAGTAACCACTTTTCAAAACCCTATATACCAATCAGTAAACACCAAAACAAACACTTAAAACACAAATAATCAACATCTTACCGTCACATCCACCTCAAACACCCCCTCCACCTCACCGACACCCAAAAGCAAAGGGACTGCAGCCCCCCTGCAGTCCCTGTCTTTACTAGTCCCTAAGTCCCTGGTCCCTGGCCCCTGCCTTCTGATCCCACTTCCTCCTCTGCTGCTCCTCCATGTTCTCCCGCATCTTCTTCCCTTCCGCCGGGTCCCTCACTCCACTCGGCCAGATGGAAAACTCCGCCATCGCCAGCCGTTTCGGAGTCCCATTCAGCGACTTCAGCCCATCCTCCAACTCCAGCAGCGCGCCCTTCGGCAGTTCCAGCGGATGCTCATCCGGCTGGTAGATGGTCCCAATCGTGTAATCCAGAAACGGCGTCCGCGTCTGCTCCACATGGCATCCCAGGATGTACGCCACCGGCTTCCCCGCTGTAAACCGAATCAGCCGTTCCGTACTAGCCTGGAACGCCGCAAAGTCCCGGACATAAAGCCGCCCCGGATACAAGCTATCCCCTGTCAGCAGAATCCCGGTCTTCCGGTCATAGAGCGCAATCGCCGCCGCCTCATGCCCCGGAATCGGAATCACATCGATAGGCCGCCCGCCCAGATCCACCAGCCCATGCGCGTCATCCCCATCCGAAATCTGAAAGAACGCCTTCTCCTCCGCCACCTTCGCCGGCACAAACGTCACTGGAATCGCCGGGTCCGTCATCGCCTGGATATCCTTGTCGCCCCACGTATGGTCCGAGTGCGCATGCGAGTGCGTCACCACCAGCGGAATGCTCTTCCGCCCATTCCGCTCCAGCCACAGGTGAATCGTCCGCGTCAGCGTCAGCACAATATTCCCGTTCCGCGACCCCGTATCAAACAACAGCGCCTTATCCTGCCCAAAGATGAGATACACAAACGGCTTCTCATAATCCGTGCATCCCGACTGCCGCAGAATAAAGAACGTCGGGTTGTACTCATGCACCTGCCACTCCGGCATCTCCATGCACTTCGGCCCGCCCGTCATCCACTGCCGCGGCAACGCCCCGCGCTCCAGGTTCCCCCCATCCGGCTCCGCAAACTGCGCCGCCACCGGCACAAAAGCCCACAACAGGAACAACACCACCCCAGCAATCCAACGCCTCATCAAGGTCCTCATTTCATGGGATAAAGATACGAGAAAGCCGCTTCCGCATAGTCACCTGCAGAAGCGGCCTGGACTTGGATGCCAAGTCAACTGCAGCCGCTGGCACCCCAACAACCGGGCTAGGAGCTAATAGCTAAAAGCTGCTTCATGCAATCAGCTCGTGAACCACATTCCCCTGCAAACCCGTAAGCCGATACTCCCGCCCGCCATGCTGATAACTCAACTTCCGATGGTCAATCCCCAACTGCCACAGAATCGTCGCATGAATATCATGCACATGGACCGGATTCTCAACAGCCTTCCACCCAAACTCATCCGTAGCCCCGTAGGTGAACCCCTTCTTAAACCCGCCACCTGCAAGCCACATCGTAAAGCCATGCGGATTGTGGTCACGCCCCTTGTGCGCCTGCCCACCCATAAACCCACTGCCGACTTCCACCACCGGCGAACGCCCAAACTCCGAGCCAGCCACGATGATGGTCTCTTCCAGCAGCCCGCGCGACTTCAAATCTGTAATCAGCGCCGCAAACGGCTGGTCCGAATCGCGCCCCGTCTTCCGGTGCATCTCAATATCAAAGTGGTGGTCCCACGGGTCGCCCTTTGCAGAGTAGACCTGCACCATCCGCACACCACGCTCAATCAACCGTGCCGCCGTCAAACATCCCCGCGCCGTCGAGCCCTCGCCATAAAGCCTCAGCGTAGCTTCCGGCTCCCCACGCACATCCAAAACATCCGGCTCCTCCGTCTGCATCCGGTATACCCTCTCCATCTCCCCAATCGCCGCCTCCAATGGAGCGTCGTGCTCCGCACCGGAAAGAGCAGCACCCGACCACAACGGCGAACCAACCGTAGTCGTCGCCTCTGGACATAGCACCACAAACCCCGGCAGGTTCTCGTTCAGCATGCCCAGCCCATACGTGATCCACGAACCAATCGAAGGCCGCCTGGCAAACGTCGCGCCGGTATTCATCATCTCCAGCGCAGCCTCATGATTCGAGCTCTCCGTATAAACCGACTTCACCACGCACATATCATCCGCGCACTCACCCAGGCGCGGAAAAATCTCCGAAATCTCAATCCCACTCTGCCCATATTTCTTGAATGGGAACGGCGACTTCATAAGGTTCCCCGAAGCATGCGCACCACCCGGCATCAACTGCCCGTGATACTTCTCCAGCGCAGGCTTGTAGTCAAAGCTATCAACCTGTGACAACCCACCATTCATGAAGAGAAAGATAACGTGCTTCGCCTTCGGCTTATCCGTGTGCATCCACGCAGGCCGCGTTCCACCAACCACATCCGCGGCACGAGCCAACGACTGCCCCACCATGCTGGCCAAACTCAGGTAGCCAAATCCGCACCCCATCGTGCGAAGCACATCTCGACGCGTCATGGGGCACATCATCGTGCGTCCCACAGGCAGGTGAATCATTCTCGCAACTCCCCAGCAGCAGGCAGCACACAACCCACTCGTCACCTATCCTATCAACTCATAAATTGAGACTCATTGGAGCGGACGAGCGCACCTGCACCGTCGGCAATTCCTACCGATTCATCGACGAAGCCGAAAAAGCAACCTGCTTCACATACTCATGCAGTTCCTTGAACTGCTCGCTCTGGCTGCGCTCATGGAACGGTAAATCGGAGGCGGGAATCTCCATATCAAGCAGCACATTGCTCTTCTCCGGCTGCCCGTCGTGATGGCGACCCATCAGAATCAGCCGTGTCCCAAGCAGAAGTGCTTCGGAGGTATTGTGCGTAACAAAAACGACCGTAGGCCGCGACTCCGCCCATATCAAGTGCAACTGCTCCTGCAAACTTGAGCGCGTGGAAGGGTCCAGCGCGCTGAACGCCTCATCCATCAGCAGCACCGGAGGCCGCATCAACAACGCCTGCGCAATCGCCACGCGCTGTTGCATTCCGCCAGAGAGCTGATGCGGATATTTCGTCATATCCTGCTCGCGTAATCCCATGCGAGTGAGATAGCGAACTGCTTCTGCTTTCAGCTCGCTGCGAAAGCTCCAGAAAGACGGACTCAGGCGGCCCAGCAAACCTGCCTTCGCATTCTCCGGCCCATACATCACGTTGCCAAGAACCGTGCGGTCCGGAAAGAGCGAGTATTTCTGCGGCACGTAACCACATCGTGCATCAATACGAGAAACATCCTTGCCATCGACGCAAACCGTACCCGTTGTTGGAAACTCCTGGCCAAGCACAAGACGCAGCAGCGTACTCTTGCCGCATCCAGTTTCACCTAGCAGAACTACAAATTCACCAGCAGCAATCTCCACATTGATGCCGGAAAGCACCGTCTTGACGCCATCCCTGCCTGCTGGATACGCAACACCGACATCGCGCAGCGCAATCTCCACTGGCCGCGACTGAGCATTGGGTGCTCCCACAAAAGCGGAATCGACTTTTAGAGCGGCTGATACCACGGGTGCAATCTCCGGTTAGCAAAACGCAAAACAGCATCGGCAAGAAAGAGCAGCAGCGCCACCCACAACAGGTACGGCAAAATAATGTCCATGCCCATGTGGCGGCGCATCAGCGCAATTCGATAAGCCAGCCCATCGGTTGCAGCAATCATCTCGCCTGCAAACAGAAAAAGCGCAAGCGGTTTCAGGTTCAGCCGAACGCTGTTAATGATTTGCGGCAGCACTTGCTTGAGAACAATGCGATAAGCAACATCCAGGTTCGACGACTTGAGTGTGAACGCCTTCACCACCTGCTCACGCGGCACGCCCTTGGCAATGTTGTACGTATCCAGAATCAGCGTAGGCGCAACGCCAATCACCATCAGCATGATTTTCGACCACTCTTCAATGCCGAAGATGATGAACAGAATCGGCAACAGCGACAGCGCAACAATCTTGTCGAAAAAGAGAACAAAACGCAGACACAGCGCACCAAAATAAGGAAAAACCGCCATGTGCAAGCCCAGCAGAATTGCGGGAACAAGCAAGACCAGCGCAATCAGAAAACGCTTGCCGCTTGAGACGGTATCCTTCCACAACATGCTGTGACTAACGCGCTCAAAGAGCGGCGCCGAAGCATCAACTGGATCGTCTTCTTCTGGAGCTTCAAGCGCAGCGGATTTGATTCCATCCACTAACTGCTGCGCGGAAGGCGCCACGCGATCTTCTGGATTCTCTTTGTGCCTTGCAATTGAGAATTGTGCATAAAGCACAATTCCAACCAGAAACAGAATCCAGCTCATCGACTGCGTCCACAGCCGTGAAGGGCGCACCTGCACCCCTACTAAATCCGCGGGATGAAATCCAGCCTGCATAGCCTTAAAGCTTTCCCTGCGCTGCCAGCTTCATATACGTAGCATCCATACGGAGACGGATGCGGTCTTTCTTTCCTTGCACGCTTCCATCGGGATAGAGGATCGCCACGTCATCCACTGACTTAATGTTCTGCCCCAAAAGCTGATGACGGAAACAAAACTGGCGCACCAGGTCCATCTTCTGTTTAAGCGCAGCGTCTGTTGCAAACTGCGCGGCGGACTGCGACGTGGAGAACAGATGCGTCGTTTTCAACTGCTCCTTGTACGAAGCCACGGAATCATTAGAAGCCGCTGCGCTTCCGCTGATGGCTTTCGCAGAGTCCGGCCCAGAACCCGTCAACTGCGCCATGGTCTCGTACCACGCACCAGTAATGGCCTTGGCAAAGCGCTGACCGGAGCCGTCAGAACGATTCAGAATCTCGCTGCGCACCACGAGCAGGTCGAGAATTTCACCTGGAATCTTGGACGAATCAAAGAGAGGCTTTACGCCTGAATCCTGAGAAAGTATTTCCGATACCAGCGGCTTCCACGTAACAGCAACCTGATTGCCCTTGTTGCCAAGGAACGCACCAACAATGTCGGAGTCGCTTGTATTCATCAGGCGAAGCTTGCTTAACTGACTTTCCTGGCCATTCATCACCATGGCCCGTTCCAGCAGATATTCGGAAACTGTCTTTTGCACCAGCAGAATGGACTTGCCGGGAAGTTGCGCCAGCGACAGATCGTTGCGCGCAAGAACTGCATCATTACCGTTTGAGTAATCGCCGATGATGAGCGCGGTGGAATCCACGCCTGCGGCCGCCGGCATATCCAACGCTTCCATATTGGTCATCGTGCAGGCGTCAATATTCTTGGCGACAAAGGCATCGAGCGAAGCGGCGTAATCAAAGCGTTGCACCTTGATGACAATGCCGTATTTGTCCGCCCACTTTTTCAAGATGCCGGAACGGGCCATGTAGAAATACGGATTCCAGCCGGCATAGACGGACCATCCCACGGTAAATGTGGGCGGGGCGGCGTGAGCCTCAGGCGCACAAAGTGCCAGCGAGAAAATAATCGCAGCCAGGATGCCGCGAAAGAGAGACCGATTGCCTGAAAGAATCCGGTACAAAATCCTTCCACCTTTATCGCTTTAGAAATGCTGTCGTTTAGAAATCTGGCGTGAGCAGATACAGGCCAAAGCTCAGGAGCTGTATCCCAAATTTACCCCACCGCCAAGGTGGTCACCGACTCCATACAGCTTATTTATGCAATGGATAAGACAATACTGTCATATCCATAAATACCGCATAAACATTGGAAATTTTCGTTCTTTCGCCATGTTTCCAGCACGGTAATGACTACCCTACCGCGCAGCCTTCGCCGTGCGAGTTGGCGGGTATGCCTGCCACTCTCCACTCGTGGCAATTTCCAGAAACGCTTGCGCTGCATGAGTCAGCGTCCGGTCTTTGCGGAATATCAGTGCCAGCTCCCGATTCAGGCGCATTCCGTCCACACGCACAACCTTGAGCAGCCCGGCATTCACATCATTGAGCACGTTAGCGCGCGGCAAAAAGCCCATGCCGAGCCCTGCGGAGATTAGCCGCTTGAGCAGTTCGCTCGAATCTACTTCCATGGCGATCCTGGGTTGAGCGTCAAACGCGTCAAAAAAGTTGTTGATGAGCGTGCGCTGGCGGCCCTGCTTTAGCAACAGCATGGGAAATTGCAACATCTCATCCACCTTAATGCTGGGACGCGAGGCCAGCGGATGCGTCGGCGCAACGGCCAGTATGATTTCATCGCGGTGAATCACCTGGACGACAAGGCGCGGATCTTTCACAGGCATAGACGCTATGGCAAAATCAACCTCGCGATTCAGGACCATCTCAATAGAGCGAAGATGTTCGGCACGCACAATGTTGAGATTCACGCGCGTGTAGTGCTTCTTATACTCCGCAAATACAGGCGGCAGCACGTATAAGCTTGTAGCCTCACTGGCGCTTACAGCAACCTCTCCACGCGCGGAACGATAAAGTTCGTTAACCGCCATGACAATGTGCCCTTGGCACTGTAGACAATGTTCCGCAAAAGGTTCAAAAAGACGCCCGGCAGCCGTGAAGGTTACCTTGCCGCCGTCGCGGTCAAAGAGTCTTGCACCGACCTCTTTTTCGAGCGAACGAATCTGCGCCGAAATTGCCGGTTGCGTCACGCCAAGCTTTTCCGCCGCGCGAGAAAAGCTTTTTAGCCTGCATACATGCAAAAAGGTCTTTAGCTGTTCAAAGTCCATAACTCACATCCCGTGTAATCACATTGAAACCTAGTACAAAGAAACGAGTGCCACACAAAAAAGAATTGAGCGCTACAGAAAAAACTGCAGAGAGCCGAGGAGTCTGATGGCAGTCCTCGATATTCCCTCACGCTAACTTTTCTGTGCTACAAACTTCTTCCACCCTCCAAGGTGCGTAATTTCCTGCGCATTTTCTAGCCCTGCAGGTTCACACAAAAATCCCTTTACAAGTGCGCCATCAGCAAGCCGCACTGTGCCTAATCCGAGCGGCGGTGGAATCAAGTTGAGAAAACTTCCAACCGTTTCTATTGGCATAGCCCAAACTTCAACTTCAATCCCTTCACCACCCAAACCCGGCGTATATACCAGTCCAGGCTTGGGTGGCGTAGTGTTTGCAAGCGCATAGAGCCGATAATCTCCGTGCGTGCGCGTCGCTTGTACCAGGCGAGCTTTGCGCTCCGTCAGCTGCCAGTTCAACGGCTGGCCTGTAAGATGGGCACCGACAACTGTCATATACATACATCCGGCAGGAGCTGTATCTGTCAGAATGCGCGGTGTGGATGCCAGCTCTCGCGAGGAATTACCGAGTGTCCTTGAAAATACGCGATGCATGCGGTCAGCTATATACAGGAGCCCTTCATCGGTAAACGCCTGTCCAATAATAGTTACACCAAAAGGCAGTCCATCCGGCTTGAATCCAGCCGGCACGGCCACGGCGGCCAAGTCCAGTAGATTGACGAAATTGGTGTAGTAGCCAAGATTTGTATTCAGTTCAACAGGTGAGGCCTTCACTTGCTCGATGGTGTAGTGCGTGGGCGTAGTGGGGAGCAGAAGGAAGTCTACCCCTTCCCAAACTGAGGCTGTCTCACGGCGCAAATCTTCGAGAGCGTAGAAGGCCTCGAAGGCATCTACTGCGGAGTATTTCGTTGCACCGCGAATGATACCGCCAACAGTTGGGTCTACAGTCTCAGGATCATTGGCGAGAAAGTCCTTGATGGCAGCAAGCCGTTCGGCAACCCATGGGCCTTTGTAAAGCAGGTTAGCGGCTTTGTGGAAAGGGTCATAGTCGAACGGGACTGCGGTTCCCCCAAGTTTCGCGAGAGCATCCACAGCGGCCTGATACTGCGCGGCGGACGCTGTATCGCCAAAGAACTCCCTGCTTTCCTCCGCGAGCACGCCGAAGCGGAAGTCTGCGCTAGCGCTCCATGGAGATGCGCCTTCTCCTGGGCGAGGTTCGCGTGAATAGGCATCCGTCTCATCTCGTCCGCGTATCACGGCAAAAACCTGCGCTGCATCTGCGCATGTCTCTGCGAAAACGGTGGCGCAATCAAGCGTTCTGCAGGCGGGCAGAAGCCCAGCGGTGCTGAGCCATCCACGCGTGGGCTTCAGTCCGACGAGATTGTTGAACGCTGCTGGCACGCGGCCGGAACCTGCTGTATCGGTACCGAGCGAAAAACTTACCAGCCCCTGCGCTACAGCAACTGCAGAGCCCGAGCTCGACCCACCAGAAATATAGTTATCGTTGAATGCGCTTGAGCAAATGCCGTATGGCGTGCGCGTACCGACAAGTCCAGTGGCAAACTGGTCCATGTTGGTCTTGCCGATGAGAATTGCGCCTGCATCGAGCAGCTTCTGCACAATTGTTGCGGTCTTTTCCGGCACATGAGCAAACGACGGACAGGCTGCCGTTGTCTTCATGCCTGCAACATCAAAGTTGTCTTTCACGGCAAAGGGGATTCCGTAAAGCGGAAGCTTGTGAGCATTCTCATCCGCATCTAAAGCATGGGCACGAGCTAGATTTTGCTCACGAGAGACAAGCGAGATCCAGACGGGACGCTCGCCTACGCATTCAATTTCGTCGTAGATGCGCGTAATCTCCGCGCTCGGCGTCAGTGATCCAGCGCGGTATGCGTTTTTGAGCGAGTGAATGTCCATCCCGTCCTCGTTTTCCTTTGATCTTCGGCGTCAACAAGACGCGCATACAATCGCCAACTGCTGTCCGGCACTTACCATCTGGCCTGGCTGGCATAGTATTTCTTTCACCACACCATCAACCGGAGCTGTAATTTCCATTTCAATCTTCATCGCATCCAGAACAACCAGCCTCTGCCCTGCGGCTACGCGCTGCCCAGGCTCTGCCGCTATCTGGAAGACACTTGCTGTCATCGGAGCATGTGCAGCTTCGCAGCCTTCGGGAACAACAGACTCATCGGTGCTCGATTCCGGCATTTCAACAAGCGCCGAGCCGTAATCCAACTGGCCGTTAATACGCCAGCGCTCACGCTCTTCATTGAAGGAAGCAGTCTGGCGTTCCTTGAAGGCTGCAATGCCTGCATGATTTGCATTCAAGAAGGTTTCGTATTCCGAAAGGCTGAATTTCGCCTCTTCAATACGTGGATTAAAGCTGCCATTGAGAATATCCCGGCGCAACTCCTGCAGCTCTTCTGTTGTGACCGGATAAAAGCGTATCTGGTCAAAAAAGCGCAGTGACCATGGCGTGCCATCCACAAAGGTTGGTGTTACACGATGCGTATTCCATACCTGTACGGTGCGGCCCACGAGTTGATAACCGCCGGGGCCTTCCATGCCATAGATACACATATACGCCCCGCCAATGCCGACGGCATTTTCCGGCGTCCATGTGCGTGCGGGATTGTACTTGGTAGTGACGAGACGATGCCGTGGATCTGTTGGTGTAGCGACCGGAGCGCCCAAATAAACATCCCCAAGCCCCAGCACAAGGTAGCTGGCTTCGTGCACAATACGGTGAACATCATCGATGTTGTCGAGGCCATTGATACGGCGGATAAATTCGATGTTATCTGGCAGCCACGGCGCGTCGGGACGTACAGCCTGCCCATATTTTGCCTGTGCCAGCCGTGTTGCAGGATCGTCCCACGAAAGGGGCAGATGTACGATGCGCGAGGGAACGGCAATCTGCGGGCGTTCTGGAAGCGCTGCATTGAACGACTCAATCGCGGCTAACAGCTCCTCGCGCCGCAGCTTGCGGCTGTCGTAGTGAATCTGCAGGCTACGCACTCCAGGGGTAATGTCGATAATCCCTTTGAGATTTGCTGCGCGCAGCTTTTCTTCCAGTAAATGCACGCGAAAACGCAACCCTAAATCCAAAGCTCGCGGTCCGTACTCAATAAGCAGGTATTTGTCGCCATCCGCGCGGCAGACCATCGCGGGTTGAGGCGTCTCTATTATGCGCAGTACCTCCGGCTCATTTATAGAAGCTTGCGGAAGCGACGGAGGCGCACCCTCAAGTGTTGCTACAAATTGTTCGAGATCGGCTTCCAACTTTTCCGCTTGCGCCAGCGTAATACGGCGAAAACGTACCGTGTCGCCGGCTTTCAACTGGCCCATCTTCCAGCGCTCCGCTTCCACAATAATGGCTGGGCAGACGAATCCACCGAGGCTTGGGCCGTCAGGCCCGAGAAGAATCGGCATATCGCCTGTAAAGTCGATAGAGCCTACTGCGTATGCATTGTCGTGAATGTTGGAAGGGTGTAGACCGGCCTCGCCGCCATCCTTACGCGCCCATTCCGGCTTTGGTCCAATCAAGCGAACGCCCGTACGGTCCGACTGATAATGAACCTTCCAATCGGTGGCAAAGAGCGTCTCGATATCGCGAGACGTAAAGAACTCCGGTGCATCGTGGGGGCCGTAGAGAACACCCAACTCCCAGGCGTGCGTGTAAACGGGGCGCTGTGCGGGCGCAAGTTGCAACAACTCTCCCGCTATTTTCTGCTGCGGAAGGAAATGGACGACATCGCCTGCACGCAGCGCGCGTCCAGCGTGACCGCCAAAGCCCCCCAGCATGAAGGTTCCACGACTGCCAAGAAAACTCGGCGCATCAATGCCGCCTGCAATTGCGAGATACGCACGCGCCCCTTCTGCCTTAGCTGCACCAAGACGCAGCACAGCTCCTGCTTTTACTTCAAAGGCACGCCATAAAGGAGCGGTTGCACCATCCAGAGATGCTCCCATCTCTGCACCAGTGATGGCAACGATGGCATCGGCATCAAAGCGCAGGCGTGCTCCCATCGTCGTCATTTCCAACGCAGCGGCATCTTCACTGTTTCCAACCAAGCGGTTTGCTAGACGAAATGCCAGAGCGTCCATGGGCCCGGAGGGCGGAACCCCCACATGCCAGTATCCAAGGCGTCCGGGACAATCCTGCACTGTTGTCTGCATACCGCCATCGAGCACTTCAAAGGCAGTTCGCATTACATTGAAGCCGCCGAGAAATGCTGTCGTCATAGCTCCAGAGGTGAATGTCTCCGATGCAGCAACTGCGCCCAAGTAGCGGAGATTTGTCTCCGTGCCATACAGTGAGGTTGCGGCGAGTGCACCCTGCAGCTTGCGCACAGCATCGGCGCGGTCCTTGCCGGTGACGATGATTTTCGCGATCATTGGGTCGTAAAGTGGCGTAACCTCCGTGCCATTTTCTACCCATGTCTCTATGCGTACATCTGCAGGGAAACTTACTTTTGAAAGCTTGCCTGGTGCCGGTTGGAAGTTCTTCACAGGATCTTCCGCATAAATACGCGCCTCAATAGAGCAGCCGCTCGGTTCCATTACAAGCGAATTGAGAGCAGGCAGTTCTCCGGCAGTCTCGCAAACCATCATCTCTACAAGATCGAGGCCCGTAACTTGCTCTGTAACCCCATGTTCCACTTGTAAGCGCGTGTTGACTTCGAGGAAGTAATACGCTTCAGTATCCGCGTCAAAAAGGAACTCAACCGTACCGGCATTTGCGTACTTCACTGCTTTGCCCAGCAGAATGGCTGAATTGCGAATTGCATCTGCAATTCTGGAATCGAGACCCGGAACCGGCGTCTCCTCAATCACCTTCTGATTACGGCGCTGCGCGGAACAATCGCGAAGGCCCAGCGCGAGCACGTTGCCTTTGCCATCGCCAAAGATTTGTACTTCTATGTGCTTGGCGCGCGCAACGAATTTTTCGAGGAAGACGCTGCCGTCACGGAAGCTGTTCTGGCTGAGGCGGACAACACTCTCATACGCGTCACGCAATTGCCCAGCATTGTGACAGACACGCATGCCAATGCCACCTCCGCCTGCGGAGCTTTTCAGCATGACGGGATAACTTAGCTTTTCTGCTTGTGCCAGCGCTTCGTCAAGACCGCTGAGCACGCCCGTTCCCGGCAACAATGGTACACCGCACTGCTCGGCAATGGCACGCGCTGTGTGCTTCAAGGCAAAGGCTTCAATCTGCTCTACACGCGGGCCGATGAAGGCAATTCCACGCGCTGCACAGGCTCGCGCGAACTCAATGTTCTCGCTCAAGAATCCATAGCCGGGATGAACAGCCTGCGCACCGGTCTGCTCCGCTGCAGCAAGAATCTTTTCCACGGCGAGATAACTCTGGCTTGGCGCACCAGGACCTACGAGTACGGCTTCATCTGCGTCAAGGACATGACGCGAATCTCTATCTGCCTCAGAGTAAACTGCAACGGATGTGATTCCCATCCGCTTGAGCGTACGAATAATGCGGCATGCAATGGCACCGCGATTTGCTACCAGAACCTTACTGAACCTACTCACTAACAGCGTCCTCCCAGATGAGGACCTGCACAGGGGTCGGATTGTAGGCATTGCATGGGTTATTCAATTGCGGACAGTTGGAGACAAGAATCAGCACATCCATTTCCGCACGTAACTCAACGTACTTCCCTGCTTCAGAAACACCATCTTCAAACGTCAAACCGCCATTCGGCGTTACTGGAACATTCATGAAAAAGTTGATGTTGCTGGTAATGTCTTTCTTCTCCATACCGAGCTTCCAGTGCTGAATGCCCTTCATGAAGCTCTGACGGCAGGCGTGCATCAGTTTTTTCTCGATGGCGTAGCGAACCTGATTGGACTCCTGTGCGCAGGCTCCGCCAAAAGTGTCGTGGCGTCCGCATGTGTCAGCGGTAATCGTCAGCATCACGCGGCCTTCGGTTGAAATCAACTTTGTGCCCGCCGTGAGATAGAGGCTTGCCTGCTCGCGCACGGTGTCCTGTGCGCTGTAGCGATCTGAATAATCATGCGCGTTATAAAAGAGCGTATCGACTGCCTGATTGCCTTCGAGATCAACGATCCGGACCGTCTGTCCCTTCAAAATCTCGTGGATGAACGCATCGCCCGCCTCCACTACAAAGCTTTTGATGGCCGTACGGGGCTCAAGCGGGCTCACTTGCAAATTCAGTGTTGCCATTTTTCCTTCTTTTCGTATGTGCCCAACAGCTAGAGAAAGTAGAACTCTGTCAGCAGAAATCCGCGGGCGTTCTCCCGGCATTGCAGGCGACAAGGATCATCCGGCCGCGGTGCAGGCACGCGCTGAATGCTCAGCTCAACCGGCTTCGGCGCGTATTGTGCGCTTGGATCAAGCGGATGCTGGCAGGTGTTGAGAATTACCAGCGTGTTCATCTCCGCGCGCAGTTCCACAAAACTGCCCGGTGTTGAGTTGCCTTCCACGTACTGCAGGTTGCCGTCGTCGTCCACCATCACCTTGCTGAAGAAGTTGACCGTAGCGTGCAAATCTCGCGGACCCAGGCCGTATTTGCCAAGCTCAATGAGCATGCCGTCGCGGGCGTTCTGGTGCCAGTCATTGTGCGCCTGCTGATAGGTCAGCTTGCCGTATTTCTTTTCGACCAGTACGGCATTCGAGATGCCAGCCAGCGGGTCGTGCCAGCCTACCGTGTCATCCGTAATCGAACAGAGAATGCGGCCCATATCGGAGTAGAGAACATGGCCCTTTGTCAGACGCGCAGTGTGTTGCGCTTTCAAAGTATCGGGCAGGTTAAAACGCTCTGCGGGCAGCTCAAAGTTCAGGAAATACGCCGCCACATTCGCGCCGCCTTCCACGTCAGTTAAGCGAAGAGAGGTGCCTCGCTTCAACACATGGGACCATGTGGCCCCACCCGATACGACTTCACTACAAAGAACACTGGACTCCACCATGGACACCACTCCCTTGGCTGTCAGAACGTTAAGGGAAACCGGGATACACGTCACCGTTGTCTCTATGGCATCATGTACCGATGCGGAGAGAATGCACTGGTGCCTTCGTTGCCTTGCCGCGTATGTAGACAGAATTTCGTCAGCGCGGAAGATACAGTGGCAGCGTATGTTCGCGATTTCGATGATTGACAGACACCACTGCCACTCCCTGAAGGGAAGCTGCAGATACACTCTGCCTATATATAGAACGGCTTACCGGGCTATCCGGTGGCAGTTCCAGTTACGCGTGGAAGGAAGTAAGAGACGGTGGGCCGCAGCACACATCCATATGATTGATGCGCAGTTGCACCTTGATAGAGGTGCGTCGAATTGTGCGCCGCGTAGTCACTTACGCAAAGCGTAGCACAGCACATTCGCAAGTTATCGGGAAAATATACGGTTCTTATGCCGTCTTTAGATAGAAGCGGTGTTTGCACCCGGTGCGGTGCGGAATCCTTACATGTCTATACGCACTCACGCACCCGCCACACTGATGGTGGCGGAGTGCGTGAGTAAACGCTGAGCTGCGATTAGTAACGGCGGCCGCTGTAGAACATCTGCACGCCGCGCTGGTAGCCGGCGCGGAAGGCATGGCGGTAAGCGCGGAAGAGCTGCGGCGGAACTGCGAAATCGGGACGGCGGAACTCGTCACGGTTGTTCACGTTGGGAACGCGACCATTTTCGCGGTCCTTGCGGGCGCCGTGAATGCCTTCCTGATATGCGCGACGCTCCACATCCGAAGCGTAGCTGCCGGGTACGGTGTCCCAGCCCGGACGCAGCGGCGGAGGCGGACCGTAGCCCTGGGGTGGAGGCGAAGGCGGTCCCGGAATTGCGTGGGCGGCAGAAACGCCGGCCAGGGACAAAGAAAGTGCGAGCAAAGAAGCAGCAAAGCCTTTCATCTTCATAGCTGGTAAAGACTCCTGTTCGTGCCAAAAGTTGCGGACACAATCCCAACAGATGAGCTAAATCTGTTAGGCGTTGCCTGCGAAGGTTATCATTTGCGCGGTTACGGTGTCATGAATCTTGTTTGCTGGCTGCAAGATGCGGGTGTACAGGGTGTTGCAGTTAAGGTTTAGGGGCTGATGGGCTAGGATGACTGCATGGCTGCCCTTCTTGCTGTGCGTAACCTGCAGATTCGCTTTGGCGCTTCCGAGGCGGTGCGGGGGATTGATTTTGAGATTGGTGAGGGCGAAGTGCTGGGCCTTGTCGGCGAGTCTGGGTCGGGTAAGAGCGCGACTTCGCTGGCTGTGATGGGACTGCTTCCAGGTACGGCCCAGGTTTCCGGAGAGGCGCTTTGGAATGGCGCAGATGGCGGCGCGACGAACCTGCTGAGCGAGCCTGCAAAGGAGCTGCGGAAGCTGCGCGGGCACGAGATTGCCATGATTTTTCAGGAGCCGATGACGGCGCTGAATCCTGTGATGTCCATTGGGGCGCAGGTAGCTGAGGCGGCTTCTGCTCATGCAGCTTCCTGGACAGGGAGTGAGGCTAAGCGGCGGGCGATTGAGGCGCTGGAGGCTGTGGCGATTCCCGATGCGGCGCGGCGATATAGCGATTATCCGCACCAGTTTTCGGGCGGGCAGCGGCAGCGCATCCTGATTGCTATGGCTCTGATTAACACGCCTCGGCTGCTGATTGCAGATGAGCCGACTACGGCGCTGGATGTTACGGTTCAGGCGCAGATCCTGGCGCTGCTCAAGGAGCTTCAGCAGCAGCATGGGCTGGGGATGCTGTTTATCTCGCATGACCTGGCGGTTGTGGGGCAGGTGGCGGGACGCGTGGCGGTGATGCGGTATGGGGAGATAGTGGAGACTGGCGCTGTGGGCGAAGTGCTGACGCGGCCCAAGCATGCTTATACGCGGAGCCTTCTGGCTTCTGTGCCGACGATGCTGACGCGGCGGGATGAGCCGCTGGCGGTTGTTCGATAATTGGCGTCCGTGTGTATGCGCACAGTGGGGTGGTTTTCCAGTGCCTTTATTTTGTGTGAATTGCGGGTGATTGCACAGGGACTGTGCAGTTTCTTTATTTCGGAACTGTGCAAAAGGCAGGGAAGAGGGACAGGGGACAAGTGGGGTGTGCCTGCCATTGAGTGCTCCTTTCTTTGAGTTAGCGAGTTAGCAGAAAACAAAACGGCCCGATTCCTAAGGAATCGGGCCGTTTTTCTGCTACTGATTCAAGGTTAGCAAATTCGAGATAATTGAGCGCAAAACCTGAGAAGATTTTTGTGCAATGGAATCAATGAGTTAGAAAATATTTTCCGGTTTGGGGCTTGACATGGGTTTTCCACAAGTGAGTTTCGGTCGGAATCAGGCGAGCTTCTTGAGGTGTGCGTCGCATTCTGTGACGCCGACTTCGAGGCGGAGGAAGGCGTAGAGATTACGGGCTTCCTGCCAGTGCTGGCGGGCGGCTTCCAAATTACAGGTGGCTTCGTTGAGCTGGACGTAAGGGCGGACGGTGTTGGCGAGGTCGATGAGTTTGGTGTTTAGGTTGGTGCGGTAGATTTCCAGGGCTTCTTCGTAAAGTGGTTTGGCTTCGGTGTGCTTCGCTTCGTGCAGATACATGTCCGCGATATGGCGGATGGTGCGGGCGTAGGCTAGCTGGTCGCTTGCGCCCTGATAGATGCCCGCGGCCTCTGCGTAGCGGGCGCGGGCTTGTTTGCCTTCGGTGATGAGTTCGGCGGGGGGGGGCATATGGAGGAAGGATACTACTTTATCGGTTTCAATTCCCTGAGGGAGGCTCAATGCTGTCGATCACCAGCACGGGCACGGGGGCCTTGTCGGTTTCAAGCCTTAGGCCTAGCTGCTCCTGAATAGCCGTGAACAGGCCGGGAGGCGCATTAGGGTCGGGTTGGCCGTTCAGCAGCGGGGTGGGCGCGTCGTCGGGCGTCCAGCGAAGGGTCAGATCGTAGCGGCCTGTGAGGCCAGTTTTGTTGATGACGACTCGGCCCTGGGATTGCGCCAGTTCGCGGGCGAGCAGGTTGAGGGTATCGTCGCTTCCGCGTACGTGAACGCGGGCACGGCCTGTGTCGATGGTGGTGCCGTTGCTGTCCGAAGGTTGGAACTTTGCTCCGCCTTTGGCGAGAACCAGGTTGTAGACCGGGAGCACCCGCGTCTCTTCGTGCGTGACGAGGGAAAAACGATCTTTGAGAAGCGCCTGCACCATCAGGCGCTTTTGCTGCGCAGCGTCTTCGTTCGGCATGGCTTTCAGCCGCTCATCCACTTCGGGACCAGATTTGGCGTCGATGTCGTAGGCTGCCGAATTAAGCCATGCGGGGCCGCCGATGATCTGGGATTTGGGTAGGTTCCAGGCGTACTGAATCAGGTCGCGGACGGAGAGATTGCCGGTGCGGAAGTGACTCTCGTGAATGCTGTTCCAGATGTGAGTATGCCCGTCGGGCGAGGGCGGCGAGACGTGGATGGAGGCTACATCGAAGGCGGGTGCGGCGGTCTGGGCTTTCGATTGCCCGATGACGGCGGCGGTTGCCAGAGCAAGAACGGCGGCGCGCAAGAGGGGCGTCGAGGGCATGAGGAATTGTACGATGGCGGGGATTTTTCGGTTATCCCAGCCGTGGCACAAAAACGTACCATGAATGGGGCACCCAGCTATTTTCCGGAACGGGACAAGAACTGTTCTCTTGTTGGCAACATTCGCTTATGCAGCAGGCGCACAATCAAAATGCCATTCTTTTCTATCTTGTAAAACGCCACGTGTTGCTCGACCGGGAAACGACGCAAGCCGCGAACGAGACTATCCGACACCATGCCAATGCGCGGCGAAGCGGCCAGTGACCGAAAGGCTTTCAACAGGGAATCGTGGTAGCGCTCCGCCTGTTCCGCGCCCCACTCGTCCTGTGTGTAAAAGAGAATGGAGGTCAGGTCGCGCTTTGCGGACTCGGAAAGCCGGTAGCTCAAGCTGTCAACTTTCTTGAATTGCGCCTGGCTCGCTGTGCGAGTTGTTCTTTCAGGTCGGCCATCACGGTTTCTCCGTCATAGAACGGCCCGTTCAGTCCTTCCTGGATCGCTGAGCGCAAGGCCTCAACCTTTGCCCTGTCCTCTGCTTCATTCTGTTCGAGCGCTCGAAGACCGGCGCGGACGACCTCGCTGGCGTTTGCGTATTGCCCGCTCTGAACGCGGTCGGCCACGAAGCTGTCCCATTCCGCCGTTAAGTGGATATTTCTGGCAGGCATCGCAGTTCTCCGCTTCGATTGTAGCAATGTATGTCAGAAACTGACATAGTCTCTCCGCCATGTGCCTTTCCACAATAGAGGCCATTATGGCGCTGACGCACAATACGGTTATTTGCTGCGAAAAGCATACCTCAGGGCCTAAAGGCCCCACCCATTTTGCTGGACTTATCGTCGGGGATAAATCCCCGACCTACCCAACAACAGCATTTGTGCATCTGCGTCATAATTGCGGCAATCAATAGACAACCCCACCCTAGCGGCAAAGACTACTGAGCCGCGAGAGCGGGGCACCCACTAGATAATAGAGGGATCAATCGATTGCTATCCCAGGTCCGAACAAACAGACCTCCACCCCAGAAAACGCAAATCGTTTTCCGGGGACTCCGGACCTGAGACACCCAGTTAATTTGGTACGCAGACACGAATGGCGCCGGAGGCGCGGTTCGCCGTCCGCGAAGGACTACTCGGCTACGGGAGCTTCTTCGGCTGCGGCCTCGGCGGGGGCTGCTTCGCCTTCGGCTACGGCTTCGCCGAGGACCTTGACCTTGACCGGGACCAAGACTTCCTTGTGCAGCTTGATGGCTACTTCAAAGTTGCCGAGGGCCTTGATGGGCTCGTTGAGGGTGATCTTGCGGCGGTCGATCTCGAAGCCCTTGGCGGCGAGCTCGGCGGCAATGTCCGACGAGGTAACCGAACCGAAGAGATGGCCCTCTTCGCCCGACTTGCGGGTGAAGACGAGGACGACTGGGGCGAGCTTGGCTGCCTGCTCTTCCGCGACAACCTTTTCGGCGGCGGAGCGGCGGGCGGCAGAGGCCTGCATCTCTTCAATCTGCTTCTTGTTGGCGAGGGTGGCCTGCAGCGCCAGCTTGCGGGGCAGCAGGAAGTTGCGGCCGTAGCCGTCGGCGACCTTAACTACATCTCCACGGTGGCCGAGGTTGGCTACGTCTTCTTTAAGGATGACTTCCATGTTCCTAATTCTCCAATTTGCCGGAGGCGATTTTACCCCTTCATAGGGACAATCGTCTCGCCAGCGTTACACATTAGTGCTTGGTCGCAAAAGGCAGCAACGCGATGTTGCGGGCCTGCTTGATGGCGCGGGTCAGGCGGCGCTGGTGCGTGGTGCACACGCCGGTGAGCCGACGGGGAACGATCTTGCCGCGCTCGGCGACGAAGCCCTGAAGGAGGCGGACGTCGCGGTACGGGATCGCATCAATCTTTTCAGTACAGAACTTGCAGACCTTCTTGCGACGGAAGAACTTGCCGCGTCCGCCGGGGCCGCCGGAACCGGGACGACCACCAGGGCGAGGGCCGCGCTCGGAACCGCCGGGGCCACCCTGCTGGGGTGCTGCTGGAGCTGCGCCCGTCTCGGGCGCCTTGGATTGAGTTTCTTCTGCCATGATGTTTCCTCTTTTTCCTGATCGTTGTGGGCTTGGTTATCCCAGGTCTCCAAAACCGGGAGACCTGGGGCACCCAGATTTCTCTGGGACCCTAAAAATTGTTAGGCGCTGGCTTGCGCGGGCTCGGCGGCGGCTTCGGCAACAACCGGAGCGGCTTCGACGGCCACGGGAGCAGGAGCTGCGGGCGCTGCTACAGGAGCGGCTGCGGCTGCAGCAGGCTGCTCGGCGCTGAGCTTCTTCTTGGTGGCGCGGATGGCCTTGATCTTGGCAACGCGCTTTTCTTCCTCGTCGATGCGGACGGTGATGAACTTGATCACCGGCTCGGAGACGCGGAGGCGGCGCTCGAGCTCGGCCACGAGAGCACCATCGGCCTCAATGGTGAGCAGAACGTAGTTGCCGTCAGCGAACTTGCGGACGAGGTAGGCCAGCTTGCGGCGGCCCATCTTCTCAGTGGACTTGACCACGCCGCCGCCGTTGGTGACGGTAGCTTCAAAGCCAGCAATGAGCTTGTCGAGCTCTTCGTCAACCACGTCAGGGCGAACGATGAACATTACTTCGTAGACTCGGGACATTGTTTCTCTTTTCTGAACCACAGCTTTTAGCTTCTAGCTGTTAGCTCCTAGCTTGTTATCGCAGCTTGCAGCGGTTGGTTTTCACGCAACAAACTGCTTTTTCAACACTCCGCCGCTAATCGCGACGGTTAAATTCGTTCATGGCCGCTGACGCTCCGACTTCGATTACCCGCCTTGTGGCTGTGGCCACTTTGTCGAGCACCTCGTCGAGGACTGCCAGGTCGGCTTTGCGCATTGGCGTCAGGAGAAAATCCTTGCCTCCGCGCTTTAAGCTGGCCCCTGCGGCGATGGCTTCGGGCGGCAAGTTGTGCCCTACCCCGATGCGCAGCCGCAGCCATTCCTGCGTTCCCAGAGCCGCCGTTACACTGCGGGCGCCGTTGTGGCCCGCGGGCGAACCGCGCTCCTTAATCTTGAAGCTGCCCAGCGGAAGGTCGAGCTCGTCGTAGATGATGAGCAGGTCCTGGGCCGGGTCGGCTTCGAACTCTCGAACCAAGGCGGAGACGCTTGCTCCGCTGAGGTTCATGTATGTCTCCGGCTTGGCTAAAACCACTTCGCGGCCTGCGATTCGCAGAGTTGCGGTCATGGCTTTGCATCGCCGGTTGAGAACCGTAACGCCCTCCTGCTGAGCGATACGGTCAATTGCAAGGAACCCTGCGTTGTGAGGGGTCCAAAGATACTCAGGGCCCGGATTGCCGAGGCCCACGATGATAAATGGGCCTCTTTTCGAACTGGAATCCATAGGCTCAGGCAATCGTTACTTCTTGTCGCCAGCGGCGTCAGTCTTGCCCTTCTTGGCCACTTCCGGCTCGGCAGGAGCGGCGGCAGCATCAGCGGCCGGAGCTTCTTCCTTGACGGAGATGACGTGGGCGATGGCCGTGTCCTCTTCGGCGAGGAAGGTGTACTTGTCGGAGTGCGGCAGGTCCTTGATGCGGAGAATCGCGTTGAGATCGAGGTTCGTCACGTCCACATCAATGTGGCTGGGGATGTTGGCCGGGAGGCACTCGACTTCGACTTCACGGAGGACCTGGTCAAGGATGCCGCCGTGGGTCTTGACGCCAACCGCGGTACCGACGAGCTTGACGGGCACGCTGACGGTGAGAGCCTTGTCGAGGGCGATGCGCTTGAGGTCGATGTGGATGATGGCATCCTTGATAGGCTCGATCTGCCAATCGACGATCATGGCCTTGGCGGTTTCCTTGCCGGAGAGGTCCACGTCGAAGATGGTGTTGTGGCCGGACTCGGAGTAGAGGATGCGGGTGATCTGCTTGGGATCGACCTCGACGGCAACGGGCTCGTGGCCGGCACCGTAGATGACTGCGGGAATCTTGCCGGCGGCGCGGACGCGGCGGGCTGCGTTCTTGTTGAATTTGCCCTCGCGGGGCTTGGCGATGACTACTTCTGGCATTTTCTCTTCGCTTTCTTCGGGCACGGGAAAGCAGCTTTTAGCTATTAGCTTCTAGCTGTTAGCTTGTTCGTTCTGCTGCGAGCTTGGTTGCTCACCGCTCCCTTTGTAAAAACAGCTCTTAGCTACTAGCTGTTAGCTTCGTTGTGCAATAAGCGGTCTCAAGACCTGAACCTCATCGCTTCCCTTCCTTCGCGCAATCACGAAGGCCAAACCCTGTGCAGTCGAGCTAAAAGCTAAGAGCTAGTAGCTGGAAGCTGCCTTTAAGAAAACAGCGTGCTGACGCTGGTCTCCATGTGGATGCTCTCAATGGCTGCGCCCAGGAGGCCGGCGATGGAGAGCACCTTAATCTTTTCGAGCTTCTGGGCGGCTTCGCGCAGAGGCACGGTGTTTGTTACTACCAACTGCTCGAGGCGGCTGGCGGTAATGCGGTCAATCGCGGGGCCCGAGAGCACCGCATGGCTGGCGCAGGCGTGAACACTGGCAGCGCCGTTGGCGTACAGGGCATCGACGGTCTTAACGAGCGTTCCTGCCGTGTCCACGATGTCATCAATGATGAGGCAGGTGCGGTCTTTTACATCGCCAATCACGTGCATCACCTCGGTGACATTAATATCTGTCCGGCGCTTGTCCACAATAGCCAAGGGCGCCTTAATCTTTTGCGCGAAGAATCTCGCGCGTTCCACGCCGCCCGCATCGGGCGAGACGACGGTGAGGTTCGGGAGCTTGAGCTTGTCGAAATAGCTGACAAGCACGGGGCTCGCGAAGAGATGGTCTACCGGGATGTTGAAGAAGCCCTGAATCTGGGCGGCGTGCAGGTCCACGAAGAGAGCGCGATTGGCGCCAGCCGTGGTGAGCAGGTCCGCTATGAGCTTGGCGCTGATGGCGACGCGGGGGCGGTCCTTTCTGTCCTGGCGGGCGTATCCGTAATACGGAACGACCACCGTGATGCGGGCCGCCGACGCACGCTTGAGCGCGTCGATCATAATCAGGAGCTCCAGAAGGTGCTGATCGACCGGATAGCAGGTCGGCTGCACCACGAAGACATCCACTCCGCGAACGTTTTCGAGCAACTGGAAGTAGACTTCGCCGTCGGCAAAGCGCTGCAGCTTGGCCTCGCCTACCGGCACGCCGATGTGGCGGGCGATTTCCTCTGTAAGAGGCCGGTTGGCGGTGCCGGAGAAGAGCTTGAATCGCTTTCCTTCGGCAAGGTTCTTGCTGCGCTTACGCTCGGGAGCAGGCTGTTTGGTGTCCTGCGCCTTGGCGGTAGAGGCGGCCACGTCACTTACTGCGCTGGCCGCGCCCTTGTTTTCTTCCACTGTCACCGTTGACGTTCCCGTTTCCATCTTTCAAGTACCTCCAAGCTGGTTTGCTTTGGCTGTGCTTCTTAACCGGTGAAACAAACAACAAAATTTGTGGCTGGGCGACTAGGATTCGAACCTAGACTAATGCCTCCAAAGGGCACTGTCCTACCGTTAGACGATCGCCCAACAACTTCTCCCAGACAGGCAAGTACGCCTGACTGAATCTGTCCGGCAGCCGTTGGCTAATGTTTCGCGCCGAACGGATGCTTGTCAACCCAACATCTGGCTCCAATAGGTTGCGCGAGGCACGGTTCGAGTGAGGGTTGTTTCTACCTCAACTTCCGTGAACTGGCTCAGCCGGTGGAGAGCAGCTTCTGCGCTCTCGCGGGTTGGGTATAACCCGAAGAGAGCGGAACCGGACCCGGAGAGTGAGGCGTAGAGGGCTGCCTCCGGTGTGTGGGCGGATGAGAGAAGACGCTTGATTTCGCGCAAGGAGGGATGCTGGGGGAAGACGACAGTTTCAAAATCGTTCTGAATCCAGCTAAGTATCCCGGTGCGGACAAGCGCGGACTCTTCTGGTCCGGCCAGGTTCTTCCTGCCTGGAAGAACACCGGAGGAGCCTCGACTACCCGCAAAAGCACTCGCGTAGGCGCGGCTCAACTGTTTTAGTTTACTTGCACTGCCCTGCTGGGTCAACCCTTGTGTGGCGCAGAGGGCGTCCCAGTCGCGGAAGGCCTGCGCGGTGGAGACGCCGAGGGCGGGAGCTACGATGACGGTCCAGGTGGGTTCGATGTCGGGGAGGGGGTAGACTTCCTGGCCGCGATCTACGCCCAGCGAAGTTCCGCCGATGAGGAAAAGCGGTACGTCCGAGCCTACCTGGGCGGCTAAGGCTAGTCTTTTCTGTGCCCAGTCGTCGCCGCTGATTTTTTCGACGCGTTGGAGAATATCCACCATGGCTTCTGAGCCTTCCAGCCCATCGTCCAGATTGGTGGCTAGCTCCTCTTCCAAGCCAACAAGGGCGGCTACGGCGTTCGCTGAGCCTGCGCCGAGGCCTCCCTGCACGGGGAGGTGTTTTTCGATGTAGATTTCTATTTCGGCAGGAATTTCGAGGGCTTTGACGGCTAGTTCTACCATCTTCCACGCGGTGTTGTGGTTGTCGGTGGGAACTCGGGGGTCGTTGGAGGTGAGCTTGATGGCGGTTTTCGTGGCGGGGCGGGCGGTTACCGTCACGAAATCGTGCATTTCGAGCGTCTGGTAGACAGTGGATAGCTCGTGGAAACCGTCTGGGCGCGGGGCTCCGATGTAGAGGCCGAGGTTGATTTTGGCGTGGGAGCGGACGCGGGTGGACATAGAGACAGGGTACAGGGTTCAGGGTACGGGGGACAGGGTTATAGATAAATAGCTAAAGCTGTAAAGGACAGAAAAGCTATAAAAAGCAAAAGCTATAAAGGACGACCGCAGATCCTTCCCTCCGCCTGAAAAACGGTTTCGTTCAGGATGACACTGCTTTCTTTTGTGGAAGAGCCTGGATGGGGGAACTATCGGTATCGATATCCCGGTTGTTCCCAAATGCGAAGGGCCGGGGGCACCCGAATTGGGGCGTACGGCATCCGATGCTGTTCCCTATTCCCTGTTTTTAAAAGCCTGCGAGGTGGCGGGCGGCGGCTAGGCCGGCTACTTCGTCGCCTTCCGGGTAGAATTCCATGGCTACGATGTGGCGGTAGTTCAGCTCCCTCAGTTTGCGGAAGATGTTGGCGTAGTTGATTTCGCCGGTGCCGGGGTCGTGGCGGCCCGGGACATCGGCTACGTGGATGAGGCCAATTACATCGATGTGTTTTTCGAGTTTTTCTATGAGGTTTCCTTCGGCGATTTGCTCGTGGTACATGTCGTAGAGAAATTGCACCTGCGGGTGGTTGACGGCGCGGACTATCTCGATGGCTTCGGCGGCTGAGGGCAGGAAGTATTTGGGGTTTTCTTCGAGGTCGATGCACTCGAGCAGGATGCGGATTGGTTGACCGTTGATTTGTTTTCCTTCGACGAGGGCTGCGGCGCGCTTGAGGCCTTCGATGCAGCTTTGGTGCTGGGTTTCGCGGGAGAGGCCGGGAACGGTGTTGCCGGTGAGCACGATTATCGCCGGAATGGAGAGGGTTTCCATGATGACGAGGGAGTGGAGGAGGTCGGCGAGGAAGGCGTCGCGGTCGGCGGGGTTGCCGATGCCGTGCGGGAGCCCAGCGGTGCAGTCGATCTGGATGCCGTAACGCTTGCAGGCGGCTTTGGCGCGATCGAAGTCTTCGGGCTGCCAGTGGTCGTACTCGCTGACCAGCTCGACGTTGCGGTAACCGGCTTCAGCTATTTTTGCAAGGCGCTGCTCGAAATTAGAAGGGCCGGGTGGGAGCTTGCGGAAGACGGACCACAGCATGACAGAAAGCGAGTAGGGCGGGGTGGGCTGGGGCTGTGCGTGGAGGGTGGGCGCGGCGAGTGGGCTGGCCGTGGCGGCAGCTATGAGCTTTGCAAAGCTTCGGCGGTTCATCGCTGCCAATGCTATAGGAAGTTTTCAGGCACGACAAAACCCCGTCTGAGGGACGGGGTTCGTTCGTGGAACGCAGATTTATGAGGAAAGGCTGCTGGCTTCTTATCGCCGGGTGCTTATCCCTTGACGATCTTGCCAGTCTTGATGCAGCTTGTGCAGACGCGGATGCGCTTGGAGGCTCCGTTGACGAGAGCCTTGACCGACTGGAGGTTTACGTTCCAGCGGCGGCGCGTTACGTTGTGCGCGTGCGAGATGTTGTTACCGAACTGCGGACCCTTGCCGCAAACTTCACATACCTGTGCCATGACTTCTGCTCCAAAACTTGTCTGAATTTCGCGCGGATGCTGCCCGTTTGGGGCGGCTTGCGGGTCCAAGGCCGCGCATCAACGCTGGTCCGGACCGGCAGAAACGGGGCGTACGCGCACTTTGGCTCGCGGCCCACGGCTTGCCGAATTTCTAGTATAGCGCAAGTACGCGTTGAGGGGAAGTCTCAAACCGCAGGGAACGAGGGAACAAGGGTCCGAGGGAACGATAAAGACGTTCCTCTAGCGGCTGTATTGCTCGTCGGTGACGTGTTCGAGCCAATCGACTACTTTGCCGTCTTTGCGCTCCTGAATAGCAATGTGGGTCATGCCGGTGGTGGACGTGGCTCCGTGCCAGTGTTTTTCTTCAGGCGGGAACCAGACTACGTCGCCGGGGTGGACTTCTTCGATGGGGCCACCTTCGCGCTGTACCCAGCCTGTGCCCGCTGTGATGATGAGCGTTTGGCCGAGGGGGTGGGTGTGCCATGCAGTGCGCGCGCCGGGCTCGAAGGTTACGCTGGCTCCGGCCACTAAGGCTGGATCAGGGGCGCTGAAGAGCGGGTCGATGCGGACGCTGCCGGTGAACCAGTCGGATGGGCCTTTGCTCGATGGCTTGATGCCTGTGCGTTGGATGTCCATTTGTTGATTGTCGGATTGGAGTGCAGTCGATGACAAGGGACTTTGTGGACTGAGGGCTGGGGGGCCTGAAATGCAAAAACAACTGCAGATCCTTCGACTCCCTCCGGTCGCTCAGGATGACAGCTTTGTTATTGGGAGAAGACAGACGGCGTGGAGCACGATTCGCTGTGTGCGCAGCAGAAAAATACTCCCTTGTCCGCAGCGAGTGGACAAGGGAGTTCGGAAGGTGCAACAGCACGAAAGTCAGGAGGCACCGCACTGGTTGGCACGATGCTTTTTTCACGGCCACGGGCTAAAACGCGACCGAGAAACTTGAAGAAACTTACTGGCCGTTTGAGGGAGCGGCGCCAAAGAGGAGGTTGGTCTTGCCGAGCTGCAGCGTTTCAAGCTGGTTGACGCTGCCCTGACGGTTGACGGTGAAGCCGGTGTGGCCGTCCTTCTGGTCCTCTGCCTTGGCGGTAACAACGGCGGGGGCGGCTTTCTTGCCCTTCTGCTCGAAGCTGACCTGAACATTGGAGCCGGTGCCGGTCCAGGTGACCTTGTAGTCGCCGGCCGGGAGCTGGGTGGAACCAATCGTCACAGCTTCAGGAAAAGTGACGGACTTCTGGTTGGCGGCAGCGAAAGCGGGAGCAACGGAAACCAGAGCAAGGATTGCGGCGGAAGAAAGGAAGCGCTTCATAGGAGGATCTCCTCAAACCTGCCGCGTGAAGATTACCCCGTGTGGGGTACGGCATTAGATAGATTGCAACACACGATTGTCAAGAATGAACTTTAAGAAATGTAAAGCGCTTAAATTACGGTGCTGGTTTGGAGTGGAAACTATTGAAAATAATTCAATTAGATGACATTTCCTGCCGTACCATATTTGAATACGTTTTCAGAAGTGCCTCGAAAATGGTGCGGCGTATAAAGATTTTTTACGCGGCGAGGCGGGCGGTGGCGAGGGGGAGCACTATGCGGACGCGGAGGCCGGGGTACATGTTTTCGGCGTCGATGGAGCCGTGGTGGGCTTGTGCGGCGCGGCGGGCGATGGCGAGGCCGAGGCCGGAGCCGCCGCCGTCTTTGTTGCGGGCCTGTTCTACGCGGTAGAAGGGGTCGAAGATGCGGGCGAGGGCTTCTTCCGGGACGCCGGGACCGTGGTCGCGGACTACGATAACGGCGTTGCGGTCTACCTCTGAGACGGTGACTTCTACGGCTGTGTCTTTGGGCGAGTAGCGGACAGCGTTACGAAGGACGTTTTCTACGGCGCGGCGAAGCATTTCGCGGCTGCCCATAATGTGGCCCGTGATGCTGCCGGAAAGCTCGATGTGGCAACCGCGAATTTCGGCTTCTACGGCGCAGTCGCGGACTACGTCTTCTACCAGATCGGAGACGCAGACATTTTCCGCGCCGCGCAGGGCGGGATCGCCTTCGACGAAGGTGACTTCTACGATATCGGCGACAAGGGCGGAGATGCGGTCGATGTCGCGCTCGATGCGGTCGAGGGCAGATTGCGGGTCGGGAGCGGTGCGGGCCAATTTGACGGCGAATTTGAGGCGGGCGAGCGGGGAACGCAGTTCGTGGGAGATGTCGCCGAGGAGCTGGCGCTCGCTGACGATGAGGCGTTCGAGGCGTTCGGCCATTCGGTCAAAGGAGCGGGCGAGCTGGCCGATTTCGTCGGGGCGGCTGTTGTTGGTGCGAGCGGAGAGATCTCCCTGGCCGAAGATGGAGATGGTGGAGGCGATACGGCGGATGGGCAGCACGACGCCGACCGCTGTAAGCCAGAAGACGGCGGCTACAGCGGCGATAACGAGGAAGTAGTAGGGCAGGAAGGTCCAGATGAGCGTGCGGCCCTGCTGGCCGGTAGCAGCGAACCAGAATTCTCCGTCCCGTGCTCGGCGGGTGACGATCCAGTGGCCGTGACCGTCGTTGGTGCGGGATTGCACGGCGGGCTGGGGAGGCAGGAGCCAACTGCGGTTTTCTCCGGTCAGGATGTCTACGCCGTGCGTATCGAGCAGGAAGTGCTTGCCGCTAAAGATGCGGTTGAGCATGGCGGTGTAGACGGAGAGGCCTTGTGCGCCATCCTGCTCATAGGCCGAGCGGAGGCTTTCGAGCTGCACCTCGTCCATCTTGTCGAAGGTGGGCTCGAAGCGGATTTGCGTGATGCGGTTGGAGATGGCCTGGAAGACGACGAACGAGAAGCCGAGGATGACCGCGAGCGAAACAAGCGTGGCCACGATGAGGGATTTGAGCTGGAATACGCGCTCCACGGCTATTCGGCTCCCGTAAACATGTATCCTACGCCGCGGACGGTGCGGATTAGGTTTTGGCCGTTGGGGAGTTTTTTGCGCAGGTGGCTGATGTGCACGTCGAGGAAGCGGTCGTAGGGCGTGGCTTCACGCTCGAAGAGGGCGGCGGTGATTTCTTCGCGGGAGACGGCGCGGCCAGCGGAACGGACGAGCATTTCGAGCAGATCGAACTCCATGCCGGTGAGGGGGAGTAGCTGGTTGTTTCCCCATGCTTCCCGGGTTGCGGCGTTGAGACGGATGCCGCCGATGGAACGCTCGGAGGATTGCGCGGGGGGAACGAACTCGGAGCGGCGGAGGACAGCGCGGATGCGGGCGAGGAGTTCGTCGGGGTCGAAGGGCTTGGGGAGGTAATCGTCTGCGCCGGTGTTGAGGCCGAGGATGCGGTCCTGCGCTTCAACGCGCGCGGTGAGCATGATGACGGGCACGTTTTTGCGGCGACGAAGCTGCTGGAGGACTTCAAAGCCGTTGAGGATGGGCAGCATGACGTCGAGGACCACGAGGTCATAGGCTCCGTTGAGCGCGGTGGAGAGACCGTCGCGGCCATTGGTGATGAAGTCGAGGCGGTGGCCGGCCTGGGTGAAGAACTCGGTCATCATGGCGCAGAGCTCTTCGTCGTCGTCGATTAGCAGAAGAGAAAGAGCGGACTGTTTTTCGTACTGATCCATCGGAGAAATTTTGCCGAGAATTTTTGTTGAGGTACCTGACTGCGCTTGTATTCTGCCTCGCACCAAGTCTCGCATATTTGACGCACGATGCGGGATTGCCGAGTTGCGGTGAAATGGCGCGACCTGATTGGATGGTTGTGCTTTCCCGATGCGGTTTACTCACGAGGTGAAGAATGCAGGAGTTTCGCAGAGAGTTTTTGCGTATGGCGGGGCTGGGGGTTGTGGGCGGAGCGACGACGCTGGTTCCGCAGCCTGCGGGTTCGCAGAGCGGCTCAGTAACGTATGGGCGGCCTGTTTATTTCAATGTGCGCGCTTATGGAGCCAAGGGCGATGGCAACAGTATTGATACGCCTGCGGTTAATGCAGCGATTGCTGCGGCGGCGGATGCGGGCGGTGGCACGGTTATTTTTCCCGCGGGCGTGTATGCGTGCTATTCGATTCACCTGAAGAGCAATGTGGCGCTGTACCTTTCGCAGGGAGCGACGATTCTTGCGGCTTCCACCCCGTATGAGGGTGTGACGAGCGGCGGCTATGATGCGGCGGAGTCGAATGGGAAGTGGGACCCATATCAGGACTATGGGCACAACCATTGGCACAACAGCCTTATCTGGGGCGAGGGGATACACGACTTTGGCATCTTTGGGCCGGGATTGATTTATGGCAAGGGACTGAGCCGCGGGCATGACGATGATGGGAAGAATCTGCCGAACACTACGGCTCCCGGTGTGGGGAACAAGGCGATTGCGCTCAAAAACTGCTACAACGTGATTTTGAGCGACTTTTCGATTTTGCAGGGCGGGTGGTTTGGGGTGTTGGCCACGGGCGTGGACAACCTGACTATCGACAACCTGAAGATTGATACGAATCGCGATGGGATGGACATTGATTGTTGCCGTAATGTGCGGGTGTCGAACTGTACGGTGAACTCGCCGTGGGACGATGCGATTTGTCCGAAGAGCTCGTATTCGCTGGGCTATGCGCGCATGACGGAGAATGTGACGATTACGAACTGCTTTGTTACGGCTGGGTACAGGCTGGGCTCGGTGCTGGATGGGACGTGGAAGCCGATTATGAGCGTGGATGGACGGCGTTCAGGCACGGGGCGCATTAAGCTGGGCACGGAATCGAATGGCGGTTTTCGCAATATTGCGATTTCCAACTGCGTGTTTGAGGCTTGCCAGGGATTTGCGCTGGAGACGGAAGATGGCGCGATTGTGGAAGACGTTACTGTTACCGGCGTGACGATGCGGGATATCAATACGGCTCCACTGTTTTTGCGGCTGGGAGCGCGGCTGCGCGGGCCGAAGCCGGAGACGGTGATTGGGTCACTGAAGCGGGTGATTATCAGCGGTGTGAGCAGCTCGGGGGCTTCCCTGCTGCCGTCGATTATTGCGGGAGTGCCGGGACATCCGGTGGAGGATGTGAAGATTAGCGATGTGTATCTGCACCAGGTGGGCGGTGCGGAACAGGCGATGGCTTCGATCAACCCGCCGGAGAATGCGGAGAAGTATCCTGACCCTAGAATGTTTGGCGATTTGCCAGCGGCGGGGATTTTTGTGCGGCATGCGCGGAACCTTGAGTTGAGCAATGTGGAGATTGCTACCGGGCGCGAGGATGCGCGGCCTGCGTTTTACCTGGAAGATGTGGATGGGGCTGATTTCTTTCGGCTGAAGTTTCCGCAACGCAAGAAGAGCGGACAGTTCCGTCTGAAGGGTGTGAAGGATTTTCGCGTCTTTGGATGCCAGCATTATGGCGATGCGAGTATGGAGCAAGCGGATGACAAGGTGGTTTAAGGGTGCGCTGATGATGGCGATGGCTGCTGGTTCTTTTGCAGGTGCGCAGAAGGATGCGCCTGTTGTGGCGGCTTATGTGTTTCCGCAGAATGCGGCGCTGGCGGCTGGGCAGGTGGATGGGCGTGCTTTGACGCGCATCAACTATGCCTTTGCGAATATTGAGAACGGGCGCATGGTGGCAGGGTTTGCGAATGATGCGGCGAACTATGCCACGCTGACTGCGATGCGGAGGCAGAATGCTTCGCTGACAGTGCTGGTTTCTGTGGGCGGATGGCTTTGGTCGGGGGGCTTTTCCGATGCCTCGCTTACGGCGCAGAGCCGCGCTGTGTTTATTGACAGCGTGATGGAGTTTTTGCGGCGGTACGACCTCGACGGACTGGATATTGACTGGGAGTATCCGGGGATGGTGGGCGCGGGGCATGTGTTTCGTGCGGAGGACAAGCACAACTTTACGCTGCTGCTTGGGGAGTTGCGCGCTCGCTTTGATGAGGAACAGAAGAAGACTCATCGGCGGCTTTATCTGACGATTGCCGCAGGGGGTTCGGATGAATGGCTTGCGCATACGGAGATGGCGGAGGTTGCGCGGGTTGTGGATACGGTCAACGTTATGGCTTATGACTATTACGAGCCTAGTTCGGATAAGTTGACCGGGCATCATGCGCCGCTGTTTACGAATCCTGCAGACCCGAAGAAGATTTCTGCGGATGCTTCTGTGACGGCTTTTGAGAGCGCGGGCGTGCCTGCGGAGAAGATTGTGCTGGGTGTGCCGTTTTATGGCCATGTGTGGGGCGAGGTTGGCGGCACGGCGCATGGGCTTTACCAGGCGGGCAAGCCGATTCCGGGGGCTTATGCGGCATACAACGGGATTGAGTCCACGATGCTGGGGCAGGGGTATGTGCGCTACTGGGATTCTGTCGCTTCGGTGCCTTATCTCTACAACGCAGAGAAGCACATTTTTGTTTCGTATGAGGATGCGGAATCGATTGCGGCGAAGGGGCGCTATGTGCGTGAGCATCATTTGGCCGGCATGATGTTCTGGAGCTACGAGGGCGATGCGAATGGCAAATTGCTGCATGCTATAGATGCCGCGCTTGGGGTGAATGCAGGGCGCCAGGGCGCGGCGGATTGAACTCTACTCCAAGTTAAATGTGTGCGAAAAGCTTTGAATCAATCGCTTTACTTGCGATAGATGCCGCGTGATAGAGTTGGTGCGCCTGGGAAGAGCGCTACCGCCAGCACGCTAATTTTGCGGCGCTCGCGGTGATGCAGATACTTCTCAAAAAACTCTTCAGGACTGGCCTTGTGATGACGAAGAAAGCTGTTGCTCTACTGGTTGTGTCTGTCTTCTCGATGGCTGCGTGTGCGTTTGCGCAGCAGAGCTCCAAATATCCCTTTCAAGATCCGACGCTGCCGATGGAGCAGCGCATTACTGACCTGCTTAGCCACATGACGATTGATGAGAAGGTGGCTGTGCTGGGAACGCAGACGGGGGTGCCTCGGCTGGGCGTGCCGAATATGGGCTCTACAGAAGGCATTCATGGCGTGGTGCAACGTGAACCGCGGAACGGACGCCAGCCTGTGACTACCACGCAGTTTCCGCAGCCACCGGGCATGGGCGATACGTGGGACCCGGAGATTGTGCGCGAGGCTGCGAGTGTGCAGGGGTATGAGTCGCGGTACATTACGCAGACAGCGAAGTACGACCGGCAGATTCTTATCAACTGGGGGCCGCAGTCGGATTTGGCGCGTGACCCGCGCTGGGGGCGCAGCGAAGAGGTTTATGGGGAAGACCCGTTCTTTAACGGGACGATGGCCACTGCTTTTATTCATGGGCTGCAGGGGGACGATCCGAAGTACTGGCAGGCTGCGGCGCTGCTGAAGCATTTTCTGGCGAACAGTAATGAGGATGACCGCGCTGGGACTTCTTCTGACTTTGATGAGCGGCTGTTTTGGGAGTACTACTCGGTTCCCTTTCGGATGGGTTTTCAGGATGGCGGCGCGAAGGCCGTGATGGCGAGCTACAACGCGTGGAATGGTACGGCGATGGCTATCAATCCGATTTTGAAGTCGATTCTGCGCGATAAGTGGGGCGTGGATATTCTTTCGTCGGATGGAGGAGCGGTGCGGCTGCTGTGGCAGCGGCGGCATCTTTTTGCTGACCAGAAGGCCGCAGTGCGGGCTTGTTTGAAGGCGGGTATCAACCAGTTTCTTGATAAGTGGGAAGACGAGACGCATGCGCTGCTGAAGGATGGCTCAATCAGCGAGAAGGATATTGACGAGCTGCTGCGGCCCAAGTTTCGCGTGGCTGTTCGGCTGGGGCTGCTGGACCCGCAGGAGCTGGTGCCTTACGCCAAGATCAAGGACGGGCCGGAGCCTTGGAACTCTGACAAAGACAAGGCTGTCTCGAAGAAGATTGCGTTTGAGTCGGTTGTGCTGCTGAAAAACGAGAAGGATTTTCTGCCGCTGAAGAAGGAGCAGATTAAATCGATTGCGGTGATTGGGCCGCTGGCTAACAGCGTGGAGTGGGATTGGTATGGCGGTACGCCGGCGTATAAGGTGACTCCGCTGGATGGCATCAAGGCCGCGGTGGGGCCGGATGTGAAGATCAACTATGCGGAGAGCGAGGTTGACCAGGCCGCGGTGAAGGCGGCGCGGGAGTCTGATGTTGCGGTTGTTGTGATTGGCAACGACCCGAAGTGCGATGCGGACATGGCGCATGACTGGTCGGACAATGGAACGTTTCCCTGCAGCAATCCCAGCGATGGGCGCGAGGGGCGCGACCGCGAGACGATCAACACTACGGAAGAACAGCTTGTGAAGCAGGTTTACGGCGTCAATAAAAAGACGGTTGTGATTCTGGTTTCGAGCTTTCCGCTGGCGATTAACTGGACCGAGGAGAATGTGCCGGCGATTCTGCATATGGCGCACTCGTCGCAGGATGAGGGCACGGCGCTGGCGGCGGCGCTGTTTGGTTATTTGAATCCGGGTGGGCATCTTGTGGAGACGTGGCCGAAGAGCCTGGACCAGTTGCCGCCTATGATGGACTACAACATTCGCCATGGGAAAACGTACATGTACTTCAAGGGCGAACCGCTGTATCCGTTTGGGTTTGGGTTGAGCTACACCACGTTTAAGTACGCGAACCTGCGCACCAGTGCGGCGAGCGTGGCGAAAGATGGCTCGGTGACGGTGAGCGTGGATGTGACCAACACGGGCAGCCGGGCCGGGGATGCGGTGGCGGAGCTTTATGTGAAGCACCTGGCTTCCAAGGTTGTGCGGCCGAATGAGGAGCTGAAGGGCTTTCAACGCGTGACGCTGCAGCCGGGTGAGACGAAGACGGTGGAGATTCCGCTGAAGGCGAGCGCGCTGGCTTACTGGGATGAGAAGGCTAAGGACTTCCGCGTGGAGGCTGAGCCGGTGAGGCTGATGGTGGGGAGTTCTTCCGCCGATTTGCCGGCGGTGGCTACGCTGCGAGTGCAGTAGCTTCCGGGTGCGGTTCCGACTGTCCGGAACCGCACGCTTTGGACGTTTTTATGTGAAATATTTTGCTTTCAGACGATGTTTGTTTCCGTGTGTTTCCAACCGCGTTACACTTTTGGATAGGCGGCTGCTATTTTTTCGACAGCCGTTTCCGTGCAGGTTACGGATTTACTGGCTCGAAAGGCCAGGCTTGAAGGATTTGGCTCAGCATCATGCTGCTTGAAATTTGTGTGGACTCTCTGCAATCCGCCATTGCCGCCCAAGCGGGTGGCGCGGACCGAATCGAATTGTGCTCAGCATTGAGCGAAGGCGGGATTACTCCCAGCGCGGGGTTGATTCGCGCAGTGCGCGAGGCTCTGACCATCAAGGTCCATGTGATGATTCGCCCGCGCGGCGGGGACTTCTGTTACACACCTGACGAAGTGAAGACGATGCTCGAAGACATTGAGCAGACGCGTGCGCTGGGTGCGGACGGCGTGGTGTTTGGCGTGCTGACGCCCGATGGCGATGTGGACGTTGCGGTTACTTCTCAGCTTGTTGCGGCAGCGCGACCGATGAAGGTGGCTTTTCATCGCGCTTTTGACGTTACGCGTGAGCTGGACCGCTCGCTCGAAGACGTGATTGCGGCTGGCGCGGAGATTCTGCTGACATCGGGCGGCGAACGGGACAGCATTGCAGGCACGGCGAGCATTGCGCAGTTGCGGAAGGATGCTCGCGGACGGATTACTATCCTGGCCGGGGGCGGCGTGCGCTGCAATAATGTGCACGATTTTGTGCTTGCTACGGGTGTGGAGGCGGTACACACTTCGCTGGGTGCGACTGCGCCTAGTATTTCCCGCTATAAAAATCCCAGGGTGAACCTTGGCACGCCGGGCGTGGAGTATGTGCGAAACGCGGTGTATGCCGAGGATGTGCGTGCATTGCGCCAGGCGCTGGATGCGGTTACGGTGGGCACGGAGCGGGGGTAGGTTTCTACTCCCCGCGCATGGCGTGCCACAACGCGCCGCGCACCGGGTCGGCGGGTATATCGAGAAATTCAATGGCAGGATAGCGCTCGCGCAGTGCGGCGCGCATGGCGTCACGCTCGCGCTCGACATGCGTGAGAATGCTGCCCGCGGTGGCGACGCGCGGCGGGGCGAAGGTTGCGGTTTCTGCGGCTCCGGTTTCAATGGCGCGCATGCGCTCGATGAGCAGAGTGGCGAGATAAGCGAGGTCGCGGCCGCCTTGTTCCAGAATTTCGATGGCGACTTCATCGCCCTGCTCTGCCAGCTCGACTACTTTCGGCGCAAATTTGGATGCGTAGCGCACGGGATGCTGCGCGTTGGCGAACTCGATAAGCGCATCGACGGTTGGAAGGTCGAATAGTTTTCGCGCGGCTTCCAGTAGTTGCGAGGAACGATGTGCATCGCGGGCGAGAAAGCCGCGGCGCAGGCCTTCAAGGCCGATGAAGTGGCCTGAGCCCTGGTCCGCGAGGTTGGGGCCCCAGCCGCCGGCGGTCATGATTTCGCCGTTTGCGGCGCGGGCGGCGGCGTTGGAGCCAGTGCCTGCGAGAATCAGCACGCCACGGCCTCCCTGGAAGGATGCATCGAGCGCGATTTCTACATCGCCGAGGATAAGCAGGTTGCCGCCGACGCGCTTGGAGAACTCTTCGCGTAGCCAGTCGGTGACGAGCGGGACGGTGTTGCCGGATGTGCCGATGCAGGTGCAGGTGATTTCGGACATCTTGACACCTGTGGCCTGTTCCAGCTCCGCGAGCGCGCCAGCGATGTTTTGCTGCGCTACGGCTGCGTCGGCATTGACGCGGCGGATGGCGCCGCTGAAGGTGCGTTTCAACTCGCGTGTTTCGTCAGCGAGAAGGTACTCGGCTTTGGTGCCGCCTGAATCAATTGCGAGAAAATACGACATTCTTTCCTATAACTCCGGCTTGTCTAAGCCCAACTCGATGGCTCTAGTGAACATCAGGCAGAAGGCTCCAGATGGCGGGGTCTTCGGTGCCGAGCATCCATGAGCAGAAGCCTTGCAAGCCACGCTGCTTTACAAGCTCGTAGCGGTCCTGGAAGGTGCGTTGGTCAGTGTAGAAAATCCATTCGCGCATCTGGTCGCGATAGAAGTAGAAGAACGCGGTGTGATCGAAGTCATCCCATTGCGGCTTGGCGTTGAACTCGGCGGCAAGGCGCAGAACTTCTGAGGTGCTGATGTAATCCGCGCTGGGGCTGGGGCGCTCGGTGCCATCTTTATCCACGGTGGGCGCGTTGGTGTACCAGTGGTAGCCGTAGAGCGGGATGCCGAGGGAGAGCTTGTCTTTGGGCACGACCTTGAGCGCGTAGTCGAGGTTTTCGACGGTCCACTGCCAGCCTGCTACGGGACCGGGCTCGGTCCAGCGCGTGTTCTGGTCGTAAGTCATGAGGCAGAGCAGGTCTACGTACTTGGCTAGCGTTGCAATGTCATAGGCTCCGCGCCAGTCGGTAAATATCCACTTGGAGAATCCGCCGGTGCCGGGATAGCCGGGTGCGTTGGGCACGGTGGCGATGGTGATTTTGAGGCCCGCGGCGTGCAGACGCTCGGCGGACTCGTGCACGAGGTTGTTCAGGTTTGTTTTGTCGAGATAGTCCACGTTCTCAAGATCAAGCTGGAAGCCGGTGTAGCCGTGCAACTTGCACTCGCGGATCATGGCGTCGTTCATCTGCTTTTGTGCTTCGATGCTGGTGGCCAGCTCGTGAAACTTCTTCTTGTTAAAGAGGGCGATGATGGGCATTACGGGCACGTTTTTTTCATGCGCCTTTGCCATTACGGTTGCGTTGGGAATGCCTGTTACGAGGCCGTTTTCATCCACGCTGTACCAGGCGGGGACGAGCACATCAATTTTTGCGGCGTGGTCGAGGAAGGACTGGACCGAGTTTGCGTCGTTCGTCATGTAGAACATGGCCGAGGGCTTGGCGTATGCACTACTACAGGCAAGAAACAGGACAAAGACGGACAAGAGGCGACGCATTATTTACCACCTTGAAAGTGAGAGCACTGGAAAAAGGACAGACTTCGGCGGGCTCTGTGTATTGGCAGAATATCTTGCGGCATGGGCTTGTGTCTCTCAATGCTGCAGGGCGCCGGTTGCGAGGAACTGCCGCACACGGGCGGAGACTGCCGCGGCGTCGCAGCTCATGATGATGTGCGCGCAGCTTCCGTGCGAGATGTAGGTTGGCGCGTGGAGCGCGGCGGCCCAGTCGAGCGCGGGACCAGGGTTGACGAGGTGGTCTTCCGCGCTAACGATGACGAGGAAGTGCGCGGATGTGGATTGCGCGGCTTCAGCGAGTGTGCGCTTGCCGATTACGTCATGGCGGATAATCGCTTTGACTTGTGCGATGCGGTCGTTGGCATCGATGGGCTGCGGAGCTTCCGTGACGCGAAGGAACTCTTCAAAGTTATCGCGGGTTGTTTGCGCGTTGCGGTACTCGGGTGTGGTGACGGTGAGCGAGCCGAAGAGATTAGCTAATTTGAGCGCGGGCTGTTTGGTGTAGTGGCCGCCGTTGAAGTCGGGGTCGGCGTACATTGTTTCCAACTGAATTTGCTTGACCTGCAGGTCGTAGGGGGTGGGGCGCGGGGTGCCTAGTATTGGCACGGCGAGGTCAAAGAAGGTGGGATAGGCTACGGACCAGACAAAGGTCTGCTCGCCGCCCATGGAAAGGCCTATGACGGCATGGAGATGCTTGAGGCCGAGGATTTCGGTTACCAGGCGGTACTCAGCATTGACCATATCGCGTGTTGTGATTGCGGGGAAGTCCGGGCCGTGCTGTGTTTCGCTATTGGATGGCGAGGAGGAGACGCCGTTTGCGAGGGAATCTACGGCTATGCCGAAGAACTTGCCTGTGTCTACGAGATGCGAAGGGGAGCTGCCGTCACCGAAGAGGGCTACGAGGTCGCTGCTTTTGCCGTAGAGCCATGTGGGCATGAGCACGGCGTTGTCGCGTGCGGCATTGAGATGGCCGAAGGTGCGGTAGCCTACGCGGCAATGCTCAAGCACTGCTCCGCTTTCGAGTTTGCAAGCGCCGAGGTCGGCAATCTTTTGCGCGCCTTCTGATTGGGCGGGGAGATGCGGAGCGGCTGTGAGCGCGAGCGCGGCGGCAAGAAGCAATAGGTGTTTCATGCGGGATGGCCTTCTTATTTTTGAAGCAGCGAGCCACGCGAGACTATTTTGTGCGTGACGTAGTTGTATGGGGCTACGGGCTGGCCTTTGAGCAGGTCCAGCGCGATGTGCATGAGCGACGGGCCGTAGGTGGCTGTCTCGTGCGAGATGGTGCCGATGAGCGGCGAGTCGGCGCGGTCCATTTCTGTGACTGCTTCATGGATGCAGTCCTGGCCGACGATGGCGACATGGCGTGTGCGCTTGCGCTCGCGTGCAGCGGCTACTGCGCCGAGGGCGCTTGAGTCGGTTGCTGCAGCTATGAGGATGTGTTTTTCCTTTGGATGCTTGTCGAGGAAGTCGCCGACGGCTTTCTGGCTGGCTTCAAGCTGGCCGCGGCCATCGATGCGGAGGTAATTTTCGGCAGGCAGTGTGGGGATGGCGGCGCGGATGGCTTCAAATGCGCCGGAGACACGGCCCTGCACTAGCGTGCCCGCTCCGGGAAGGTCGAGGCCAAGCATCCAGTCCGCTTGATTGTCCCAGTGCGCTTTGGCGTGCGCGGCGAGTAGTTCTCCTGCATCGACGCCTACGCGGTAGTTGTCTACGCCAAAGAAGATGGCGTTGGGGTGCGGGATATCGATGGCGATGAGAGGAATGTGCGCGGCGGCGGCGCGGTCGCCGATGACGGGTGCAACCTCATGCACTACGTTGAACTCAAAGATGAGGTCTACGCCGCCGCGGATGAGTTCTTCTGCGTTGTGAATGGCGACGGCGCCGTCGTATTGATTGTCGAGGATTGTGAGCTCGACGCCTACTGCAAGGGCCGCGTCTGACAGGCTGCGCGAAACTTCATTGGAGAATGGCATCTCCGTGCTTTGGCCGGCGAAGCCGAAGCGCATCTTGGGGCGGCGGAGGATGTGGCGGTAGGTGCCTTCCGGGGTCTGCACCAAGTAGCCGCGATGCACGAAGGTTTTGAGCACGCGGTAGACGGTGGTCTTGGATACGCGCGTGCGCTGGTGAATGGCTTCGAGCGTCAACGGGCGGTTTTCATTCTGCAGCAGCTCCAGAATGTCGAGCGCCTTGGAGAGAACAGGGATTAGATAGAGGTTTTTCTTGCGAGCCAAGACTTGTGCTCCTGATTTTCAGTCCTAAGCTTACCGAAGAAACCTTATTTCTGTAATGGAATTTTGCGGCAAGGCTAAGAAAAATCAAGGATAAGCGCTTATGTAAGCTCGGGGGAGAGCTGGGCGGCCCATCGCGCTACGCTGTCTGCGGAGGCGTTGCCTTCTGTAGCAGCCGACTGTACGGCGAAGTTGCCTACTGTGGAGCTTTCTACTGCTCCACGAGAGACGGGCAGCCCGGTTGCCTGCGCGGTGAGCTGGTTGAGCAGTTCATTTTGCGAGCCTCCGCCTACGATGTAGATGCGCTCCAGCTTTTTGCCCGTGATTTGTTCGATAGCGTGGAGCACCTGGGCATAGCGTGCGGCCAGCGAGTCGAGAATCAGGCGGGTCAGTTGTGGTTCCTCGTTGATGGGCAAGAGGCCGCGCTGGGTGCGTTGGGCATTGATGCGGGCGGGCATGTCGCCGGGGAGCGCGAGAGCGGGGTCTTCGATGTCGAGGAGCTCGTTTGGCGCGTGTGCTGGCGCGATGCGGGCCTGCTCGACGAGCCAGGCTACGTCGGGCTGGTTCCATGCGTCCATGCACTGCTTGAGCAGCCACATGCCGGGGATGCCTTTGTGGAAGAGGGTGCGGCCACCGGCTGCGCCGAGGTTGGTGAAGTTTTCGCGTGTAGCGTCTGCGGTGTTGCAGGGCTGCGCTAAAACTGCGCCGACGAGCGACCATGTGCCAGAGCTGATGTAGGCCCAGTTTTCGCCTTCAGCAGGGATGCCTGCGACGGCGCTGGCGGTGTCATGGCAGCAGGGGGCGATGAGCTTGACACCGCGAAGGCGGGCAATGCTGCCGCGATATTCGCCTATCTCCGTGCCGGGCTCGACGATGCGAGGCGCATGGCAGAGCTCTGCGCCGACTGCTTTAAGGATTTCTTCGCTCCAGTCGCCGTTGAGTGCGACGACGCCGGTGTGTGTGACGTTGGTTCGCTCGGCTACGGGCTCGCCGCCCCAGTGATGCAGCAAGTATTCGGGCAGGTTGAGCCAGCAGGATTGCGGAGTGCCGCTTAGCGTGTCGGCATGAAGCTGGTAGACGGTGTTGAGTGACTGTACCTGGATGCCTGTGAGTTCTCGCAGGCGTTCGGATGAGATGCGGTTGTGGAGTGATTCAAGCGCTGCAGCATTGCGTGGGTCGCGGTAGCAGAAGGGGTCCTCGATTGCACTTCCGTCTGGGTGAAGGCGGACATAATCGACGGCCCAGCCATCGACGGCGATGGAACGTACACCTTCTTCCGCAATGGCTGCACACTGGCGAAGGCCTTCGTTTACGCCCAGGAGGATGCGGTCGAGAGGCCACCGCAAGCCGTCGGGACGTTGTTCTGGCCCGTTGGCAAAGCGGTGGATTAGCTCGATGTGCGCGCGCCCATGCCTCCAGCTCAGCATGGAGACACGGCAGCTTTCAGCACCGAGGTCAACTGCAATGAGCGCGCGCTTGTCTTGTTGCGGAGAAACTGGCATTAGCGGAGGTATGCCTCTACGAGTCCGCCGTCAACGGGGATCATGTGGCCTGTGGTTACAGGGGTTTTGGGGCCGGCGAGGAATAGGATGGCTTCCGCGCAGTCCTTGGGATCAATGGGAACGTGCGTGAGCGTGCGCTTGGCGTAGAAAGCGGCCAGCTTGTTGCGCAGCTCATCGTCAGTCTCCGCGTCGGTGAAGGCGATTTCGTACTTGGCGAGCGAGGCTTTTACGCGGTCGCGGGGGAACATTGTCGAACCCTTGACGACCGTTGCCGGGGCGATGCCGTTGACGCGCACGGGGGCCAGGCCTACAGCGAGCTCGCGTACGAGGTGGCTGAGGGCGGCTTTTGATACGTCGTAGGCTTCGCTGCCCTTCTTGGCTACTACGGCATTGGCGGAGCTTGTGAGAACTACGGATCCGCCGATGCTTTGTGACTTGAAGAGCTTGGAGGCTTCGTCGGCCAGCTTGTAGTTGGCGGTTACGTTGATTTCAAGCGTGGTGGCCCAGAGCGCGTCGTTGATGATGCCGTCGGGCGAGGATGGAAAGATGGCTGCGGTGTTGATGAGCAGGTCCACTCCGCCGAAGGCGTTCACGGTGGCATCGAGGGCTGACTGGATGGTCTCTCGCCTGGTGATGTCGATGGCCGTGGAGGTGACCATCTCTTTACCGGCAATCTTTTTGCACTCTTCGGCTACGCGCTCAGCGGCTGCGGCGTCACGGTCGGCGACGACGATGGCTGCGCCGCGCTCGGCGGCAAGGAGGGCTACTTCGCGGCCAATTCCGCTGCCTCCGCCAACGACGAGAGCGATCCGGCGGCTCAGCTCTTTCTCGGGGGGCTGGCGGCGGATTTTTGCTTCTTCGAGGGCCCAGTATTCGATGCGGAAGGCTTCACTGGGCGGCATGGCTACGTAGTTTGCGTAGACGGTGAACTGGTCTGCACTGGCTGCGGGGCCGGCTTGCGGAACATTCTTTACGTCTGCCGCGCCGGCGAGTGAGCCTGCGCCCTGCATGACGTGAATGGCGTTGGTGTAGAACTCGCCGGTGAGACGGGCTTCGGTTTTGTTTTTGCCGAAGGTGAACATGCCGATGCCGGGAATGAGTACGACGGTCGGGCTGGCGTCACGCAGGGCGGGCGAATCGGGCTGGGCGTGCTTCTTGTAGTATTCGGCGTACTCGCGGCGGTAGGTTTCGAGCGCGGCGTCAATCAGGCCGGGGAGTTCCTTGGCGTCACCCGCTGGGTTCCAGTCGATGAACATGGGACGGATCTTGGTGCGGATGAAGTGGTCGGGGCAGCTTGTGCCGAGGTACGCCAGATCCTTTGCCTGCACACTGTTTACGAAGTTGAGTGCGTCGTCATGGCTGACGTAGTTGCCGATCCAGCGCTGTTTGCGGCTGACTGCTCCGCGCAGTGCGGAGAAGACCTGCGTGGCTACCTGCTCGCGGTCGGTGGGGGTGGTGTATTTCTGGCCGCCAAAATGGGGCTTGCCTAGCTGTCTGTCGTGCTTGTCGATGAACTGGCCGATCTGGTCGATGATGGTGATGGTGTTCAGGTAGCACTCGCGCTGGGTGTTGCCCCAGGTGAAGAGGCCGTGGCCGCCGAGGACGATGCCGTCGCAGCCGGACGCGGCTTCTACGGCGCGCTTCATCATCATGGCCAGCTCAAAGCCGGGGCGCTGCCATGGGAGCCAGACCAGCTTGTGGCCGAACTCGGCGTTGAACTCTTCCATACGCTGGAGGCCGTTGGAAGATGCGGCGAGGGCGATGCCCCAGTCGGGATGGAGATGGTCTACGTGCGGGAAAGGCAGGAAGCCGTGGAGCGGTGTGTCGATGGATGCGGCGACGGGATTGGCTCCGAAGGTGATCTGCGGGTAGAGCGCGACCATTTCATCTTCGCGCTCAACGCCGGGGTAGATTTTTTCGGTGGCGTGCAGGCGGTCGAGATAGAGCGTGGCGAAACCGGAGCGTTTGATGGAGCCGAGGTCGCCACCGCTCCCCTTCACCCAGAGGACTTGCTTCGGCGTGCCATCGATGGGGTCGGGCTGCTCCAGCTTTGAGCTGGTGTTGCCGCCGCCGAAGTTAGTGATGCGGAGGTCTGAGCCGAGTAAGTTGGAGCGATAGCGCAAAAGTTCCGGGCCGTCGAGGGTTCCGGCCAGCTTTTCATCCCACTTGTCTTCAAGAAAACGCAGCGTTGCCGCCATAATCCTCACTTCCATTTCTATGTTGCTGAATTTTGTTGTTGCCGGGTTTATGCGTAGCTCGCTACTGAACCGGCGTTGCGGGCGCTGCGCTCACGCGCTGCCTCTTCCACGTAGCCGCTGCGGTAGAGCTCGGCCAGCGGGTCTGCGGGGAGTTTCTTTGATTCGCGCCACTCGCGTACAAGTGGTTTTACGTCGGTGAAGAAGGCGCCGCGGAAGAGCTCTTCGGCTGCAACTAAGTCGCATGCGTCCTGGAGGGCGGCGAGTTGTTCCTGATCCACTAGCGCGGCTTTAGCGTAGATTTCCTGCGCGGTAGCTACGGTTTGCACCATGGCTTCGAGCTTGCCTTTGAGGTTGTGGCTCTGGTCGATCATGAAGGCTACGTTGTTGGCCGCACCGGATTTGTCGAGCACGATTTCATTGAAGATGCGGAAGACCTGATAGGGATCGATGGAGCCGATGGTCAGGTCGTCGTCGGCGTACTTGCGGTCGTTGAAGTGGAAGCCGCCCAGCATGTCGAGATGCAGGAGCCATGCGACGATTTGCTCGATGTTCTGGCCCTGATAGTGGTGGCCGGTATCGACGAGGACCTTGGCTTGCGGGCCGGCTTTGTAGGCCAGTGCGAGGGCCATGCCCCAGTCGCCAATATCGGTGTGGTAGAAGTACGGCTCGAAGGGCTTGTACTCGATGAGGATGCGCTGGTTGGGCTTGAGCGCGGCGTGGACGGTGCTAAGTGCTTCTTCTGTCCACTGGATGCGGCGGCGGATGCTTTGCGTGCCGGGGTAGCTGGAGCCGTCGGAGTCCCAGATGGAGATGTCGTTGGAGCCGAGCTCGGTGGCGATCTCTACGGAGTCGAGCAGGTGCGCGAGGGCTTTACGACGAATCTCCGCGTCAGGGTTGGCGATGGAGCCGAACTTGTACTCCTGTTCCTGGAAGAGATTGGGGTTGATGGAGCCGGCGCGCACGTTGTGTTGCTTTTCAAGCTTCTGGATTGCGGCGGCATCTTTGACGCCGTTGGGCAGGTCCCAGAGGACATGCAGAGCGACTGTGGGCGCAGCTCCGGTGAGACGGTTGACCTCGCCTGCGTCGGCGAACTTTTCTTCGAGGTTTGTAGCAGCGGCTGCCTGCACAAATTTTCCAAAGCGAGTGCCGGTGTTAGCAAAGCCCCAGGACGGGATCTCGATGCGAAAGGCGTCGAGGGCGGCAAAGATGCGCTCGCGCTGGCTCATATTCCACCTCAGAAATAACGTACCTATTGAAACTCTATCAAACTATCGTGCTGGAAATAGGGATGTCAATCCAGATTTCCGGCTGGAAGCTACTCCCTGACCAGTAGTACATCCACAAAACGCGGGCCGTGCACGCCCTTGATGCGCGTCATTTCTATGTCTGCTGTGGCAGAGGGGCCGCTGAAGAAGGTTGTCGGCAGGTTGTGCGTTGCGTCGAGCCGGCGCATGCCTTCTACTACTGTCTCCACTACGTCGCGCTCGCGAACGATGCAGAGGTGGTAGTCCGGCACGAGCGTGATGGCGCGGCGGCCCTGGCCGGGGACGTTTTGCACAACGATGGTTCCGGTTTCGGCGATTGCGAAGGCGGAGGCGGTCATTACTCCGCTGAAGGTATCGAGCATGATGGGGTCGAAGTCTGCATCCTGCACGAACTCTGCTCCGGTTTGCCATTCGCCTGGCAGGCCCTGCGGGGTGATGACGCGGCGGATGTTGCGCTCGGCTAGTAGCTGCGCTACTTTTGCCGGAATTTCCGGCTCGGTGACGCGATAGACATGCGCATCGTAATCGACAAGCCGCTCTTCGAGCAGGTCGAGAATCTGCGCGTGGCTTAGTTGCGCGGATTGCTGGTAGGTCCGCTCGATTTGTGCGTAGCTGGCGCTGGCATCGGTGGTGCTGCCCGTGTTGGTGTTGCGGATGCGTTCCAGAATTGTTTCCCTTGCCGTTGTCATACGCGCCTCTTCTCCCACCACTCGCGGAAGCTCTCGCTGGGCATTGCCTGCAGGTCGCGCGTTGCGGTCCATCCGCCGAAGATGCCGGGGAGCCAGTTAACCCAGCCTTGCGGCTCTGTTTTTTGCTGGCCTACGATTTCCAATTCCTTCTTGACGAGCGGCTTTTCGACCATGCGGCCTAGCCGCTGGGCGGCGCGGAATTTCTTTTCGGAGAGAAAGACTTTTGCGGCGGCTTTCATGGCCAGCGCTTCCGGAGCGTACCAGCCTTTTTGCTCTACGACCTTGTTGCGGAGGTGAATCAGCACTTCGGGGATGTTGATTTTTACCGGGCAGACTTCATAGCAGGCTCCGCAGAGGGAGGAAGCGTAGGGGAGCGACTGTCCGTGTTTCATCTCCATTAGCTGTGGCGTGAGAATTGCGCCGATGGGGCCTGCGTAGACGCTGCCGTAGGCGTGGCCTCCGGTCTGGCGATAGACGGGGCAGGCGTTCTGGCAGGCTCCGCAGCGGATGCACTGGAGGGTCTGGCGGCCTTCTTCGTCGGCCAACACTTCGGTACGTGCGTTGTCGAGCAGGACTACGTGCATGTTGCGGGGGCCGTCGCCGGGGGTTACGCCGGTCCAGATGGAGTTGTAGGGGTTCATGCGTTCGCCAGTGGCGGAGCGGGCCAGTACCTGCAGGAAGACTTCGAGGTCTGTGAAGCGTGGGATTACTTTTTCTACGCCGACGACGGAGATTAGCGTTTCCGGCAGGGTGAGGCACATGCGACCGTTGCCTTCACTCTCCACGATGCAGACGCCGCCTGTTTCCGCGATGAGGAAGTTGGCGCCGCTTATGCCTGTTTTTACTCGCAGGAACTTTTCACGCAGAAAACGACGCGCGGCTTCTGCGAGATCCTGCGGGGTGTCGCCTATCTCCGGCAGGTTCATTTCGCGCTTGAAGATTTCGCGAATCTGCGTGCGGTTTTTGTGCAGCGCGGGGACTACGATGTGCGATGGCTGATCGTGGCCTAGCTGGATAATCAGCTCGGCGAGGTCTGTCTCATAGGCGTGAATGCCGGCGGCTTCGAGGGCGTCGTTGAGATGAATTTCTTCCGTCGTCATCGATTTGATTTTGATGATTTCGGAGGCGTTGGCCTGTTGCGCCAGGCCAATCACAATCTCCTGTGCTTCCTGAGCATTGCGTGCCCAGTGCACGTGGCCGCCAGCGGCGGTGAAGTTGCGCTCGAACTCTTCGAGATATATGTCGAGATGCTTGAGGACATGAGCGCGAATCTGGCGTGCGCTCTCGCGGAGCTGCTGCCAGTCGGTCTTTTCTTCGACGAGCTTGCGGCGCTTGCCCTGGATGGTGTCCGTGGCGCGACGAACGTTGGCGCGTAACTGCTCTTCGCGCAGAAGTACCTTGGCGGCTTTCGGGAACGAAGGGGCAGTGCGCGGATCGAGTCTTGTTTCAACAGCGGTGCTCATTGTGCCTCCCGCAGGTCTGCTTGTAGCGCGGGTTCGCCGGCTAGAATCTCTGCGATGTGGCGCGTGCGCACGCCGGTTTTGCCGCGGTGCAGTGCTCCATAAATGTGCATGAGGCAGGAGTTGTCGCAGGCTGTGCATTCTTCCGCACCTGTGGCCAATACGGATTGGACTTTTTCCGCGAGCATTGCGCCGGAGACATCGGCATTCTTGATGGCGAAGGTGCCGCCGAAGCCGCAGCACTGTTGTGGCCTGTCGATTTTGCGGAGGTCGATGCCGCGAACGGCTCGCAGCAGGGATTCGGGGCCGCCGCCGAGTTCCAGCGAGCGGAGGCCGTGGCAGCTTGCATGGTAGGTTACGCGATGTGGGTAGTAGGCTCCTACATCGGTTACGCCTAGCTTCTTTGTCAGGAACTCCGTGAATTCCCATACCCGCGGCAAGAGCGCGGCTACGCGTTCGGGAAGCGACTTGTCGCCGCCTTCGCTGGCAATGCGCTCGGCCATGATGGGGTAATGCTCGCGCATCATGGCGATGCAGGAGGAGGACGGCGAAACGACGGCTTCCGCGTGCTCAAACTGATCGAGAAAGCGCGGAAGGAGCGGCAGCGCTTCGCGCTGGTAGCCGGTGTTCCAGTGCATCTGGCCGCAGCAGGTTTGCCCGGCGGGGAATTCCACCGCGTGCCCAAGGCGCTCGATCACCTGGACAACGGCCTTGCCTGTTGCGGGGAAAAGTGTGTCGTTATAACAAGTTATGAAGAGTGCGACGCGCACGGAATTTCCCTCTCGTTATTCAATAGCAAATTTATTCCTCATGTGCAATGACGGTCGGCTACAATGGCTCGCAACTGATTTTCTTGCTGGAGCACACGCCTGCATGGGGGCCAACCCGTTTCTTGGAGTCATTTATCACTGGATCGGCGGTTTCGCCTGTGCCACAAACTTTATTCCCTTCCGCGGCATACGGCAATGGTCATGGGAGATTTATTGGCTCATCCAGGGTGTGGCCGCGTGGATTGTTGCTCCACCGCTGATTGCTTCCCTCTTTGTTCCGCATCTGTTCTCCATTCTTGCCGCGACGCCGCATGAAACGATTGCTCACATTATCTTCTGGGGCGTTCTTTGGGGGTTCGGCGGCATTACGTTTGGCCTGTCCATTCGCTATCTTGGGCTTTCGCTTGGCTATGCCATTTCACTTGGGTTCTGCACGGCATTTGGCACAGTTCTGCCGCCGATCATGCACGGGCAGTTCGGCTCCATTGTTGCAGATCGCTCGGGGCAGGTGGTTCTGCTGGGCGTGGGGGTGTGCCTGCTGGCGATTGCCGTCAATGGAGCGGCGGGCTACTTCAAGGAGCATGAGATATCCAAGGCGGACATGGCTGAGGCTGGCGAGCGCGACTACAACTGGGCGCGCGGGCTGGCTGTTGCCGTATTTGCCGGAATTATGAGCAGCTTTTTCGCGGTAGGGCTGGATGCGGGCAAGCCGATTGCCGACATGACTCGCGAAAGCCTGGTTGCGGAAGGGCATTTGCCGCTTTGGCAGAACTTGCCTGTGCTGATTGTGGTGCTGTGGGGCGGGTTTGTTACCAATCTTGTCTGGTCGTCGATTCTTATTTTGCGCAACCGCTCGGGTGCGGAGTTTCTTGGGAGCCCGGGGCGCAATCCTCTGCGCGCTACGCATGGCAGCGGCTACACGCAGCAGGATCTTGACCCGACAGACCCGTCGCACTTCCGGCTTTCGACGGGCACGCTGGTTGCGAACTATCTCTTTGCGGCGCTTGCCGGGGCTATCTGGTACTTTCAGTTCTTTTTCTACTCGATGGGCCAGACAAAGATGGGGCGGCTGGAGTTTTCCTCGTGGACGCTGCATATGGCTTCGATCATCCTCTTCGCGACGCTGTGGGGGCTTGTGCTGAAGGAATGGAAGGGCACAACGATGCGCACCAAGGCGCTGGTGACTGCGGGTGTGCTGCTACTGCTTGGCTCTACGGTTGTGGTTGGTGCGGGCAATTACTTAAAGGTGCAGGAAGCGCCTGCTACGCAGGCTGATGCGCAGTGATTCTGGCGATCCATTGGCCGCGCAAGATTTGCTAGCTGATAAAAACTAACGCGCCACTTGCTGCGGGGATATGGATTCGCACGGAATCGCCGCGTATCTCCAGCTTCTCTACATCTCGCGGAGCCCATGTTGCCTGCACATCGTTAATCCCTGAGCCAGCCAGCGTTACGGCTTCAGTTGCGTCCAGTGATGGGGCAGATAATCTCCATGCCGTGGCGGAATGCGCTTTCTGCGGAGCATGAATTACAAGGTCGAGCGCGGTTGCCTCGTCTTTATTGAAGATTGCGACCTTTGTTTCTTTGCCGTGCCGGGCAGCGTAGGCTGTGGCATTGGCGCTGCCGGCTTGCAAATCGGTTTTCAGCAGCGCACCGCCAGCTAGCTGGTTTGCGGTCATCATGCCGTAGAAGATTGGCATTGCAGTGACTTGCCTGTCAGGCTCTGTGTCGATTGGCGTGTAGTAGCCGCCTTTTTTCCATTGCGGCTTTTTTGCTACCTCATAACCCGGTGCGTGGTCGCCGAGGCTTGCATTCAAAAACCCTGCGAGGCCGCCGTGGAAGTTCACGCCTATGCAGCCGTTCGTGGCGAGATTCAACATGTAGTCGCCTGCCCATAGCGCTGAGGCAAAGGCATCGCTCATGCCCGGCTTGCCGCCACGATAGCAGGAGTTGCCTTCCGTCATGCGATAGGCGAGCCCGCGCGGTTTGGCTACAGCTTCAATCTTCTGCATGTCCGCTGCAACCTTTGGAACGGGACGCAGCAGGCGCTCGATGGTTACGCTTGGATCGTTTGGCGGGCCCATGACATAGTAGTGTCCGCTCAGTGAGACGAGCTTGCCCGGCAGCAGCGACGGCACGCGCTCGCCAAAGCGCACTACCCAGTCTGACGAGCCTGCTACGTCCGGGCCGCCGAATTTTGCCTGCGGGACTTTCGCAAGCACAGCTTTCGCCATCTCCACCCACTCGCGCACATAGTCGTCAAAGTCCCAGCCGGGTGGGCGTGTGCCGTTTGTCGGCGTGCGGTAGAGATCCGGCTCATTGCCTATCTGGAAGTATTCGAGCTTGTCTCCTAGCTTTGAGTAGACGTATGCTGCTTCGACTGCTGCGCGCTCTGGCGTGTTGTTTCCGAAGTTGATGCCGTAGATTATGCGCCAGCCGGTCTCGTGGAGAAACTCCGCCAGATTATCAATGGCCTGCGGCGTGATTTTGAAGAGGCGATGCGGCATCCAGTTGGCGCTGATGTCGCCCGGCGGCACGCGCAGCTTGATGGCGGACGTGGAAGCATCCGCTGCAAACCAACAGAACTCGCTTGAGTTGCCGCCGATGCGCAGTACGCCATGCGGGCTTAGCAACTTGCAGTGCGCAATGAGTGCCTTGTGCGCGGCGGAGAAAAATTCCGGCTCGCTTAGCTGCGCCAATTCATAGCTCAGGCCTGTATAGGTGAGCGGAATCTGCCCCAGCGACGCGTCTTCTGACAGGCGCAGTTCGGCGGGTGCATCGGCTGCGTTCGAAATTCCGGAACAGGCCGCGATGGCCGCGGCGGCGCTGGTACGAATCAGAAAAGAGCGGCGATCCATCGTTATCCTCGTAATTGCCACTGCCCAACATGTTCGACAGGAATTGTAACGGGTTTGAGCGGGACTGATGGAATCCGCCACTGATTGCTACGGCGCGGGGTGGCTTGCTTTGGCAATGCGCGAACGGGGCTGGGCACTGAGCGTTTCCTCGTCCGGCGTGTAGCAGGGCTTTATGGTGCAGGGCTTTTCGTTTGTTTTGGTGGCGCCTACGAAGTTGTGGTTGAAATCAGCGGTTCCGGGGACGAGATAAAACGTTACCGTCTGGCCTTCGATGTAGTCTTGCGTGGTTGGCAGGATGCGCGATGAATCAACGTGGTAGTAGGTGGTGATGTACCACTTGGTATTGATGGCGCGATAGGCGGCGAGGTCCTCGAAACGGACATCGCGACCAGATGGATCTTCCGTGTCACGCTCCATGCCGTTCTTATTGGTCTCGGCGTCATGCACTATATCTGCCTGACCAACTAGAACCAGCTTCTTATCCGGCGATTGCTTCAGCCGCTTTACGGCTTCTTCTATCACAGGCACAGCGCTGTCTTCTACACGTGCCGGGCGAACCTTGTCTTTGTCAAAAACTATGGAGCCAATCTTTTCTACGCCATTCGGCAGCGGCGTGGATTGGCTGTGCGCCATCGCTGACGGAATAACGAGCACGGCGATAACAGCCGCGCTCCTACTGTATTTTCTTGCTGCGTGCATACGAGTTTGCATAGTCCCTTTCGCGTGCTATGGACTCTCTGTCTTAATCAATTCCGGTGGATGTGGTGGCGGGATGGTCCTTGGTTGGCGGGGGAGGAAGAGGCGCAAGCTTTTCATAGCCGCGCTGGCCGTCCGCACCAATGAGACCGGGGCCGGGCTGCAGATGAGGCGCATCCACATTGTCTTCGGCGCAGGAGTATTCCTTTACTTCATCGCCGGGTTTGCCCAACAGCCACGTGCGCTGATAATGAACGGGCCTGGTGTAGTACTTCGGGTCGATAACATCCATCTCTACGTGAATGTGGCCGGGGTCGGGACGTGTCCAGCGCTCAATTACATGTGCCTGGTCGCTGTGCGGGTCGGCATTTTCGTCTGCCCAGGTGCGCTTGTCTTTGAAGGCAATCGAATCGATGACGAAGGTGTCGCCATCCCAATTGCCAATCTCTTCGCCGAAGAAAGATGGGTCTGGGTCCTCCGCGTGTTTGCGACCGTCAAAGGGAACAAGACGATAGGTTGTGTACCAGTAGAGAAAGGCCAGGTGGTCAGAACCCTGCAGAAGTTGGAAAGGCAGGCCGCTGGCGTTATGGCGTGGAAGACCGCCGACGATGCAGAGCGCTTCGGGATCGACGGTATGCTCTACGTTGTACTTGTGCGCGGCTTCGCCTTCCGGCGTGAAAGGCAGTTTGTATCCGGGCAAATCTTTACCGAGATTGCCGACCGGCCTGTCTTTGCGCGAGGGAATCCAGTAGCCGGATAAATCGGGATGACCGTTGATGCGCGGCGCGGGGCCTTTGGGCAGGTCGGCCTCATTGCGCGCAAACGGAGAGTCTCCGCCGCGACCGGATATGTCACGCGGTGGCGGTTCTTTGCCGTGCTGTGCCCTGTCGAGAGCCCACTCGTTGCCCTGTCCCTGAGGTTGGGTCGGAGCCTGTGCGGGCAGCGACCCCGCTACCAATACAGACAAGAAAAATACTGGAACGAGATGTCTGAATCGCATGCAGGAGTTCTCCTTTGGAAGCGCAGCAAAGAGAAGCAGATGGAAACGATTCAGCGATTCCGCGGCGGCTCAACGTGCTTACGCTCAGATGAGATTCTGATTTGAGAGGAAATTGGGAAGAGCAATCCGGCAGTCTTAAACGCAGGCTCGCAAGGTACTCAACTCAGGCGGCGAGTACAACAACATGCGGCGGTACAGATGCTGGATTGATGCATGGGCATACCATAGACCATGTTTCCAGCGTGGTCAAGCGTTTTGGTTTTGCTTGACATTCCAAAGCCGCGGCCATAAAGTGCATCGTATGCTTACTCGTGCATGGACGTATTGTTGTTGCCCTTCCGCTCTTGCGGGAACGGGCCGCGATTCGTCGCGCGATGTGGCCAGAGTTGAATCTCTTCCGCTTATTTGTATTTGACGCCGGTTGAGCAAGCGCTATCGCCAGAATTCATCAAGCCCAGTCAAGCCCGCTCTCTGCATGCGGGCTTTTTATTTTTTGCGGCATGTGGTTTTGCAAGCTGGATTTCCGCACCAAATTTTCGAGGAAAGGTAACACCATGAAACGAGTCTTTGCATCCCTGCTTGCCGGCGCTCTTGTCCTGTCTGCCGCGCCAGCTTTTGCGCATCACTCCTTTGCTGCCGAGTTTGACGCGAACAAGCCTGTGCGCCTTGTCGGCAAGCTTACCCGCGTTGAGTGGACCAATCCGCACTCGTACTTTTACGTGGATATCGTCAATCCAAAAACGGGCTCGACGGAGACATGGGGTTGCGAGGGCGCTGGACCCGGCGCGCTTTCACGACGCGGATGGAAGAAGGGCGATCTGAAGATTGGCGACCAGGTTGTTGTGGACGGCTATCGCGCGAAAGATGGTTCGCACCTCATCGATGCGCGGCGCGTGACACTGCCGGATGGCCGCTCGATTTATGGCGGATCGCCGGGCGATGGCGGGCCGGGCGACAATGGCACGGATCAGGGCGCGCTACCAGGCGCAGGAACAAAGAAGAATTAGCCAATGCTCTTTCTGCAACATTTTTGCCAGCTACTTTATGACTCGCGAATTGGAACGGCGATTCGCGAGTCCGACTATGCTTTCCCGATTATCGAATCGGTTCACGTGCTTGCTATTACGCTGCTTGCAGGAACTGTTGCCGTGCTTGATCTGCGCATGCTGGGCGTGATTCTGCGCAAGATTTCAGTGAGGCGGATTGCCAGCGCGGTGCTGCCGGTTACGTGGGTGGGGTTCGGTGTGTTGTTTGCCAGCGGCTTTCTGTTGTTCTGGTCAGAGGCGGCAAAGAACTATATGAATCCGGCATTTCGCACCAAGCTTGTGCTGCTGATTCTTGCGGGGCTCAATCCGCTTATCTTTCACACGGGAATTTATCGCCGTGCTGAGGAGTGGGAGCTTGCTGAAGTAGCTCCGTGGCGGGCTCGCATTGCCGCTCTTGCATCGCTCACGCTTTGGAGCGGTGTTATTGTGGCCGGACGTTTTATTGCGTATTTCTAAACGGCGAACAAAACCTTTGTTGTAGCGGGAGAACAGAAGTAAGAATGCATCCCTTGTTTGTTGCGCTTGGCCATTCCGCGCTTGGCCGTTACATGCAAACCTCGGTATGGGCCTTTGCGGTTACGGAGGCAATTCACCTGCTTGCGCTGGCGGTGCTTGGCGGGTCCGTGCTCATTCTCGATTTGCGTTTGCTTGGCGTGATTTTTCGCAAGGAGCCGGCACGCGTGCTTGGCCGGGATATTGGCAGGCTTCTGCTGGGCAGCCTTGTTGTGCTGATTCTGACGGGGATTGCCCTGCTTTCGGAAGAGGCGCTGAAGTGCTATTTCAGTCCGGCGTTTCGGTGGAAGATGGCGCTGCTTACGGCGGCGATTCTGTTCTACTTCACGCTGCACAGACGTGCGCTGATCCAGGCTGACCAGCGCGCGCTTACTCCGTGGTCGAGAATTGTGGCGGTAATTTCGATGGTGATGTGGCTAGGAGTTGGCGTTGCGGGAAGGGCTATTGGGTTTCTGTAGATCCCATACCGTGTTCATGGAATGCTTCATGCCAAAGCGCGTTTTCAGTGTAAGAACACTGGAAACGCGCTTTGAATGACAACCGTCAGGATTTTGTTGATTCGGTTTGCCGGAAGTTCTCTTGCTTAGGAAAGAGCCCAGCCGGAACGGTCCTGGCGTTGAATAAACTGCGCAGCCTCCGGGCAATTTTTCGCGACCATCTTCGGTCCGTCCCACTCTATCTTCTGTCCAGCGCGTAGAGATACGCAGCCGAGCAGCATGATTTCCGTGAGGCGGGCGGCGACGTCAAAGCGCGAGTAGCATTGCTCCGGCTTGTTTGCCTTTACTGCAGTAAGCCATTCCTGCGCGTGGGCAAGTACGCTGTTTTTGCTGTACGTGTTGCGCGGAATGCGGATTGGGTACTGCGCCATGGCAGGGTGCTTGAGGTAGTGAACGTACTTCGCGTCGCCCTTCAGCTTGATGAAGAAGCTGGTTCCGTAATCGTCCGGCGAGAAGACGCTGCCTTCCTCACCAATCAGCAAACAGCCGCTCTTGGGAATCTCGCCTAGCAGGGCAACGATGTCGGCAGTGAGCTCGACGGGCGGCTTGTTGCTGAAGTCGTGGCCGTCTCTCTCTGAGGGATCGGGCTGGCCGCCGTCGTACCACCATAGCGTGACGGGGTCGTGCTCAACCTTTCTGTAATGGTGGAAGAAGCTTGGATGCTCGAGAGGAATGCGGCCTGTACGCTTGGGGAACTCAAAGCGGATTTTGGAGCCTACGGGGTATGACTCCTTGTTCATGTGGCCGAAGGGCATGGCTTCGATTTCCGTGGGGTAATCGAGGTCCAAGGAGCGGAACGGCAAGTTGACTGTGTGACAGGCCATGTCGCCGAGCGCGCCGGTGCCAAAATCCTGCCAGCCACGCCAGTTGAACGGCTCGTAAATTCCATACCGGGCGTCTGGCTTAGAGCTGGCTTTATATGGCCGCACCGGGGCCGGCCCAAGCCAGATGTCCCATTCCAGTGTTGCGGGAACCGGGTCTTCTCCGACGGGGCGGTCCATGGCCTGTGGCCAAACGGGACGATTCGTCCAGACGTGAACCTGATGCACCTGACCGATGAGGCCGTCCTGAATTGTTTCGACTCCACGGCGTAGGCCGTCGGCTGCACTGCCCTGGTTGCCCATCTGCGTGACGAGCTTTTTCTCGTGTGCCATCTTGCGCAGGTAACGCGCTTCATAGATGGTCTGCGTCAGCGGCTTCTGCACGAATACATGCTTGTTTCTCTTCATTGCCGCAGACGCCACGATGGCATGCATGTGATCCGGCGTTGAGACCGTCACCGCATCAATCTGGTTACCCATCTGGTCCAGCATCTGGCGGTAATCTTTGTAGAACTTTGCACTGGGATATTTTTGTGTCTGGGTGGTGTAGGCCTCAGAGCCTGAATCCACGTCGCACAACGCGACGATGTTCTCACCAGCACAAGCGTCCGTGTCGCTACGGCCCTTGCCTCCGATTCCGACACAGGCGATGTTTAACTTGCTGTTAAGATTTTGAGCACGCAAGAGCGCCGGAACCCCAAACGTGAGCGCTCCAGCGGCCAGAGAACTTGTTTTGATAAATTCACGGCGATCAACCTGCAAGTTCGAGGCAGTTTCAGAGACTTTCTGCGAGAGGATTTTTTGGGATGGTTTCGGCATGCGCAACAGCATACACTCGCAGGGGCTACAGTGAGCAAGATTCCCATGGTATGGCCTCTATTTTGCGCCCTTTTGTTAAGAGGCCGCACGAAAGCTACACGCTAAATTGGGAACGGCGATGCTCCATCTTCGTCCCAACTATAAGATGTTCTCTTCGTGTTGCTGCCCTGTTGAAATGTCCAATGCTGCGGGGTGTTGGTTAGGAGTGCGTCGTCGGCTACAGCAGTAGGCGTTGCCACTGCAATGGCGAAGGCTTCTCGCAGGGCCTCCTTCTGTGGGTTGCCCATTGCATCGGGTTCGGGTGAGACGATTAACGCGGTTCCGCTGCGGGCCACAGCATCGAGCCACATACGCGTCTTCTCCCACGCGATGGCCTTTGTGAACGGGACGCAATCTGCGTCTGAGATGAAGAAGGTGCGGTTCTGCGGGAGCCGGAAGGCAAGCGTGTTGACGCCCATGCGGCGCGTTCGCTCCCAGATACGACCGCTTACGTCGTCTCCTGTTCGATTGGCCTCGAAGATGCCCGCAGCGAGATGGCCGATGGTGTTGCAACCGATCACGACGGTCTGCTCGCCGGCGGTTTCACGCAGGCCGCGATACAGGCTGAGCACGATTTCCGCGTTGGTCTGCGAGCGGTCGTTGAAGTGCCAGCCGCCTATCGTCATCGAAGGGCCCATCTCACTGCCCCACGCGCCGAATAGTTCGTAGGTGGAGAAGTCGTGCTTCACGAGATCATTTCCCCAACGCACGGCTTCGCGCATGGTGCTGAGCGCAGCTTCGCGGGCTTCCGGGATGGTGGGGTCGTAGGCGAGGTCGCGGAAACGCTCCCGATGATGGCCGAAGCGCGCTTCGGGAAGAAGCAATTTGCTGTCAGCAGTCTGCGGCGCTCGCAGTGGGCGAATCCACAATCCCGGACGAGCACCTTTGGAGCGGATTTGTGTTGTGAGATCCGCCATGTCAGGAAATGCGCGCTTGTCCTGCCAGCCATCGTCAACGATGGCGAATGGTTTGGGGCCGCTTGTGGGAGCGAGTGAGGCTACAAGCTCCGCATCGTGAAGAATGCCTTCCGCAGTGTTTTTGCCGTAGGCGTAGTACCAGTCGTTCGAGCCGTAGACTGTGCTCTTGGGCAGGCGTGGCGATGGGCACATGGTGCGGCAGAATGCAGACAGAGCGCTGTGAATCGACTCGCCGTGGTCACCGCGGCGGGTGACGATTGTTGCTGCTTTCAGCACGCGTGAGCCGAGATGGACGCCCTCTCCGCCGCTGCGCACATCGAGCCAGAGCGTGATGCCTGCGGTATCAATCTGCCACATTGCGAAGCTTGCCGCTCCGGTTTCAACGCCGTAGCAATGCGTGGTTTCATCCTGATGAACGGCGCAGTACCAGGGCAGAGGGCGCTCGGGAACTACGTTGCGCCAGCCAAGGTCTCCGTAGGAACGCTCCCATGCGTCGCCGAGTACGGCGATATCTTCCGGCTGCTGGAGTTGCCAGCGGAAACGCAGGTGAGTGAGGGTAAGGGAAGGTGAGGCTAGCGATACGGCGACACCTGTTCGTACGTTGTCGAGCGTGACGACCACGTCGCCAGAACGCCACTCGCTGCCGGAGCGCGTGAGTGCGCGTGCATAGTCGAGCCCTGCGAAGACCGTTAACTGCGCAGGCGCTTCACGTAGGTCTGCGAACGGCAATGACGGCCTGGTGCTCTGTGCGCGCAGCGGCATGGCGGCAAACGAAGCAGCGGAGGCTGCTCCAAGGATGAGGTCACGGCGATTCAACGATACGGACGGTGTCTTTTTCACAAGGAGAATTATTCACCGGGACACGTAGCAGCGTCTCACATGAAGAAGTTTGCGTCTTAAGAAATGCAGCGGAAGCTCGTCAGCTTTGCAATTCGGTATACGAGTGATAGAACTGAACTGGTTCCCCCAACCGCAATATTGCCTTGATGTTTTCTCCCGGATTTGCAAAAAGACTGCGCTATCCAAAGCGTACTCAACCGCCGTCTTAAAAAAGCTACTCCGATAGCAAACCAATTGTGCCGATATATTCGGCACCGAACCATCACGCATGACATTGCTGTGAGAAGGAGAATATTTGTGTCGCATACCAAGGAGAAGTGCAAGCATTGCCCACCTACGCACCGGAAGCATCATGGACATCATGACTGGGAGATGCACCCGTCGTGGATTGCAGGTGTCGAAGCCCTGCACTCTTACAGCGACTGGGTTAGCTCTGTTGTTTTGCCTGTTGCGTTCCAGTGGATCGAGGAACACAAGCCTGAGGTCTACGCCACGATACCGGAAGAACTGAAGGACGATGTAGGCGTGGTGCTCGCTGCAGCCTTCAAGCTGGTGAAAGAGCTTCCTGCGTATCAAGCCGGGCTGGAAGAGAGCGTGGCCATGGAAAAGGCTGTGGAGGCCGGAACATGGGATGCTTCGCACACCAATCCGATATGGACGGGCATTGTGAAAAAGGTTCGCGCCAGCACGGAAGAGGCGTTTGCAGAGCAGTCTCCGCTTTTAGGTGAACCTCTTAAATAGCCTGCACGCACTTCAGTAAACAGAAGATTTCTGCAGAAGGTATGAGCCGCAACGCCTTTGCCTATACCTTCTGCGGGATGTTGATTCCTGCAGCAATAACGCAGTTCCGTCCGCTGCTTTTTGCGCGATAGAGCGCGATATCGACAGACCTGATTACGGAATCAGCTTCGTAATTGGATGGAAAGGCCGAGGCCACGCCAAAGCTTGCTGTCACCTGCAGCGTTGTTTCGCCATCCCGAATACGAGCCGCCTGCACGGCCAGCCGCATCTGTTCGGCGCGAAGAAGCGCATCTTCGATTCCGCACCCCGGCAAGATAAGCAGGAACTCCTCGCCGCCGTAGCGGCCTGCGCAGTCATCGGCGCGTAGCGAGCGCGCAAAGATGGCGCTTATCTCCCTCAGGACCAGATCGCCGGCTGGGTGACCATAGCTGTCGTTCACTCTCTTGAAGTGGTCCACATCTACCAGAATTACGCTGAGTGGCGTTTCATTGCGGCGTGAGCGGCTCATCTCTTCGCGCAGACGATCCACGATGACGCGGTGGTTCCAAAGGCCGGTCAAGCCGTCGTGCTCCGCATGGTGGCGCATCTGGTGGCTTTCGCGTATCAGTTCTCGCTTCTCCCGTTCCAATGCGTCCTGACGGCGTTGGTCTTCGCGTACGCTGCTGTAGACGGCGTAGACGATTGCGACGAGAAGGAATCCCCCGGCCAGTGCGGAAAGAGAAATTGCACTGCCATGGATGGTGAAAAGAGGCTTATCGATGCTGGTTGCGATGGGCCAGCCGGTGAACTGGCGGCCTTGCTTGATGGCATTGCGGAAGACGAGAAGCATTCCGTCGAGGAATGCCAGAACGGCGACCAGCCAAGTGGAGGAACCGAGCCGCTTGCGCTTGAAGAGCGCGTAGCTCACCAGGATCAGGGGGAAAGTTTCAAGCGGGTTATAGAGGAGAGCTAATGTGGCATCGGCAGTCTGGATGAATCCGGTCCACTGCGGATTCCAACTGATGGCAACGAGTATTCCGTCCAGCGTGGTGTTGACGATTGCAACCCAGGCGAGGATGCGGGTGATACGGGCAATCGTGCGATTCTCATGGAGACACAGAAGCCAGAGAAGGAGAAACCAGAGCGATATATCCTGCACGGCGGTCAGGGGCTGCTCGGCACCCATGGCCAAGGAGTAAGGCAGGCCCATGTGAGCATTCACTAACAGGAGATCGGCTGGCGGAACAGCGGCGAAACCTGCCATCCAGAGCAAAATCCGGCGGGATGGTGTTCTGCACCAGAGAAGGAAGCTCAAGAGAGCAATCACGGCACACAGAAGATCCTCGCCAAGAAGAAGCTGCCGGCTGCACAACCATTGATACTCGAGTGAGGCTTTCTCAGTTGCAATGGCCTCGGGGCTTCCGATTAAGGGAACAGATTCAAAACCGCCTACGTCTCCTAAATCATCGGAGAGCAGAGGAGCTTTCCAGACACGTACAGCCAGAATGCCGTGCTGCACCTTGCCGAGCTCGAAAGTTTGCGCCGGCTGCGAAATGTACCAGACGGGATGGGATTGGAGATTGCCATTGCTTCCGATGAGCGAGCCGTTCCAGTAAACCTCGTACGCATCATCGATATCTGGAATTAGAAGAGAGAACTGCGGCTGTACTCCGGGGGCGGGAGTGAGAGTGATGGATGCCCGGTACCAGGCGAAGCCTGTGAGATGCGCATGATTCTGCTCGCCCCATGGGCGGTCTGCACTCAACTGCTCCCAGTTCGCACTATCGAAAGCAGGAGCGGCCCATGCAGGATTGTCCCCAGGATGAAATTGCCATGGCCCATTGAGGGAAGCAGTCCCCTTGCCCAGGCCATCGATGACGATGGCGGACGACTCTTCACTTTTCGTATTTACTTGCGTCGCATGCAGCCAATGAGCCGGAAAAGTAAGCATCATTGCAACAGCAGCAATGCGAACCAGATTCAAGATGCACGAGGGCATATGCCCAGCATACAAATTTATACTCGCGTATGAACGGAAAATTTAGATTGATTAGCACCCTTAAGTCATCAAGAGTGGTGCCATCTGTCTCTAACTTTGAATAGACTGCATCCGTGCCAAAGCGCAAAATACCTTTAAAACACGCTCAAGCTTGCGCAGCAATCTGTTTCCCGATAGCCTGCGCCGTCTCTGTGGTTGCAGTTGCCGACTCGGCTCCAACTAGTGCCGCCCCTAATCGCTCAAGCGACTTCTGCGCGTGTTTTACTACGGGCATCTGCGCTTCCGCTCCGAAGACGTAGAAGAGCTTTTTGTCTGCGGTCTTTGAACTATCCAGCAGATTTAGAAAATCGAGTAGAACTGGCTGTGGCTCTGGGGATTCCAGCGCCAGACCAACCGCCTCAGCCCATTCGAGGTCCGCGGGTTTCGGCGTTGTGTAGCCTTGATGTTCGAGTTCGGTTGAAGCTGTGCTGTCGAGGTGGCGCAAACGGATGTTTGCGCCACCTTCCACAGCACCGAGCCCAAAGGCGAGCGCCAAGCTTTCTGTCTTTGCCTGGGTGGCCTGAAAAACAACCAGCACTCGCTCCATTGGGTCTCCTGTTCCCCTCGTAGGTTTTGGTTACGCCTGCACAGCAGCCGGGGCTGCGGCCTTCTTCAGCTCAAGCTTGGTCAGCACCTGCTCCAGTTGGCCGCGATACTGCTCCAACCAGGACGGAAGCTTCAGCGCTTCGCCGAGCGACTCGGCGGGCTCATCCAATCCAAAGCCCGGCGGGTCGGTCGCCAATTCAAAGAGTACACCGCCCGGCTCACGGAAGTAGATTGAGTGGAAGTACGTGCGGTCCTGCACCGGCGTTACGTGGAGCGTCTTAGAAAGCTCCTTCTGCCACTCCAATTGCGAGGCATCATTCGTATTGCGGAAAGCGATGTGGTGCACACTGCCCGCACCCGGTTGGCCCCATGGGGCATTCGGGTCCACGATGACATCAATGTGGTTGCCCAGTGCATTGCCCGCCGCGCTGAAGCGGTGGATGTTGCTGTGCTGGTCCACCTTTTTGAAGCCCATGGTTTCAAGCGTGGCGATTGTGCCTTCACCGGAGCGAACGAGAAGCGTTACGCCAAAGAAGCCGCGAATCGAGTGTTCGGATGGAACATCCGCGTAGCGCGGGGCCTTTGGTTCGCCCGGCTCGTTATTGCCGACAATCTCAATGCCCATTCCATCGGGATCAGCGAAGGTCAGCAGCGTTTCCTGGAAGCGCGTGGACTCGGTGAACTCGATGCCCTTGGACTTCAGACGCTCGCGCCAGAAGTCGAGCGAAGCAACCGGCACGCTGAATGCCGTCTTATTGGTTTCACCCGCGCCCACCTTGCCTTTGCGGGCATTGGGCCAGGGGAAGAAGGTCAGAATTGTGCCCGGCGAACCGGCATCGTCGCCAAAGTAGAAGTGATAAGTTCCCGGATCGTCAAAGTTGACGGTCCGTTTTACAAAACGCAGTCCGAGAATCTGTGTGTAGAAGTCCAGATTGCGCTGCGGGTCGGAAGCAATAGCAGTTACGTGATGCAGGCCTACAATAGGGTCCATTGTGCATCTCCTTCGTTAAGAAAAGATTCGATATCGAATAAAAAGATTCAGAAACCCCATAAGGCTTCAAAATCCACGGAGTTGCGCCTGCGAGTTGAGCCCTGACGCTGCATAGAAAGATGCCGCGGAAATGAAAAAGGCCGCCTCATCGACGGCCTTTCCTTCTTCATGGGAGCAAATTTTGCTGCTTTCTCAGTGCACTTTTTTAATCAGGCAAGGTCGAAAAGTAGCACTTCAGCGCCCTTGTCGTCTGTTTCCAATTGCACTTCGTTTGTATCTGTTACTGCGGCGGCATCGCCGGAAGTAAGCGCCTCGCTGTTCACCTTCACTTCGCCGGTAACAACGTGAACCCATGCTGCGCGGCCAGTCGCCAGAGGCTTTGAAAGCGTGCCAGCGGGAGCCAGTTCGGTGAGATAAACATGCGCATCCTGCTGGATGGAAACCGCGCCGGGTTCTGGGTTGTTGGACGCCAGCATCTTCCAGCGGCCGCGTTTCTCCTCAGGCTCAAACTTGAATTGCTCGTAGGACGGCGGCGCTCCGGTCTTCTCTGGCAAAATCCATATCTGCAGAAAATGGGCTGAATCCGTCTCGGAACCGTTGTATTCGCTATGAATTACGCCTGATCCGGCTGACATTTTCTGGATCTCGTTCGGACCCATCAGCTGCACGTTGCCCATTGAGTCCTTGTGCTTCAGCTTGCCGTCGAGCACATAGCTCAGAATCTCCATGTCGCGGTGCGCATGCGCGCCAAAGCCGCGACCAGCCGCAATCACATCGTCATTCAACACGCGCAATGCGCGGAATCCGTTGTGATTGGGGTCCTGATAGCTAGAAAAAGAGAAGGTGTGATAGGACTCAAGCCAGTCGCGCTTGACGTGCCCTCTGTCTGCGCCACGGCGAACAGCAATCATAAGTGTCTATCCTTTCTCTTTATGCCACCCTGGAAGCTTTGCGCCGGGCCTCTAGCTGCGCCGAGGCTTCCATGCCAAGCTTCTTCAGAGAGTCGCGCAATTGATTCTTCTCCGCCTGGGTCAAGACGCTCGCCATTGATTCAAGCAACTCGGCATGACGCTCATAGAGCGCCGAGATAAACTTGCGCCCCTTTGGCGTAAGCTCCACAAGCCGGATGCGCCGGTCTTCCTTCGAGCTCTTGCGGATAACGTATTCGAGTTTTTCGAGCCGGTCAATCGCGGAAGTCATGGAGGGTGCGGCGAGCAGAACTTTCTCACCGATCTCGGAGATGGTCATGCTGCCCTTGTGCAGCAGCACTTCCAAGACCATGAAATCGCTGAGGCAAAGCCCTTCTTCTTCGACAACCTGCTCGACATACGCGGCCAACGCGCCATAGGCCCGCGCCAGCACGACCCAGAGCCTGGGCGCAGTGGTTTTCTCTTTCTGTTTGGTAGACACGGCAGCCATCCTACCGCAAGAGATGCTTCGATGTCGAACTACGATTCAATATAAATCGGACAAAAACAAAGGGCTGAGGTGGTGACCTCAGCCCTTTGCGTCTTCGTACTCTTCGTGCCATGCCATCTGGATGGCTTCGAGCTTGGATTCATTCGACTTTGCCGGGTCGTCGGCGAAGCCTTCCAGCTCGATGATGTATTTATGAAGGTCCGTAAAGCGAACCGTCAGCGGGTCGATTTCAGGAAACTTCTCTTGCAGTTGAATGCCGATTTCTTCGGCGTCCGTCCAGTAAATTTCGCGCGGCATCGTGTCTCCTGATTGTTCGTTAAGCCATGTCCAGCGGTTTGCCTTCCGAAGTGTAGTTGCGGTTCCACTTGGGAATCTCAACCACATATGTGCCCGGCTTGGTAATTACGGCCTGACAGCCGAGGCGCGAGTTCAACTGCTGGTCTGCAGCCATATCTAGCCGATCCAGTTCGTCGTCTTCTGCTTCGCTGATGCCGCTTGTACCCTCCTTCACCCAGATGTGGCAGGTGGTGCAGGCGCAGGAACCGCCGCAGGCATGGTCGAGGAAGATATCAAAGTTTTCCGCCACGTCGAGAAAGCTCATTGGCTTGCCGTGGTGGTCGTAAGGCATGGTGCCATATTCAAACTCGACGGTCTTACCTTCCGGTTCGAAGGTGACACGGACGAGCTTGTCGGCGGGAATGTTCGTGGTGTTCGTCATAGTCTTGTCCCAGTTCCTCTTGCGCGTTTGCCGCGCCAATCCTATTTAAATTCTGCCGGAGCCATCGGGTGCGGAGCGGCGATGTTGTCGCTTAGTTCTTCGCCTGCAGCTTCCATTGTCTTGCCGCGAATGGCGGTTGCTACAGCGGCATCCATCATCAACTCCGCAAGCCGCTGCGTGGACTTATCGAGTACCAGAGTCGCTTCGCGAATGGCGGTTGCGTCCTCACCAGTTTTCACCGTGACCAGTTTGCTGCTGGCAGCCTCAATCGCACCTTGTTCTTCTGTCGTCAGATGCGCCCATGCGGGATTGGCCTGTGCCTGCTCCACCTTGGAGAGAATGTTTTCCGCTTCGTTGCGCGCTTCAATCAGAAGACGCTTGGCGAAGTCCTCTTCCGCATGATCGAACGAGTCGAGAATCATGCTTTCGACCTGCTCATCCGTGAGACCGTAGGTCGGCTTCACCTCAATCTGCGCTTCTTTGCCGCTGCGCTGCTCACGGGCAGAGACTTGCAGAATGCCATCGGCGTCAATCAGGAATTTCACTTCGATGCGCGGTAGTCCGGCCTGCATCGGCGGAATACCCTTCAGGTCAAACCGCGCCAGCGAGCGGCAGTCCGAAGCGAGTTCGCGCTCGCCCTGGACAACGTGAATGGCAACGTTTGTCTGGCCATCGACGCCGGTGGTGAAATGCTCCGTTGCTGAGGCGGGGATGGTTGAGTTGCGTTGAATAATCTTTGCGACTGTGCCGCCCAATGCTTCAATGCCCAACGAGAGCGGTGTTACGTCGAGGAGTAGTAACTCTTCCGTCGCTTTCGACCATCCGGCCAGAATGTCCGCTTGGACTGCAGCGCCAAGTGCCACTACTTCGTCGGGATTCAGCTCCGTGTGCGCCTTCTTGCGGCGTGCGCTCAAGTGGAATAAATCATCTACAAGCTGGCGCACGGAGGGGATGCGCGTGGAGCCGCCGACGAGAACGACTTCATCAATCTGCTCGGGGAGCACGCCGGCATCGAGCATCGCCTGCTTGCATGGCCCAGCCGTGCGCTGCAGGATGGGCTCAATCAGATCATCGAAGACTTCGCGGGGAATCTCGCGCTGGTAACGATCTCCGTTGGGCAGCTCGATATCAAAATGCGCAACTGGATTTGCCGAAAGCTGAATCTTCGCGTCAATCGCGGCTTTGCGGAGCGCTTGCACTGCGCCGGGATGCTGGCGCAAATCAACGCCGTGCTCCGCGTGAATCTCATCGAGCGCGATTGTCAGCAACAAGTTGTCGATGTCGTCGCCACCGAGGTGCGTGTCGCCGTTGGTGGACTGGACTTCAAAGATGCCGTCGCGCAGCTTGAGGATGGAAATGTCGAAGGTACCGCCGCCGAGGTCGTAGACGGCGATGGTGCCTTCCTTGGCGCGGTCCAGACCGTAGGCAAGCGCGGCGGCTGTGGGCTCGTTGACGAGGCGCAGCACATCGAGGCCAGCCATGCGGCCTGCGTCCTTGGTTGCCTGGCGCTGTGCATCGTTGAAGTACGCGGGAACGGTGATGACGGCCTGTGTGACCGGGGCTCCGAAGAAGCGCTCTGCGTTGCGCTTCAACTGGCGCAGTACGTATGCGGAAATTTCGGGAGGGGTGAAGCTTAACTCGCCAAGTTGCACACGCGGTACTTCGCCTTCTTCCACGTTCTCTGCCATGCGGAAGGGGAAAAGCTTCAACTCGCTTTGCACTTCGCTCACACCGCGGCCCATGAGGCGCTTGACGGAGTAGATGACGCGCTCCGGCGTCTCAATCAGAGCCTTGCGAGCGCTATTACCCACCGTTACTGTGGGCCGTCCGCCTTCTGTGGAAACGGGGTCCAGCGCTACTACGCTCGGGACGAGATTCGAGCCGTCCACGCCAGGAATGACCACCGGCGTTCCGCCTTCCATGTAGGCTACGAGAGAGTTGGTCGTTCCCAGGTCGATGCCGACTACGCGGCTGTTTTCACTGTTTGCTGCCATAATTCCTCAGTTTCCCTCCGCGGATTGCTTTACCCACGCGGGAGGATTCAGAACAAATTGCGCTTCGCCTTTGCCAAAAGACCAGTCGCGGTAAGAGTTTTCCGTCAGCACGGTCATCACATCGTCCGTTGTAACACCGACGGCCTCGTGCAGCCGCTCCGCAATGCGCTTGTAGAGTGCCTGTTTCTGTTCGACCGTGCGCCCCTGGCTGAGAACGATCTGCGAAAGGATGAAGCGCTCGGTGCGGTTCATCCCCATGAAGGTTGGGTCGATGTGCAACTCTTCCGCGGGATGCGCAGTGACGACGATGAACTTGTCACCCTCCGGGATGCCGATGGTTTCGCGCATCGCCTCGTAAACCGCATCCGCAATGGCCTTGCGGTCGGAGAGAGGCGTGGATTGGTAAACCGAGATGCGGACGAATGGCATGGATCAGGCTCCCAATGTCTCGGTTACGTCGCGGACGAGATTGCTCAAATAGCGGCGGCGGTCAAGAAGCGCCACCATCGTCTTCTGCGCGGCTTCGCGTGCGGCGGCATCGCCGTTATCCCACGCGGTCCATTGTGCGCGCAACTGCTCGTCCACTTCATCCTGCAATGCTAAAAACTTCTTTTCTGCTTGCTTCAGGTCGGCCAGCAACTGCTCATCGACCTCACCCATCTTGCGGCCCATACGCATCTCTTCAAGCTGCATGTTCAACTCGAAGACTTCTTCCAGCAAGTCTGCCGGAACGCGGGATGGGTCTTTTTTATCCTTGCCCGCGAACTCCTCGCCAATTTCCGCACCGTGCAATTTGAGCAGATAGTATGTACGCGTGAGCGGGTCTTTCAGCGTGCGGTAAGCGTCGTTCAGCAGCGAGGACTGAGCGAGGCTCCAGTCTTTCTCCTGCTGAGATGCACGTCCGAAGCGGTCGGGATGCAGCTTACGGCTGAGTTTGTGGAACTGATGTTCCAGCATGCCAAGATCAAGGTTCAGTGCCGGGACCAGCCCGAAGACGGAGAAAAAATTGCCGCCTCGCGGCGGCTGAATCTTGCCGCACTGCGGACAAAAGAGTGCGGACTCATCAATGGCTGCCGAACAGGACCAACAGGTGGTTTCAGCGGCAACGGCTGTTGTAGTGGCAGAGTTTGCGGCGTTCAACATGGTCAACTTTTCTAACCGGATATCTTTCCGGCCTGCAAGGCTGTTCAAAAAAATTACGCCGAGAAGGACGAGCCGCAACCGCAGGAGCGCGAAGAGTTCGGATTAATGAAGTTGAACCCCTGGCGCATCAGCGTTTCTTCGTAGTCCAGCGTCATTCCGTGCAGATAGAGGAACGATTTGGGGTCTACGAAAACACGCACGCCATCGAACTCATAAATGCGGTCACGTTCGCGGGGCCGCGTATCGAACTTGATGGAGTACGAAAGCCCTGAGCAGCCGCCGCCAAGTACACCAAGACGCAGACCGCCTTCTTCCGGCGAAATGCCTTCCTTGGCCATGGCGATTCTGATGCGTGCTACCGCCTTTGGGGTGACCTGAAGACCTTGTGCAGGAGGGACTAGCCGTCCAGGCGACTGCGCCTCCGGCGCGGTTTGCACTGAAGCAGCAGTTATCCCCTGAGCGGGCTTGCTCTCGATACTCACAAAATTCGACATACTTCCCTTTCGACATAGCAAACGGCCCGAACAGCGTTGTCCGGGCCGCCTGAGCCTGTCCCGCTCTTAGTGAGCGGCTACTTCTGCAGTCTGAGCCGCTTCGGCAACGCCGTTCTTCTTCTTCCAGTCGCCGATGGCAGCGCGGATCGCATCTTCCGCAAGAACCGAGCAGTGAATCTTCACCGGAGGAAGCGCAAGCTCCTTCACGATGTCGGTGTTCTTGATTGCAAGCGCGTCTTCCACCGTGCGGCCCTTGATCCACTCGGTCGCCAGCGAAGAGCTGGCAATGGCCGAGCCACAGCCGAAGGTCTTGAACTTCGCTTCTTCGATGACCTGCGTCTCAGGATTGACCTTGATCTGCAGGCGCATCACGTCACCGCACTCCGGGGCGCCGACGAGACCCGTGCCAACCTCCTGCGCGGCCTTGTCCAGCGTACCCACGTTGCGGGGATTGTTGTAGTGATCCACAACCTTGTCGCTATATGCCATATCTCTGTTCTCCTCCCGCGGGGGGAATCCGCGTATCCTACATTTTTGATTCAGCAGAACCGTCTGCCGATGCTACTCAATTCGTAAGCCAGTTGTTAGTGCGCCGTCCACTCAATCTTAGTCAGGTCGATGCCTTCCTTCACCATCTCATAGAGCGGCGAAAGCTCGCGCAGCTTCTGCACAATGTCGATGACCTTGACAGCCACGTAATCCACTTCCGCTTCCGTATTGAAGCGTCCCAGGCCGAAACGGATGCTTGAGTGAGCCACGTCGTCGCCAAGTCCAAGAGCCTTCAGCACATAGCTGGGCTCCAGCGTGGCCGAAGTGCAGGCCGAACCGGACGAAACTGCCACGTCATTGATGCCCATGAGCAGAGATTCGCCTTCTACGTAGACGAAGCTCATATTCAGGTTGCCGGGCAGGCGGTGCTCCCACGAACCGTTGATGTGAACGTAGTCGAGCACTGACTCCAGCTTGTCCTTCAGGCGATCGCGAAGCTTGGTGAGATATGCGGCTTCCGCAGCCATCTCTTCCCGCGCAATTTCAAAGGCCTTGCCCATACCGACGATGCCCGGAACGTTCAGCGTGCCGGAACGCATGCCACGTTCGTGACCGCCACCGTCAATCTGTGCGGCAATCTGTACACGGGGGTTGCGACGGCGAACGTAGAGAGCGCCAACGCCCTTGGGTCCGTAAACCTTGTGTGCAGAGAGCGAGGCAACGTCCACGTTGTCCTCAATTACGTTGAAGGGAACCTTGCCTGCAATCTGCACCGCATCGCAGTGGAAGATTACGCCCTTTTCGTGACAAATCTTGCCAATCTCGCGAATCGGCTGCAGAACACCGATTTCGTTGTTCGCAGCCATAATGCTGACAAGAATCGTCTTGTCGTCGATTGCGCGCTTCAGGTCTTCCAGATCGATAAGGCCATCTGCTTTTACGGGCAGATAGGTTACGCGGTAGCCGTACTTTTCAAGGCGCTTGCAGGTGTCGAGAATCGCCTTATGCTCCGTGACCTGCGTAATGATGTGGTTGCCGCGCTCGCGGTACATCTCCGCAATGCCCTTGATAGCAAGGTTATCGCTCTCCGTTGCGCCAGAGGTGAAGATAATCTCCTTCGACGTTGCGCCAATCAGCTTTGCAATCTGTTCGCGGGCCGTTTCCACAGCCTGCTCTGCTTCCCAACCAAAGGAGTGGTTGCGGCTGGCCGCATTGCCAAACTTGCTGGTGAAGTAAGGCAGCATCGCCTCCAGCACCCGCGGGTCCAGCGGGGTGGTAGCGTGATAATCCATGTAAATCGGCAGGCTCACTCCTGCCGGAACATCCAGGTGGTTCGTTTCCACTGTGCTCATCGTGTATCCATCCTTAAATCTGCGGGCTGAGTCGTCCATCAGCCGAATCTTCATGGCCGGCATTCGCTGTCAGCCTGTTTTCTCGCTTACCGTTTCTCTGGAACGGCACCAATTCTCTCTGAAAAACCTATGGCAGTGTCAGCGTCACCAAGCCATGCGCCGGAGTCTTTGCCGTAACCTGCGCTTCGTCAGCCAAATCACCAATGCTGATGCTTCTGAGCACCCCTGCAATCGTTTCATTCACACGCGCCAATGGCTCTTTGATGGTGCAGCTCGGGGTCAGGTCGCAACCATTTGCGCCTTTTGTGCACGAAGTGATGAAGAGCGGTCCATCAATTGCGTGAATCACTTCAAAGGCTGAAATCTGGTGTGCGTCCTTGGCCAACGCATAACCGCCATTCATTCCAGCGTGCGACTTCAACAGCCCCGTCTTGGTAAGACGCTGCAGAATCTTGGCCAGCAACTGCGCAGGAATGCTATACGCGTCGGCAATTTCCTTCGCGCTCAACGCAGGAGTCTCCGGATGCTCGGCCAGATACTTCAGGGCCATCAATCCGTAGTCCGCCTTTTTTGTCAGCTTTAGCATAGGAATTCGGACCTGACAGGTCCGTTTTAAGTATACGGCTATTCCGATTTTTGATACAAGGTTGATTTGCTTCTATTCCGCAAAGTAGGACTTTTCAGGACCGCTCACCCGGCGAAAAATCCCCCAAGTGTGTCTGAATTGTGAATTTTAGCCATTCAGCCCCATAAACCGCCCGCCCAATGAAATCCTGATGGCAAAAATTGTACAGAGGATGCAACAATGGGCGCACCGACCGAATCTCAACTCATCTGAAACCATGGTTACCGTTTGCAAACATCCTAGAGTGCGCGTCGTATCCCGGCACGAAGACACCGAGTTTGTTGAGTGCCTGGAATGCGGCGAAGTCTTTGATTCCGAAGAGTTCCGCGATATGGCAATTGAAGAAAGCGCCGAGGCGGAAGAAGAAAAAGAAGAGGCGGATTCCTAGTTGCAGCCCGTCAGGCGGCGTGCCCTCCGGCGCTTCCATTCGCCGGCCGTCGGCTCACGGTCCACGCATAGTGCAATCCTGAAGCAATTGTCAGCGCTGCCGCTGCATAGAGCGCTACTGTGCGCAGTTCAACTACCCATGGCGCAGCATACACCTGCTTCAGCAACACGACGGCCACGGCTGTAATCTGCGCCAAAGTATTCGTTTTGCCAAAAATGCTTGGCTGAAACTCCCTGCGCCCTACCGAAGCAAACAGCAGCGCCGCCACTACCAAAATCGCTACATCCCGGCCAAAGACCAGCGCTGTGATCCAAGCTGGGATAAGCTTTTCGTGCGTCAGCACCAAGAACAGCATGCTGAGCAACAACTTGTCCGCCACCGGGTCAAGATACTGCCCCAGCATCGTCCGCTGCTTCAGCCATCGCGCCAAAAGCCCATCCAGCGCATCAGTAAGCCCCGCCACCACAAACAGCCCAAATGCCAGCCCGAACTCGTGTTCCACCACTGCGGACACCAATACCGGCGCCAGGCAAATGCGAGCCAGCGTCAACAAATTCGGCATAGCTCGCAGCGGATTCGTGCGTATAGGCTGTGCAGGCAAATCAGACATGGTCGATCAGAAAAGTTCCCAGATTCCAAGCATGCAACATCTTACCCATCAAGGGCCAGATGGCCGCGATAGCCGAACCCACTTTGCCATCGGCGTGAATGCTTGATAAACTACTTATCGGGCCATTGCAGCATCCCTGCAGAGGCCCAGTCCAGCCCGCAAAGGGCAAACGCAGGCGCGTAGCTCAGTTGGTTAGAGCGCTTCCTTGACACGGAAGAGGTCGCTGGTTCGAGTCCAGTCGTGCCTACCATTTTCAAAATAAACAACTTAAAATTGCATTCCACAGGCTAAAAATACCTGCTTTCAGTCCGTGGCAGTTTCTTACATTTCCCAGAAAGCCTGCAATGTAGGTTTTTGTCATTTTTGGATGTGGGTGATGCCTCGTCTGCCAAATATGCAAAGAAGAATCGCTCCGAACATCTTGCCAATAGTTAGGATGAGTTCGTCGTGCGTTACAGCAAAAACTGCTTTTGAGCCGTGAGGGAGGGAGAAGGTTGAGGATGATGAAGCGCCTTAGGACTGAACAAGTCATACAGATTTTGAATGCAATGCTTCTTGCCTGCGCCTCAGCAGTCATCGTCCAATCTCAGGACTTCCGGTACGCCCCTCGCGAACAGCAGATTCCTCCGCCGGCTTGCCTTACACTTCATTTTCCATGGGAGGGTGACGGCGCTCCCTGTACTTCGTTTACCCACCAGCAATGGCTTAAAGCCATTACCGATTGGCGCACGGAACGCAGGATTCGCGTTGGTTATGATGGCTCGCTCTACGAGATGCCAGAGCTGAAATGGGCTCAATCCGCGTTTATGCAGCCCCAGATGATGGTGCATGACCGCTACTTCTACGATACTGTTGCAGGCAAATACACGGTCGATCGCTATCTGGATGATCTGAAAAAACGCTACGGCGGAATCGATGCGGTGTTGATCTGGGCAACCTATCCGAACATGGGCATCGACAATCGCAATCAGCAGGATATGGTGCGCTCCATGCCGGGCGGCGTGGCGGGAGTGCGGCAGATGGTTGCTGACTTTCATCGTCGCGGCGTGCGAGTTCTATTTCCCATTATGATGTGGGACCAGGGAACGCGCGATCCCGGCAAAAGCTGGTACGACGCGACAGCGGAGTTGATGAAAGAGATTGGCGCCGACGGCGTAAATGGCGATACGCAGGATGGCGTTCCACTGGCATTTTCTCTCGCTGCGGAGAAGGTGGGGCATCCACTCGCATTTGAGCCGGAGGATGGTCCATCGGACGAAGCGCTGGCGTGGAATGTGCTGACCTGGGGCCAGTACAAGTTTCAATTCACGCCGACGGTTGATAAGTATCGCTGGCTGGAACCACGTCATCAGGTAAATATCCAAGGGCGCTGGAACCGCGATAAGACCGATGATTTGCAGTTTGCCTTCTTCAACGGCGAAGGGTGGGAAAGCTGGGAGAATGTCTGGGGCATCTGGAATGGAATTACTCCGCGAGATGGAGAAGCCACTCGCCGCGTGGCAACCATGGAGCGAGCCGTGGCTAAGTTTTTCGCAAGCCCTGGCTGGGAACCGCTCTATCCAACAGATGTCTACGGCGTTTATGCAAGCCGGTGGCCACTGCAGGACGAAACAATCTGGACCATCGTTAACCGTAATGAATATTCCGTTGACGGACGCGTGCTTCCAGTCCCCTTCAAACAGGGCGTGCGTTATTTTGACCTGTACCACGGAGAGGAACTGACTCCCGAACGTGAGGGAGACAACGTTACGCTTTCATTTCCGCTGGAAGAACACGGATACGGCATGGTGCTTGCAACTTCGGGCGAGCCGAGCGCACAGATTCGCCAGTTAATGGCGAAGATGAAGGCGATGACGGAGAAACCTCTTTCCGGTTATTCCCACGAGTGGAAGGTGCTGACGCAGCAGATGACTGAAATTCCCGCGACCACACCTGCGCAAGGCGATGTGGAAGGAATGGTGCGGATTGCCGGAGGCGATTACGTTTTCCGCGTAAGTGGAACAGAAGTGGAAGGCAGTGATGATACCGGCGTGGATGTGCAATTTCCCTGGGAAGAAACGCCGCGGCGCTTCCATGAACACCACATACAGGTGAAGCCCTTTTACATCGACAAGTACCCGGTCACCAATGCTGAGTTCAAAAAGTTTCTAGATGCGACACACTATCATCCAAAAGACGATGTAAATTTCCTGAAGGACTGGGCGAACGGAACCTATCCGGCAGGATGGGATAAGAAGCCTGTGACGTGGGTTTCGCGCGAAGACGCAAGCACCTACGCAAAATGGGCCGGCAAGCGCCTGCCGCATGAATGGGAGTGGCAATATGCCGCTCAAGGCACGGATGGCCGCATGTATCCCTGGGGAAATTTCCCGAATGCAACGGCGATCCCTGTTCCGGAATCAGGCCGGACCATGCGCGGGCCGGATGACGTGGATGCCCATCCGAGTGGAACTAGCCCATTCGGCGTAATGGACATGGTAGGAAACGTGTGGCAATGGACAGATGAGTATGTCGATGACCACACGCGTGGCGGGATTCTGCGCGGCGGAAGTTACTATCATCCGCAAGGTTCCATCTGGTACTTCCCACAGGCCCAGCACAATGATCAGCACAGCAAGCTGCTCATGATGGCTCCGGGATATGACCGCGCTGGTACTCTGGGATTCCGCTGTGTGAGAGATGCTAACTAGTTCTGGCCAGCTTGCTGTTACACAATGGCGCGAGTGACGGAAGCCAAAACAGCAACGCAAGGTAGAATATGGCGAGTTTTTATCGTGCCTTTTTCTTGTATCCAACCAAGATGGCTTCTTCTCGCAGGCGTCCTGTTTCCCATAAACATGACGGGATACGCTGCGGCGCAGGCGCCTTCCGCGAGCTTGAAAGAAGCGGATGCGGATTATCGCGAAGGTGTCGCCGCTCTCAACCAGAACGACCTCAAAACTGCACAACTGAAATTTGAAGCTGTGACACGCCTTGCCCCTTCCGCGGAGCAGGGGCATAGCGCCCTAGGAGCGGTGCTGATTCGCGAAGGACAATGGGCAGCAGGCATTCATGAACTCGAAAAAGCGCTTGCTCTCAAACCCAATGATGCTGCCGCGCAGATGAATCTGGCTATGGCCTATGCACAATTGGGTACAGCATCCAAGGCTCTTCCGCTATTCGCCAAACTCGAATCGGCAGCCAATGCGGAGCGGCACCCGCTCTCAGCCGCAGTACTGACAGCCTATGCGCGTGCTCTAGCCACTTCCGGGCAGAAAGCATCCGCAACAGCAAAGATGAAAGAAGCAGTTGCGACGACGCCAGACAATGCAGAACTCCACAATGATCTAGGCTCGCTTTACGCTCAGCAGCGAGATTGGCCGCATGCGCAAGAGGAATTTGCCGAGGCCATTCGGCTTAAAGACAATTTCGCCGAGGCGCATCTACACCTGGGATTCGTATTGCAGGCCGAACAAAATCCAGAAGCCGCTAACGAATGGCTAAGAGCCTACAACCTTGCGCCGTCCGACCATCAGATTGCCCTCTCTGCAGGAAAGGCATTGGCAGAGTCCGGGCAGGACGAGCAGGCGCTACCTATTCTGCGGCATGCAGTTGAGCTTGAACCCAACTCTGCCGAGGCCAACTACCAACTGGCAATCGTCCTGCAGCGAACGGATCACGTTACGGACGCCATTGTGCTCCTTAAGCGTGTTGTCGAAGCAGAGACAAAGAATGTCAAAGCACTGACCAACCTTGGCGTCGCATTAACGCAGCAGCATCAGGCTACTGACGCTGTTCCATATCTCCAGCGTGCGATTGCTCTCGCGCCGCAAAATGCCACGGCGCATCAGGATCTAGCGGCTGCCTACATTCAGATCAACCAGGTTGCCGATGCCATCAATCAGTTGAAGGCTGCTATCGCTGCTTCCCCCGACACCTCGCAACTCCACTACGACCTCGGTGTTGCTTACAAGCTTCAGGATGACGCCATAGACGCCATTCCCGAACTGGAAAAAGCAGCCAAGCTGAATCCGGAAGGCTATGAAGCACCATATGTGCTGGGACTGCTCTACATGCAAGTTGCGCGTTATCCGGAGGCGGCCCAGCAGTTAGAAGCATCGTTGAAACTGCATCCAGACAATGGTGACGCGTGGGCTACTCTCGGCAGCATCTATAACAAGCTAGACGAGCTTCCAGATGCTGTTCATGCGCTGCGAGAAGCGATACGCCTGCTTCCGGACCAGGCCGACTCCCACCTGATTCTTGCCTCGGTTCTCGTAAAGCAAAATCAAGCCGCCGAAGCCGCCACGGAACGCAAGATTGCAGCAGGCCTGATGCGTACGCACATGAATCTGCAACGCGCCGAAGTAGCCACAAACTCCGGCAAAACACTGCTTGCAAGCGGAAAACTGGACGACGCTGTAGTCCAGTTTCGCAGTGCAATCGCATTCGACCCTAACTATGCCGACGCACATACAGCCCTGGCTGACGCCCTCGAAAAACAGGGCAAATATGTAGAGGCTAAAGCGGAGCGCACACAGGCAAAATCGCTTCAAAAGTCATTTCAGTAGCCTGGATTTTCGTCTCCACCGAAAGGTGGGTATACAACAATCAAAAGCTCGCCTATACTTTCCCTGAGTTTTGAGCGGCTTCCCCAAGGTGTCCACAGTGCACAGTAGCCTCACAAGGCGCATCGTACTTTTGGCTCTGTCGTCATGCACCCTTGGTGTCTTCTCTGTGGCTGCGCAGAACAGCACACAAAGCGCACAGGAAAATGAAGCTGCGACACGCAAAGCTTACGCCGACAAGATACGCACCACCTACGCTTATCCATTTGCAAAAGGCAACATCTCATTACCTGGCAACGCCGCAGTGGAAGGCAGTGATTTCCTGGAGCCCAGCGCATTTCCAGATGCACAATATTGCGGTCACTGCCACCAGGAGGCATACAGCCAGTGGCGGCAGGCGCTGCACTCCAACTCCTTCCGCACGCCGTTCTACCGCGCCAGCGTCAACATCCTGCTCCGCACCAAGGGCATCGAGTTTGCGCGGCACTGTGACAGTTGCCACAACCCTGTCGCAGTCTTCGCCGGAGCCATGACCACTGGTGCAAACGTGGATCGCGCCATGGATAGCGACGGCCTCACCTGCACTACCTGCCACTCCATCCAGAGCGTGCAATCCAAACTGGGCAATGGCGGGTTCGTCATGGCCGTGCCTGCGGTGATGGTCGATAAAAACGGCAAACGAATCCCCGGCGTTGTGCCTGATTCGGAAATCCTTGCGCATCCCGACCGCCACTCTAAAGCTGTCATGCAGGATATTCTTCACTCACCGGAATTCTGCGCATCCTGCCACAAAGCCAACCTTCCCCCCATGCTCAATGAGTACAAGTGGATTCGCGCCTTCACTGCATACGACGAGTGGCAGAACTCCAAATTTTCTAACCGCAACCCACTCAGCTTTTACACCGCCGACTTCACCACCTGCCAGGGTTGCCACATGAAGCGCGCCCCAAACGTTTTGCCTGAACCCGGAGCCAAAAAGGGAACCTTCGTCTCCCATCGCTGGCTTGCTGGCAACACCGCCGTTCCTTTTTATTACGGCTACAAAGAGCAGCTCGAAAAAACAATCGAGTTTCTCAAAACCGGCAACTATATCAATGTTGATATCACCGCACTTCGCATCGGTGATAACAGCCCGCTAATCGCGCCGGTTGGTTCTGCGCCGTTTTCACTCCATGCCAATGATGCGGTAGAAGCCATCGTCATCGTTCAAAACAAAAACATCGGCCATTCGCTTGTTCCAGAAGTCCGCGACCTCTACGAAGCATGGACGCAATTCACTGTCACTGACGCATCCGGCAACGAAATCTACAAAAGCGGGTTCCTCAAGCCTGACGGAATGCTTGAACCCGGCGCGCATAGCTTCACTAACCGTCCCGTTAACGTACTCGGCGACTTTGTAGATAACCACGTCGTCTCTGCCATCCATTCCATGGCTTACGACAACACCGTTCAGTCTGGCCGCTCCGCACTCATTCGCTATCAGTTCCACATCCCTGCTGATGCAAAAGGGCCCATCACCATTCGCGCGCAAGTCAACTACCGTCATCTGCGCCAAAGCTATCTCAACAACATCTTCGGCCCTGACCATCCGGCTTATCCTGTTGTAGAAATTGCCTCGCGAAGCCGCGTTTTCAATATCGGCGAGAATCAGCCAATGCCTGCGTTATCTACGGACAATCCTGACTGGATGCGCTGGAACAATCTCGGCATTGGCTACCTTGACCAGTTGCAGCATGCCGAAGCAATCCACGCCTTTGAGCAGGTTGTGCGCTTGCGCCCAGATTACAAAGATGGATACATCAACCTCGGCCTTACTTATATCGATTGGGAAAAGTACGACGAAGCACGCAAGCCTTTGGAAAAGGCCCTCGAACTTCGTCCGAATGATGCCCGCGCTCTTTATTACCTTGCATTAGTCGAACGCCGTCAGCGCCACTCCGAAGCAGAAATTGCCGACCTCGAAAAAGTTGTTGCGCAATACCCTGAGTCCCGTGATGCGCGCCGCGAGTTGGGCATCTCCTACTATCAACAACATCGCGCGGATGACGCGATTACCCAGTTCAAAGCGCTGCAGGCAATCGACCCCGACGACCTGGCCGCGCATTACAACCTTGCAATCCTCTACCGCCGCAAGGGCATGAAACATCAAGCAGAGATGGAGTCCGCGCAATACACCATGAAGCGCATCGATCCCGGAGCGCCGACCTACTCGCTCGAATATCTCCGCAAGCATCCTGAAATCTCCAACGAGAGCGCACCGTTCCATATCCATGGCAGCATGTACAGCCAGCCCCCGCAAACCGCAAGCGGCGGATCTCACTAAGCAGAAAGGACAGCCCGTTTGGCTCATCAGAAAATCCACCGCCGCGCGTTTCTTCAATCGCTCAGCCGCACTGCTTTAGTATTACCCTTCGCTGACATTCTCGCCCTTGCGCAGCAAGCAGCGCCTAAAATTGGCGCGCAAGAGCGCACTTATGACGCTAAGCCGGCTCCGCCACCGCCTGGCCCCAAGTCGCCCATTGAAGGCTCCCCTCTCGGCATCAACTTTGTTGAAGTCGCACAGCAAGTCGGCTTAACTGACAAAACTATCTACGGCGGTGAACTGCACAACAAATATCTTCTCGAAACCACCGGCTGCGGTCTAGCCTTTTACGACTACGACCACGATGGATGGATGGACCTCTTCTTCGTCAACGGCTGGCGCCTTGAAGGCTTCCCGACAGGCAAGGAGCCACACTGCCACCTCTTCAAGAACAACCGTGACGGCACATTCACAGACGTCTCGATTGGCTCAGGGCTTGAACATAAAACCGGATGGGGACAGGCATGCTGTGTTGGCGACTACAACAACGATGGCCTCGACGATCTTTTCGTCACCTACTACGGCCAGAACGTTCTCTACCGCAACCATGGCAACGGTACATTCACAGACATCACTGCACAGGCCGGACTCATCCAGCCCGGCCCCAAAATTCGCTGGAACAGCGGGTGTACCTTCGTTGACTATGACCGCGATGGGCATCTCGACCTCTTCGTCGCCAACTATGTAGACTTCGATCTCAAAACCGCACCGCTTCCTCAGGACGGCCCCTGCACCTACAAGGGAATCCTCGTAGCCTGCGGCCCTCCCGGTCTACCCGGCGGTAAAAATATCCTCTACCACAACAACGGAGACGGCACCTTCACTGATGTCAGTCAGAAATCCGGCATGTGGACCGCCGTCGGCACTTATGGCCTGAGCGTCGTAGCCTCAGACCTCGATAATGATGGCTGGCCTGATATCTACGTCGCCAACGATTCCGCTCCTGCCACGCTCTATCAAAACCAGAAAGATGGTACCTTCAAAGACATCGCCATTGAAGCCGGCGCTGCATTGTCCGCTGAAGCAAAACCTCAAGCGGGCATGGGGGTTTCCGTCTCCGACTACGACCACGCTGGCCGCTTCGATATCGTCAAGACCAACTTTGCCGGCGACACGGACTCACTTTATACCAATCTCGGCGACGGCAACTTTGAAGACCGCACCTATCCCGGCGGCCTTGGCGTCAACACTCGTTTGCTTGGATGGGGTGTTGGCTTCTTTGATATGGACAACGATGGGTGGCCCGACATTCTTATGTCGAATGGCCACGTTTACCCCGAAGTCGATAACTCCAAAGCGGACTTGAAATACGCGGAGCATAAGTATCTCTATCGCAACCTACGCAACGGCCGCTTTGAAGAAGTCACGGACAAAGGTGGCTCCGGCATTTTAGAAAACGCGCCAGCCCGCGGCTGTGCCTTTGGTGACTTCGACAACGATGGCGATATCGATGTTGTGGTTAATTGCATCAACTCCACACCGCAGCTTCTGCGCTGCGACTCCACGCAACGCCGCAACTGGATAAAGTTCCGGCTTGTTGGAACGAAAACCAATCGCTCAGGCATAGGCAGTCGCGTCATCGTGACAGCCACCACCGGCTCCAACGGCGACAAGCCTCTCGTACAAATGGACGAACTGCGCAGCGGAGGGAGTTATTTCTCGCAGAACGACCCGCGCCTGCACTTTGGCCTCGACCAGGCAAAACAAGCCGAGCTCGTTGAAGTGCATTGGCTTAGTGGTCAGATTGATAAGTTCAGCAATCTTGACGTGAATCGCGTTTACGTTCTTCAGGAAGGTGGGAAAATCCTCAAGTCAGACGCGCTCACGCCTGCCAAGACAAAGGCATGAGCCGATGAACCGTGAGTGCTTGGCGCAATTCCGCGTCCCTGATTATTCCCACTTACGGAAGCAATCAAGTTTGGGATATACGGCCCGCTCCAAACAGCCTGTGCTGCTCAAACTTCATCGCGTATGTGCTACCCTCTAACCACCTGTGGCTAACTTTGAAAAAGCGCCGGCAGAAGTTCAGGAAATTCTCTCCAAGCCGATTCAGCAACTCGGCCTGAAGCTGGAAGGTGGGCCCCTCGAACGCTTCGTTCACCAACTCTATAAAGAGCTGGATGCGAAAGGGCTCAAGAAGTTCCGCCCCATGTGCTATCTCAGCGATGAGTGGGGATGCCCTAGCGAAGAGCCTGTCATTGGAATTCCGTTCTACCTCGCCGATCCAAAACTGCAACGCCTGGAATCGGCAATGAATGACATAGAAGACGCCAGACAGATCATGATGTACATGCGTCATGAAGCCGGACACGCCTTCAATTACGCTTATGCGCTTTTTAAGACGGAAGAGTGGCGCAAGCTCTTCGGGCCGTTCCGGCGCGCTTATCGAGATAACTACAAACCAGTCCCCTTCTCACGCCAGTTCGTGCGCCACATGGAAGGATGGTATGCGCAAAAGCATCCTGACGAAGATTTTGCAGAAACCTTTGCAGTATGGCTAACCCCGCGTTCTAACTGGCGCAAGCGATACAAGGGTTGGGGAGCAATGAAGAAGCTGCTTTACATGGACCGTATTGGCCGTACATTCGGCAATGCGGACCCAATAGTAGCGCAAGGCAACACCGATATCACTGTCGATGAAATGAATGAGACGGTCGCTGAATTCTATGAACACGCACTCGATCAGCAACTCTCGCCCGGTGAACTTCCGCTCGATACAGATCTCAGCGATATCTTCAACGCATCGAAGAGGCTCAGAAAAAATGTCCGTCCTGCAGCAGATCTTCTTCGGGAAAATCGCAAAGTTCTCATTGACAAAGTAAATTACTGGACAGGCGTTCAACGTCCGCTCGTGAAAAAATTAGTAGAAGCAATTGAAGCGAAAGTAAACGATCTCGGCCTGCGTGCCGATATGAAATACGAAAGAGAATATCTGACAGAAGTAACTGTATATGCAACCGCTCTTGCGATGAACTACATCGCAAGAGGCAAATTCATATTGCCCTGATTGGTACTTTTTATCTGCCTAAGAGCAGAACTCGATCGAATTAGGGCCAAAATGAAACGCGTAGGGAATTATGGCAAATCTGAAAGTCACAATCTTATATGACTCCTGGGAAGAGACCGCACCAGAGCCAGAGCCGGAACCAGTTAAACCACCGCGCGGCAAAAATGCCGGGAGTGCCGCGAAGAAAAGAAAACCACTCAATGAGCGTGAAGAAATTTTTGATGCGCTGACCAAGCTTGAATACGAGCCTTCCTATCACATCCTCGACGGCAAGAACCAATCATTGTTTGCGCTCTCCAAGAGCAACGCCGACCTCATCTTCAACCTCACAGAGTCATACGCAGGCGATGACACGATGGACAAGAACATTGCCGCTTATATGGAGATGTTGCACATTCCATACACAGGCGGTGGCCCGCAGGCACTCTATCTCGCCCAGGACAAGTCCATCGCAAAAAAGATCTTCGACTTTCACAAAATTAAAACACCTGACTTCGCAACCTCTTACAAAGGCCTCACCGACCACTCACATGACATCAAGTTTCCGCTTATTGTGAAGCCTGTTTCGGAAGACGGTTCCATCGGCATCGACAACAGTTCCGTCGTGGACACTGTGAAAGACCTGATGGAGCGTATCCACTATATCCACGAAACATTCGATAGTCCCGCACTCATCGAGGAATACATCGAAGGCCGTGAAATCTATGCAGCAATCATCGGCAATGACAGTCCCGAAGTGCTCCCACTCATCGAACTGGATCTCTCGAAGCTTCCCAAGGGTACCCCGCGCATCGCCGGCCAGGATGTGAAGTTCTTTCGCGAAACTGAAGCCTACAAGTTAACAAAATCCGCACCTGTCGAAGACCTTGACGACGAGACTACACAAAAACTTCAGGAGATTGCACTCGCAGCCTATCGCGCTCTCAAACTGCGCGACTACGGACGCATTGATATGCGACTGAATAAGAAAGGCGAAGTCTACGTCATCGAGGCCAATCCAAACCCATGGCTCGCTAGCACAGCCGAATTCTCCATGGCTGCAAAGAGGGCTGGCTATTCGTACTCAGACATGATCAACAAGATTGTGCAACTCGCCTACAACCGCGCCGCATAACCTTATACAACCCACGGGGCGCACACATTCGCAAACTCCAAGCATAGCCATTTCATGCTCCGTTAATGCGCTAATCCGCTTCCATTGAAAGCATTGATGGACGGAGTAATCGATGCGGCTTCTGGTTCCCCTTCAGCCTTTCTGCCGGATGCCCCAATGCCTATCCGGTACAAACGTTTTGCGTGGAGTTATATATTCTCTCCCCGTTACAGCAAGCTACACCATACATTTACAAGCCCAGTCGCTATGCACAAGACTACAACCCGGTAGCTTGGTAGAAGAACCTGCGGATTTTCGTTCAAAAGGCTGCGTGCTCGAAGCGAATCTCGCCGCATACGCCTCCCCGCAGAGTGGTGATACTATCCTCCAGCCACCATTCGCGTGAAACCCGGAGAGAAGCAACTGTGGCGCGTGCTGAATGCCTCGGCAATCACTTATCTCGACCTTGAAGTGCTCGCGCATCGCGCACCGCAGCCACTAGGCCTTGTTGCTATGGATGGAGTTCCTATCGGCTATGGCCTCAGCGCAACGGCGCCTGAGGCATGGCTGACTTCAACCAATCGGCAGCAAGGGGAGCCAGTCGCTTTGCTCCCGGCTCCCCTTGCTGCCACAACCTGCATCGATCTGAACTCAGAGATCAATGCGCTACACTAACTCCTCACTGGTACAAATCATCGGGCTAGCCAATCGAGCGCAACTGGAACCTGCCCACGGTCTCGCGCCGCAGCCGCGATAACAATCCCAACCCCGTAACCTTCCCCGGCAATCCGTATGCGCCGATCAACACTCCCGCACTTGACGACCTATTCAGCCTCTTCGACTTCCAGCAAGGTGGAGGACACGGAGGTTGGGGCGGATATGGATATGGTTACGGCTCCCGATAGCCTCTACCAGGCGCAATAACAAAAGGCCGGAGCAATTGCTCCGGCCTTTTCACGTATCTCTGAAACGCGATTACGACAAAGCACGGTCCAGATGCGTATACCCGCCATCCACTACAATCTGCTGCGCCGTTGTATGCCCGGACTGTATGGGCGATAACAGGAACACAGTCATCGCAGCAATTTCCTCCGCTTCCGTCATCCTGTGCTCAAGCGGAATGCGCTGTGTAATGCGCTGCAATACGGCTTCAGGATCTTTCTGCGTATTAATCCATCGGCGATAAAGCGGTGTCATCACTTCTGCGGGAAGCACGCAATTGACGCGAATGCTGTAAGACAGAAGCTCTGCCGCCCACTCACGCGTCAACGCAAGCTGCGCGCCTTTCGCAGCAGCATACGCACTCGTGCCCCCCTGCCCCGTCAGCGCTACCTTTGAACTGATATTCACAATCGCACCTTTGCTCGCTTTCAGCAAAGGCAGCGCATAATGCGCCATCGCATAATAGTGCAGCAAATTCTGGCGCAGGCTTTCGGTGAATTTATCCGGATCGCCACTTTCCAAACCTACTCCGTCATTCGCTCCCGCGTTATTCACCAGTCCATCAATGCGTCCGTAGCATTCGGCAACATGCTCAACTGCATGCTTGCACTGCTCCGCATCCGCAAGCTGCGCTTCAACAAACTCGCACGCTTGATTCGCAGTCTGCATCTCCGCCTGAAAATGCTTCACATTCTCTGACATCCGGCCAACTACAACCACGCGCGCCTGTTCAGCCAAACACGCGCGCGTAATCGCCGCGCCAATGCCTGCCCCACCACCGGTAACAAGAATTACATGTTCTTTGAGTCCTAAGTCCAAGACTGCTCCTAATCCGTTCTAGCGCACGCTCATAAAGCCGCCGTCAATCACATAATCGGCGCCGGTAATAAAGGAGGCAGCATCGGAGCTAAGGTAAAGAGCCAGTTGCGCAACCTCTTCCGGAGTTCCCATGCGTCCAATCGGCTGCGCTGCGGCCAGTTCCTTCATCTTCTCTGCTTCGCGCCCCGGATAGTTCTTTGCCAAAAAGCCATCCACAAACGGCGTGTGCACGCGCGCCGGCGAAATGCAATTACAGCGAATCCCCTGCGGAATATAATCCCGGGCCACGGAAAGCGTCATGGAGCGAACAGCTCCCTTGGTCATCGAGTACGCAAAGCGGTCTGGCAGACCCGCCGTCGCGGCAATTGAAGCCATATTCACAATCACGCCGCCGCCTTGCTCCAACATTGGCCCAAGCACCGCGCGCATCGTCAGGTACGTTCCCCGCACATTCACGGCATACAACTGGTCCAGCGCTTCAGGAGCCGTGCTGGCAAGGCTACCCACATGCGCGATACCGGCACAATTCACCAGTATTCCCACCGCGCCACCAAGCGCCTGCGGAATTTCCGCAAAGGCCTTCTCAACGCTCTCCGCGCTGGAAACATCGCAAGCGACGCTGTGCACATGCGCATCCTGCACGGGCTCAATGGATTGAGCCGCCTCTGACACTTTTTGCGCATTCAGGTCTACCAGCGCAACGCTGGCCCCACTGGAAGCAAAGAGCTTTGCAACCGCCAAACCAATTCCACTGGCAGCACCTGTCACAATGGCTCGCCGCCCTGCCAAACTAAGCACGTTTCACTCTCCCGCTGTCGGTCTCGCTTCGGTTGTACTGTGCGTTTCTTCTGGTTGTCAAATGCCTGCGCCTTTGTAAATACTGGAAAAATCCCACATTGCGCATCTTAATTCGGGACTGGCATACTCTTCCACTAATGAATTACAGTTTTCTCTGACGAAAACTCCGCCTTTTCCGTGTTCGCCAAATTCCAGTGCTTTTTGCCGATTTTTGTAAAGGAGCATCTTGAAACCCATCACCATCACCGGCGTTCGTATCGTCGATTTGCGCTTTCCTACTTCGCGTGAGAGCATCGGCTCCGATGCGGTGAATACCGACCCGGATTACTCCGCCGCATATTGCATTCTTGAAACCGATTCCGGCATCGAGGGCCACGGCCTCACTTTCACCCTGGGCCGCGGAACCGAGCTGGTCACCGGCGCACTCAAGCACCTTGCACAATTCGCTACCAACCGTACTCTCGAATCCATCACCTCCGATCTCAACGGCTTCTATCTCCAGCTCATAGGCGATACGCAATTCCGCTGGCTGGGCCCGGCAAAGGGCGTAATTCACCTTGCAGTTGCCGCTGTCCTGAATGCTGTGTGGGACTTATACGCCAAAGCCGAGTCCAAGCCTGTCTGGCGTCTGCTCTCGGAGATGACTCCCGAACAGATTGTTGCAATCATTGATTTTCGCTACATCGCCGACGCGCTTTCACCGCAGGAAGCGCTGGAAATTCTGCGCGCCGCGAAAAAAGGCCAGACCGAACGCCTCGCCTATCTCGAACAAAGCGGATACCTTGCTTACACAACATCCGCTGGTTGGTTCGGCTTCAGTGATGAGAAGATCCGCCGCCTCTGCCACGAAGGAATGGCCGAAGGCTGGACGCACTTCAAGCTGAAAGTAGGCGGCGATGCCGCTGACGACCTTCGCCGTGGCCGCATCGTTCGTGAAGAAATCGGCTGGGAAAACCGCCTGATGGTGGACGCCAACCAGAAGTGGGGTGTGGAAGAAGCTATCCGCCGCACGCTGCAGTTGACCGAGTTGAAGCCGTGGTGGATGGAGGAACCAACCAGTCCTGATGACATCCTTGGCCATGCACGTATCCGCCGCGAGGCGGCGCCCACGCGCATTGCTACCGGAGAGCACTGCCACAACAGCGTCATGTTCAAGCAGCTTCTGCAAGCCGGCTCGATTGACGTCTGCCAAATCGATAGCTGCCGCGTTGCCGGAATCAACGAAAACCTCGCGATTATTCTCATGGCAGCCAAGTTCGGTATCCCCGTTTGCCCGCACGCGGGCGGCGTAGGCTTGTGCGAATACGTACAGCATCTCGCCATGTTCGATTTTCTATGCGTTTCCGGCACCATGCAGGATCGCGTAATCGAATACGTCGACCACCTCCACGAACATTTTGTAAACCCGGTTGTGATTCAAAAAGGCCGCTACATGGCGCCTACGCAACCCGGCTATAGCGGCGAAATCTTAAAAGAGTCTCTTGAGCGCTTCGCATTTCCCGATGGCGCAGAATGGAAAGGAAATCTTCAGTGAAACTGGTCTCATTCCGTCATAATGGCGGCCCCGCACGCAGCGGCATCCTGGAGGGCACAACCATCAAAACATTCGCCACTACAGGTGGCGACGATGCACTTGCTTTTATTGCCAGTGGCAATGCCGCTCCGCAATTGGACGGCCAGTCGGTTCCACTCAGCGAAGTCACCCTGCTAGCTCCACTACTGCATCCGCCACGCATCTTTGGCATCGGCCTTAATTATCGCGAACACGCAGCCGAATCCAAGATGGTTGTACAGGCTGTACCCACCGTATTCCTCAAGTTGCCTTCGTCTATCTGTGGCCCAGATGCAGATGTTCTGCTGCCCTCTAACGCCACGCAGACCGACTATGAGGCCGAACTAGCCGTAGTTATCGGCAAGCCCGGTCACTACATTCAGCCGCAGGATTGGGAGAAACACGTTTTCGGCTACACCATCGTCAACGACGTGAGCGCACGCGATATCCAGCTTGCCACCTCCCAGTGGACTCTTGGCAAAAGCTTCCCTACGTTCACGCCTATGGGCCCTGCGATTGTCACGAGCGACGAAATCGCCGACCCGCATGCACTCGGCATCAAGCTCACGCTCAGCGGCGAAGTTATGCAATCCGCCAATACGCGCGACCTCATCTTTCGCATCCCTGAGCTGATCGCATATATTTCCAGCATCGTGCCGCTTGAGCCCGGCGACATCATCAGCACGGGAACGCCTCCGGGCGTAGGATTGGGCCGCAATCCGCAACGCTGGCTCAAGCCCGAAGAAGACATGGTGATTGAGATCGAAGGAATTGGCACGCTTCACAATCGCACCCGGCAGGCATAACCAACGCTGGAACCGGAAAGAGGAAAATGCTTCGCTCAGGAATTCTCAATCCGCAAATTAACTCGCTGCTCAGCCGCGTTCGGCACACCAACACCCTGGTGATTGCCGACCGCGGCTTTCCTTTCTGGCCAGAAATCGAGACCGTGGATATCACGCTTGTCGATGACATTCCCACCGTACTGCAAGTGCTGGAAGCCGTCACGCCCAACTTCATCATCGGCAACGCATGGATGGCGACTGAATTCCGCCATCACAATCCGCCTGAGCTTCTTCAGTCCTTCGCAAAACTTCTGCCATCCATCACATTCGAGCCGCACATCGAGTTCAAGCGTCGCGTCCCACATGCCATTGGCCTCATTCGCACTGCCGGCACCGCGCAATACTCCAACATCATTCTTAAATCCGCCTGAGCACACACTTTCCCTATGACTACCTCTACGCAATCCACGCCAAACTCCCGCCCGCTCCGCGTCGATGCCCATCACCATCTCTGGCAATATGACCCGCAGGAATACGCATGGATTACCGAGGAGATGGCAACCATCCGCCGCAGCTTTCTTGAAGCAGACCTCGCCGCCGCGTTGCATTCCGTGCAGATAGACGCCGCAATTTCCGTACAAGCAAGGCAATCTCTCGAAGAGACCCAATGGCTGCTCGACTGCGCCAACCAAACTCCGGAAATCGCCGCAGTAGTAGGCTGGCTGCCGCTTAATGCAGAGAATATCTCCGAACTTCTCGATCAAATCAGCAACCCACGCCTCGCAGGATTGCGCCATATCGTACAGGCCGAACCCGACGGCTTCCTCGATGCTCCAGCCTTCAATCGCGGCATCTTGCTGCTTACGCAGCGTGGCCTCACTTATGACGTGCTCGTCTACGAACGCCAACTCCCCGAAGCCATCCGTTTCGTTGACCGCCATCCGAAACAAGCATTCGTGCTCGACCATGCTGCAAAGCCCCGCATCGCGGCACGCGAGCTGGAACCATGGGCAACCAGCATTCGTGAATTAGCAAAGCGCCCAAACATCTGCTGCAAACTTTCCGGCCTCGTCACGGAAGATAACTGGAACACCTGGAGTCTCAACACGCTACGCCCATATTTGGACATCTGCGTGGAAGCCTTCGGCCCCAGCCGCCTGCTTGCCGGCTCTGACTGGCCCGTTTGCCTTCTGGCAACGTCTTATTCCCAATGGTGGAAAACGCTCCACGAATATTTTTCCGCCTTCAGCGAAGACGAAAAGCGAAAAATCTTTGGCACAAATGCAGCCGCACTCTATCATCTCCACTCTGCGAGCAATGTATGAACATTGACACTTCCCCGCGTTCCCAATCCGGAAGCTCAACAACAGCCCCGCTCTTTCCGGCTGGTCAGCTTCTTCCCTTTGCGCTTGTCACAGCGCTCTTCTTTATCTGGGGAATGTCGAACAACCTCACCGATATCCTCGTACAGCAATTCAAAAAATCCTTCGAGCTCTCTCCGCTGGAAGCCCAGCTCGTCCAAACAGCCGTTTTCTTCGGCTATTTCTGCATGGCGCTCCCGGCAGCGCTTGCAGCGCGGCGCTGGGGCTACAAGATAAGCATTCTCATCGGACTTTCTCTCTTCGGCATCGGTACTCTCATGTTCTGGCCTGCCGCTGTCATTGGCCGTTACTGGCTCATGCTCATGGCTCTCTACATCGTCGGATGCGGCTCCGCCACGCTGGAAGCTTCTGCGAACCCCTTCATCGCGCAGACTGGCGCACCTGAGAGCTCCGCTCGCCGCCTGAACTTTTCGCAGGCCTTCAATCCTCCCGGAACCATCTTCGGCCTCATTCTCGGCACATTCTTCATCTTCTCTGGCGTTGAGCTCTCACCCGCCCGCATCGCCGAGCTCAAAGTGCAGGGGACTTACGCAGCCTACCTGCACAGCGAACTGATGCGCGTGGTTCCCACCTATGTTGGCCTCGGCATCGGAGTGCTGGGACTCGCCGCCATTATCGCAACCGTGCGTTTCCCCTCGTCTTCACACGAAGAAGAACACACCGCCGGCTCCAACGCTCTGCATGAAATCGGCAGTCTCCTCGGCACGCCGCAGGTCCTGGCCGCCATCGTCGCGCAGTTCTGCTGCGTCGGCGCGCAGGTTGCCGGATGGTCTGCCTTCATCCCCTATGTCAAGCAGTACACATCCGCCCCTGAACGAACCGCAGCGCTCTTTCTCACCGGCAACCTCATCGCCTTCGCCGCTGGCCGCGCGCTCTCCACAGCTCTTATGCACTGGATTCCGCCCACGCGCATGATGTCTGTCTACGCGCTCGTCAACATTGCTCTCATCACTACCGGCGTTCTCCATCCCAGCATCGTCGGAGCAGGCGCTATTCTCCTCACCAGCTTCTTCCTCTCCGTCATGTTCCCCACCATCTTCGCGCTCGGAGTAAAGAATCTCGGCCCGCGCACCAAGCTCGCCAGCTCGCTCATCGTCATGTCCATTGTCGGCGGAGCAGTTATGCCACCCATGGTCGGTTTCATCGCCAAACGCTCTGACAGCTACGCCTTGGGCTACTCCGTCGTAGCCATCTGTTACGCGGTCGTCTTCCTCTATAGCCTCCGCACAAACGCTCTCAGCCACATTCCAGAAAGCGCCTCCGCGCAAGAATTGAACGCCTGACAGCCAGCAACTGCGATACACTGCGGTGCATCATACGGGTGCACCGTAGGAGCGAATATGAAACTTCGCAGTATCGTTCTTCTCGCAGTTGCCATTCTGCCCATCGCCACCGCGCAGCAGCCCTCCGCACCTGTCGCATCCGACCCACAGGCCACTCTTCGCTACATCCATGCCTCATGGGACACGCTGACGCGTTCGATGACTTCATGCAGCTCGCTCGTCGATACCAAGATTTCCACCCATCCCATCCTGTACCTTCCGGCAGGCGTGCCCGTGCCTCCCACAGTCAATGCAGTGAAGCAACAGTGCCAGGTGCAAATCATCACTCTCCCTCGCCGTATTGAAAAACTCGGCGATGTGCAGCCCCAGGAACTCCCAGCGCCCGGCCTGCTTTATCTCCCCAACCCCTACGTAGTGCCCGGCGGCCGCTTCAACGAGATGTACGGCTGGGATAGTTTTTTTATTCTCCTCGGCCTGGAGGCGGACAATCACGCAGCACTCGCTAAGGGAATGGTCGATAACTTCCTCTTTGAAATCGAAAACTACGGCGGCGTCCTCAATGCCAACCGCACCTACTACCTCACGCGCTCGCAGCCTCCGTTCCTCACTTCCATGATTCGCTCCGTCCTTGAAAATCCTGCCAGCTTTCCTGCAACGCCTGAAGGCAAAGCAGAAAAACAAAAGTGGCTGGAACGCGCCTATGCATTAGCCGCCAAGGACTACTCCATCTGGCTGCGCCCCGAACATCGCGCAGGGGATACTGGTCTTGCTCGCTACTTCGACTACGGCACCGGCCCTGTCCCCGAAATGGCTGATGATGACACCTACTATCCCGACATCATCCGCTGGCTACTCGCACATCCCGGTACCAGCGGAGACAGCTACCTAGTGAAAGGCTCCGAACATCCCAGCGCTGCCGAAGCGCAACAACTCAAGCAAACAAGCTGCGACGTCACCACCAGCGCCGTCTGCATGAAAGCCTGGGCTGGCGGCTACCGCCTCACTCGCGACTTCTACATCGGCGACCGCGCCATGCGCGAATCCGGCTACGACCCCAGCTTCCGCTTTGGCCCATTCTCCGGAGCCACGCATCACTTTGCGCCTGTCTGCCTCAACAGCTTGCTCCATCGCTATGAGCGAGACATGGCCCACTTCGCTGCAATGCTAGGCAAAAAATCCGAGGAAACCGAATGGAAACACCGCGCCCAAGCCCGCAACGTCGCCATGCATCGCTACCTGTGGCAGCCGAAAGAAGGCCACTTCACCGACTACGACTTTATCCATCACACGCCTGACACCTATGCCTACATCACATCGCTCTACCCGCTGTGGGGTGGAGTAGCCACGCACGATGAAGCCAAGCAAGTCGTAGCCAAGCTCAACCTCTTCGAGCGCCCCGGCGGCCTCTCTATGAGCAACACCAACACTGGCCTGCAATGGGACGAGCCCTTCGGTTGGGCGCCTGCTAACTGGGTCTCCGTCGCCGGTCTTGAAGAAGCGGGCTTCCACGCTGATGCAGCACGCATCTCCGAGCACTTCACCGCCACCATCGACGCAGGCTTCGCAAAAGACGGAACCATCCGCGAAAAGTACAACGTAGTTACCAGCAATGCCAACGTGCAGATACAAACCGGCTACAAGAGCAACGAAATCGGTTTCGGATGGAGCAATGCTGTGTACCTGCGAATGACCGCACTGGCGCACGAAAACACCGTCGTCACCACGTCAACGTCACGGTAATCGTCTTCCATCCATCTCCTTGCGGAAAGCTCACAACCAGCGGCAGTGTCTTGCAGGCATAGAGATCCGCATCGCATGCACGAAACGAAATGCTAGCATCAGGCGTTCCGACTGGCTCTGTCTGTGCCTTTGGAATAAGGTGGCCTCGGCGTACAAGATTGAGAATGCCACTGGTTCCAGCTCTACCTTCTAACGTAAGCACAAGCTTGTGATTTGCGTATTCGCTATGCAGAACGCGGAATTGCGAAGTACGCGCACCCGGAATTGGAGATAATGTCGGCTGCTTTGACAGAACACTTTCTATTGGATGCAGGTCTCCGAGCGAAAAATCCGCTTCAAGCTCAGGAAGTTGAATGCGTATACCATTTCGCGGCTTAATGATTTGCAGTTCTGGCAGCCTGCTGCTTTCTAATGGACCAAAGGATGCGCCCACAGTATCGCTACGCAAGTGCCAATCGTCGGGAGCGATGAAAGAAACATCAAGGGATCCATTCTGCTGCACGAAATCAAGCGAAGCTTTTCCGTCTGGGAGCGAAATATCGCCCATATAAGCGTGCTCCCAGCTTGCCGGCAAATGCGGATTCACCGTAATCGTCTTGGTCTGTGCATCCACGGTAATTCCAAACAATCCGCGCAGCGTCGGCGTAATTACCATTGCAGAAGACCAGAGCTGATGACTCGTACTGCGCCCAAACGGAACAAAGTAGTCACCTGAAAGCAGCTCTGTAACCGCGCCAACATCCTGCGCCTGCGTGAGGTTCGCATTCTCCATCAGTAGTTGATACCCTGCCAACGACTGCCCTCCGCGATACTCCGCTAACGAAGCCCAGCCCGTAAACAGCGGCCACACAGACCCCTGGTGGTAGCTCATCCCGTCATAAACTTTCTCGGTATTCGCTACATCCCGCGTGCCCCAGTCTGTATTCAGCGGTGAAGCTATAAACTGCTCCAGGCATTCCCGTGTATGCGCAAGCTTAGCTCTTCCATCCACCGGGTCCCACCACGCCAACGCCGGATAAATCGTAGAAGTCTTATCCTGCGTTCCATCCGCATTCCGGCTGAACGCATAGCAAGCCTTTGGCGCGTCGTAATACTCACTCTCAATCGTCTTCGCAATCGTCTCCGCGCGCTTCTTCGCCGCATTCACTGCAGTGGCATCCTGCAACAACATTTCCATCCGTGCCATTGCCGCAGAAGCCTGCTGGTCCAGCAGCGCTAAATAAACCTCCTGGTGCGGCATCCCACCCGGCCAACTCTCCACCCAGCCAGTTCCCTGCGAGTTGTCGTAAATCCCATCGCCGTCGGTGTCATGCGTTGTCTCAAACTTCCACGCCTTCTCTACGGCATCGCAATGCTCGCGCAGAAACCCCACATCCCCGCTCGTCTTCACGTAATCCGCAACGGCCAGCAGGAACAGCGGGGTAGCATCTGCCGCGGCATACATATATGGGAAGGCCTTCCAATCAACAGCCGGCGCAGTCTGCGAATACTCGTGCATGATCTTGCCGTCTTCCCTTTGCCGGTGAATTAGAAACTCCAACTCTTGCCGCGTCAGCTTGAAGTCTCCAAATCCGTTCACCGCATAGAGCGTATAAAGCGCATCGCGTCCAAAGAACCACCCAAAGCCTGGCCGTGCTGAGTCACCGGACGAATAGTACCCCGCTACCAGCGCCGTCTCCTCGCTGCCATCACGCTCTCGTAGTGTTGCTTTCAACTGCTCGATGGAGATAACCGCCCACTGAAACGCCTCATCCAGCACCGCGTCCGGAGTCTCAATCTGCGCTGAATCCGCAAGCCGTTTCTTCCATTCCTCCGCATGCGCTGCGTATGCCGCTGTAACATTCACATTCAGCTTTGCCAGTGAAGCTCCGAGCGCTGCATTGCCAGCATCGCTTGCATTTTTTCCGACAGCCATCAACAGCGGGAACAGCTTCCCGTTGTCGCGCGCGGGATCGATATGCAAATGCAACTCAACGGGATGAACCTGCGGCCTTTCCTGATACGGGGCCAATATCCCCGGCTTCGCTCCCGGCATCGCAATTGCTCCGGCGAAATCCGGGTAATCAGAGTGCAGAACATAGTAGCCTTGTCTGCCGTTCGCAACCCACTCCACACCCGGCACACCTTCATTGCGCTCCGGCCACATCCATTGCAGCTCTGGGGTAAATCGAAAGGTAAAATCCGTTGGGCGCAGACAATCGAACTCGTACAGCACAACAGGGCCGCCATGCCACGCATTGTTGTTTGGCGAGAACATAATCTGCCGCACTGTAAAGCCGATATGCGAGTACGTGATGATTGTGCGGTCTGGCCGCACCTCAATCTGCGCGGCCATCTTGTTCACATCAATCGGAACTGGATAGTTCTCCATCTCTGCTTCCAGCGTCAGATGCGAAAGCAGCTTTACTGGAAGCACCCATGCTTCCATCGTTCCATCCTGCTGCCCTAGCAGCACGCCGCGCTCTCCCGCCACAGTGAAAGGCTTCTGCGCCTCAGCATTCGCGCGCAGAGCCGGGCCATCCATGCGGAATGAAATTGCGTCAATCGTATGCAGATCGGCGACACTCTGCTGTGCATGAACAGTGGCGACAGATACCAGTACCAGAGCCATCGTCAAAAATAATTTGGGAGAACGCATCGCACACACCCTCGAAGTACGGCCCAAGCCTACCAGCCCGAGGCCGCCGCATACTATCCATCGTTTCGATATACTTGCTCTCCAGACGCAACATCCACCATCCAACACGCATCCGGAGCCAAGCAATTGTCTTTCTCCCGCCGCCGATTCCTGCAGTCTCTCTCGCGCACCGCGCTTATCCTCTCATTGGAAGACGTTCTCTCCCTCGCGCGTCCCATCTTCTCGCAACAGACCGTACAGCAAGCGCCCGTTGGCACCATGCGGCAATCTTATGAAGCACAGTCGCGGCCCGCACCCAAAGGCACATCCTCACCCGTAACTGGAACTCCGCTCGGCGTGCAATTTACGGATGTAGCGAAACAAGCTGGTCTTAATGTTGAAACCATCTTCGGTGGAGCGCACCACAACAAGTATTTGCTGGAAACCACGGGATGCGGTGCGGCCTTCTTCGACTATGACCAGGACGACTGGGTGGATATCTTCCTCGTCAACGGCTGGCGGCTCGAAGGCTTTCCTAAAGGGCAGGAGCCTGTCTGTCATCTCTTCAAAAACAATCGCGACGGCACTTTTACGGATGTGACGCTGAAGTCGGGCCTTGCGCGTTCCGGCTGGGGACAGGCCTGCTGCGTTGGCGACTACAACAACGATGGATGGAACGATCTCTTTGTTACTTACTACGGTCAGAACTCGCTCTTTCGCAATAACGGCAACGGCACATTTACGGATGTGACGAAGGAAGCGGGCCTGCTGCAAGACCGGCTTCGCTGGAACTCCGGCTGTACCTTTGTGGACTTCGACAAGGACGGCCATCTCGACCTCTTTGTTGGTAACTACATAGACCTGGACCTCAAAACTACGCCTACGCCTGAAGATGCGCATTGCACTTACAAGGGCATTGTTGTGGCTTGCGGGCCGCCCGGGCTGCAGGGTGGAAAGAATATTCTCTACCGCAACAAGGGCAATGGAACTTTTGAGGACATCAGCCAGAAAGCTGGCATCTTTACCGCGCTTGGTACTTATGCGCTTGGCTGTGTTGCTGCAGACCTCGACGGGGACGGCTGGCCGGATATCTATGTTGCTAACGATTCCACGGCGGCGACGCTTTACCTCAGCCAGAAGGACGGTACGTTCAAGGATCAGTCTGTCGAAGCAGGTGTTGCTTTTTCGCCCGATGGCAAGCCGCAGGCAGGTATGGGCGTTTCTGTTGGCGACTACAACCGCGACGGGCTTCCTGACATTGTTAAAACCAACTTTGCCGGTGACACTGATTCGCTTTATATGAATCTTGGCGGCGGTATGTTTGACGACCGGACTTATCAGGCTGGCCTTGGAGTTAATACGCGGTTGCTGGGGTGGGGTGTCAGCTTTCTCGATATGGATAACGATGGGTGGCTCGACATTCTTGTTGCCAATGGGCATGTCTATCCAGAAATGGATGGCACGCAGGTGGACGCAGCTTATGCTGAGCGGAAATATCTTTACCGCAACCTGCGCAACGGGCAGTTTGAGGATGTGAGTCTGCAGGGCGGTGCGGGTATTACGGCCAATGCTTCGGCGCGGGGTTTTGCTGTTGGCGATTACGACAATGACGGTGACCTTGACGCTATCGTGAACTGCATCAACTCGGTTCCGCAACTGCTGCGCTGCGACTCCACGCTTAAGCACAACTGGATCAAGATTCGGCTTGTTGGCACTAAGAGCAACCGTGCGGGAATCGGGGCGCGCATCAGGGTTGTGGCGCAGACGGGTACGCCTTTGCTCAATGCGAAGGCTGGAACGCCGCTTACTCAGATTGAGGAGGTGCGCTCGTCTGACGGTTATTACTCCGCGAGCGATTTGCGCATTCACTTTGGGCTTGGCGAGGCTAAGAAAGTGGACATTGTGGAGATACGATGGCCGTCCGGCGCTACGGATACGCTCAAGGACCTCGACGCTAATAAGCTCTACGTTATTGAGGAAGGCGGGAAGGTTCTTAAGGCTGCTGCGTTGAATGGGCTTGTGCCAAAGGCTTGAGGATTTGCTGCGGCAGTCTGTGCATCTTTGCGATGCTGTGTGCATGCGCACGGTGGGGGCGGTTTTGCAAGCTGTTTGTTTTGTGTGAGTTGTGTGGGATTGCACAGGGACTGTGCAGTTTCTTTATTCCGGAACTGTGGAACTGTGCGAGAGGCAGAGGGCAGGGTACAGGGGTGCGGGTGGTTGAACGTGTCCTTTGCTGCATTGTTTGCTCCTTTCTTTACAGTCCCAGTGTTAAGAGGGGGGAGGGGGTACCCTTTTCTGGTCCTTCAAACAGAACGGCCCGATTCCTTTGGAATCGGGCCGTTTGTTTACTTATTTTTAGTTTGGCATAAATGACCATAATTGAGCGCAAACTTGGCTCAGAATTTTGCTTAATGGAATCAGTGAGTTAGAAAATATTTTCGTTCGTGGGGCTTGACAGGATTCTTCCACAGGCGGAGGGAGGGCTTGATGCGGAGGGACTGGCAGTATGGGTATCCCCGGTCCCCAAGTGCGAGGGATCGGGGGGCACCCGAGTTGTGGCCGGACTGGAAAAGGCAACCGCAGATCCTTCGCTCCGCCTACCCCAATGCGCTTCGCTCAGGATGACACCAATTATTCTTGGGGGGAGAACCAGGGCATCACGTCGCTTTGCGGCGCTGTATGCTTATGCCGTGCAGCGCCTTGTCCACTTCTCCGCGTGGAAATTCTGTTGTTCCTCTCTTCTCTTTCTCGTCCTTGGCTGTCTCCTCGCCGCATCGCAGGAGAGCGGCGATCCCAATGCCGCATGCGTTGCATGCCACCGCGAAATTTATGAGCGTTACCGCACTACGCCCATGGCCAATGCCAGCGGGCTGGCGCGCAAGGGATTTCTGCCTGCTGACTTTCGCCACGAGATTTCCGGTGTGCACTATCGCATCTACGAAGAGAACAACAACGTGTGGCTGAGCTACGAGCGCGCGGCTGTATCTGCTGCCAATGCGGCACTGAACGGGAGGCAACAGCTTGTCTACTTTCTCGGCTCGGGGCATCGCGGGCGCACTTATCTCTTTCAGCAGCAGGGGTACTGGTTTGAGATCCCTATCAACTGGTATGCGAAGAAGCAACTCTGGGATATGGCTCCCAACTACCAGAGCACGCATGAGATGCCGCTGACGCTGCCGGTTGACCCCGGTTGCCTTACCTGCCATGCATCGAACGCCGCGTCTTCCCTGCCCGATGCGCGGAATCACTACGCGGCTGCGCCGTTTGCGCATGGCGGCATTACCTGCGCGGCCTGTCATGGGGATGCGTCTACGCACATTGCTTCGAATGGCAGGAATTCGCTCCTCAACATCAACACGCTCAGCCCGGTGCAGCGCGATTCGGTTTGCCTGTCCTGCCATCTGGAGGGACAGGTGGCAGTTACGCGGCCTGGCAAGCGGCCAGAAGAGTTTCGCCCCGGCGACAACATCTTTGACTACACCGCTTTCTTTGTACATAAAAGCGAGGCCGGCTCAGGCGGACGCGCCACCAGCCAGTGGGAAGCTCTTTTGCGCAGCCGCTGTAAGCAGGTTTCCGGGGACAAGATGACCTGCACCACTTGCCACGATCCGCACAGCACTCCTACGCCTGGGCAGCGTGTTGCTTTCTATCGTGCCAAGTGTTTGCAGTGCCACAATCAGGTGGGCTTTGCCGCTGGCCATCATGCGGAGAACCCTGACTGCACGGCCTGCCACATGAGCCGCCCGCCCTCGAACGACATTGCGCACGAGCAAGTAACCGACCACTGGATTGTGCGCCGCGCCAGCACGAAGGCGCTTCCCGTAGTCAGCACCGGAGAGCTGGTTTCTGTCGGCGGCAATGCTGCAAGCGATCGCGACCTCGGTCTTGCCTATGCGCAGCTTGCCTCACGTGGCGACCGCGACGCCGGAACGCGTGCGCTCACCCTGCTGCACAAGGTGGCAAGCCTGCCGGAGGCTGCGCATGATTATGAGGTCTTTTCGCAACTGGGATTTCTTGAGCAGGTCAGCGGCAACCTGACTGTTGCAAGGGATGACTATCGCAAAGCTCTCGCTATCAATCCCAATGACTCTTTAGCGGAGGGAAACCTGGCGCTCATGGAAGCCGGACAGCATCATTCCGGCGAAGCTATCCAGCATTGGCAGGCAGTCTTCATGCGTGATCCTACGCAGATTAACGCGGGACTGAACCTTGCCGTGGTGGAATGCCAGGCAGCCAATCGTTCCGGCACAGAGCAGGTACTTCAGCGCATTCTTGCGTTTGCGCCGGACAACCAGCGCGCCCACGCCATGCTCGACGCTATCGAAACAGGCAAGCAGCCTTGCGCGGCGCGGTAGCCCCCTCCTGCTTATTCACCACGCGGATACTATTTCTAAAATATTTATAAAGATTGCCCCATTCTGAAAGAGTTTCTGTTTTGGTAGGAATTTTGCTCCAAAGCAATAGGCAGGAGAAATAAATCGTTTTATGCTCGCTGCACTGCTGGAATCGCGACTCAATCGTTTGTGCGCTTTGCTGACAACGAGTTGAATTTACCCTCATTTCCCATATGGACTACCAAATTCGGTGTTGACACGACTTGTTTGTTTTGAGTAACGTTCCAGCATTTCAGGGAGATAGCTCTCTCGTCTTCGCTAATTTGTGCGTATTTGCGCTCCACCCGGAGCGTTTTAATCCCAGGTCGTTTGTTTGCTCGACTTCAGGAGGTGGACAAAAAAACCACAATCGGCCATGCCTCGGCCGGTAACAAAAACAAGTACAGAAAAACAAAAGAATATGAGGCATACCCAGGAGACCGTATGAAAAATATGCAGCGGAAAGCCATTGCGCTGGCCATTGTGGCCTGTGCAATGAGCGTGCTCAGCGCGCATGCGTGGGCACAGTCGGTCTACGGTTCAATTTTCGGCACAGTGACGGATAAGAGCGGAGGCGCCATTCCAGGCGCAACCATTGTAGTGACAGACGAGTCCAAAGGCACCGTCTTCACCGTCACGTCGAATGCAACCGGAGACTACAGCGTTCCTCACCTTATCCCAGACACCTACGACGTAAAAGTATCCGCCAAGGGATTCAAGAACTCCGAGACAAAAGCTATCCAGGTCCTCGCCGACGCTTCCCCGCGCATTGACGCCGCGCTGGAAGTAGGCGGCGGCACGGAAACCGTACAAGTGAACGCAGACCAGGAACCAACGCTCAAGACAGACCGCGCCGATGTGGCGCTGACCCTGGACCGGCAGCAGGTTTCAAGCCTTCCTATCGGCGACCAGAACTTTACCAACCTGCAGCTTCTGCTGCCCGGCGCGCAAAAGCTTGGCTGGTCTCACGCTGCCGATGAAAACCCGCAGGGGTCGCAACAGATCCAGGTGGATGGACAGGCCTTTGGCGGCACGGCGTTTGAGTTGGACGGCACCGATAACCAGGACCCGATCCTGGGAATTATCGTGGTCAATCCGTCTACGGACGCGGTTACGGAAACCAAGATCACTACGCAGAACTTTGACGCTGAGCTTGGCAAGGCCGTCTCGGCTGTTATGACTGCGCAGACGCGCTCCGGCACGAACCAGTTCCACGGAGACGCTTACGACTTCCGCACCGGTAACAGCAACATTGCACGCGATCCGTACAGCCAGGCGCCGAACTACATTACCGATGCAAATGGCGTGCCGGCCTCTGTGCCTCCGGGACTGAAGAACCGCTTTGGCGGCACCATTGGCGGACCTATCTGGAAAGACCGCGCCTTCTTCTTCTTCAACTATGAAGGCCAGCGGCAGAAGGTTGGCGTCTCGAACACCGATACCGTTCCCACGGCGCAGATGGTCAGCACCTGCCTTGGCCAAACCGTCGGCCCCATGGGAATCCCAGGCTGCGACTTCAGTGACTATGAGGCGGTCTACAGTGATCCAACAGTAGGCAAGCTGAAAGGAACCACGCAGCTTATCTATAACAACACCGGCAACGCCTCTTATGATGCAGCCTTCCAGAAAAACGTAGTCCCCATGGCACTCGTTTCTCCGCAGGCGCAGGCACTGCTGAAGATCATGCAGCCTTACAAACCGAACCAAGCCACCACGGGGCTTGCCTCGATTGAAAACAACTACGCGGCCAGCGGCACTGGCCTCTTTAACAGCGACCAGTGGACAGAGCGCGTTGACTTTACGCTCAACCAGAGCGCGCATATCTTCGAGCGCTTCACGCGCTTTACGGATACGCTCTCCGGCAAGGTTATGTTCGGTGACGCGGGCGGTCCCGGCTTTGGCCTGGGCGCTCCGCCTTATGGCGGCAACTCCACGGGAGCCAATGACAGCGTGGCTGCGGGCATGGATATCGCGATCAATCCCAAGCTGCTGACGGACTTCCGTCTTGGCTACTATCGCTACAACATCATCGACACCAAATTTGACCAGGGCGTTGATTTTGCGAATCAGCTTGGCATTCCGGGCATCAACCTTGGCGATAACTTTACCTCCGGCGCGCCGGGATTTGAAATCAATGCGCCATTCAGCGGAGCTACTTCGCTCATCGGTGGCGGCCTTGGCATTAACCGCTGCAACTGCCCACTCACGGAAAAGGAAGACCAGTTCCAGATCGTCAACAACTGGACCAAGATTATGGGCAACCATAGCCTGAAAGTCGGCGCTGATCTTCGCTACGGGCGCAACCTTCGCGTTCCTTCGGACACGGACCGCGCGGGCCAGATGAACTTCCAGACTGGACCAACATCGAATGGAGGCTCGAACGGCCTTGGCTGGGCCACGCTGGCGATGGGACTTGTTCCGAGCTTTGGCCGCTACGTTGGCAATCAGGCCTACGACGAAACCAACGCCAAGGAGTTCCAGAAGCGCACGTTCTTCTACGCGCAGGACACATGGCGCGCAACCCATGCACTCACTCTCAACCTTGGATTGCGCTATGAGCTTTACTTCCCTGAGACTGTCAACGGTCCGGGACATGGCGCGCTCATGAACATCAACGATGGCTATTTGCACGTTGCCAGCATCGGCAATGTTTCCTCCAACATGGGATGGGGCCTGAGCTACAAGAAGATGTTCGATCCGCGCATTGGCCTGACTTACCAGTTCAGCCCCAAGACCGTAGTGCGCGCCGGTTACGGACGCAGCTTTGACACTGGCGTCTTCGGCTCCATCTTCGGTCACGTCGTTACGCAGAATCTTCCAGTGCTCGCCAACCAGCAGCTCAACGAGCCCGGCGGTAGCGTAGATTGCGAATTTAATCTTGGCCCAGGGTCTGCGACCTGCCCTGGCAATCCGACACAACAAGGACCGCCCGCTTATCCCTTCCCCGTCGTGCCATCCAGTGGACTCCTACCGGCACAGGCTACCGACACAAGTCCGAAAGCGCGTCCCAACCCGCTACGTTTCCCCACCATTGATGCGTGGAACCTGAGCGTGCAGCAGGCCTTCACGCCTACAACTTCGCTTACCATCGCATACGTGGGTAATAAGGGCACTCACAACCTTGGCGACGGTGACAACAACAACACCAATCCGAATGAAGCAGGACTTGTGCTGCCCGGAGCGCAGAGCGTTACCGGGCAAACTCTACACTGGGATCCAAATGGCCTCGGAGGCTCATCCGTTTTGCCTCCAGGTTATTCTGGCGGTGTCTCCAATGCGAACTTCCTCCAACGTTACTACGGTGGCACACTCCCGGCCTGTACAGATCCGAACTATAAAACACCGATCAACGAGCCCAACATTGTTCCCGGCATGTGCGGATGGACGCAGGGCATCAGCTACTACAGCGATGACCTGAATACAGAGTTCGACGCCTTGCAGGTTTCGCTGGCGCAGCAGATGTGGAAGGGCCTCGCCTTTAACGCCAACTATGAATGGGCCAACGCGTGGGATCAGTCCGGCGGTTATTCCACATGGGATAAGCACATTGTTCACCAGCGCGACCCCAACGTCAGGGCGCAGCAGTTTGTGCTCTTCGGCACCTATGACATTCCCTTCGGCAGAGGCAGAACGTATGCCTCGAACGTTAACCACGCCATGGATCTGCTGATAGGCGGCTGGCAGCTAAGCTCTGTTCTGAACTGGGCTGGCGGCCTGCCGTTCACCATCAACTACGGCAACTTTGGCGGAGATCAAGACTGCAACCACAACGTCGGCGGCACTGCGGCACCCTGCCGCCCCAACACCTACGGCCGCATGAAGACACATTTGTCGAGCGCCACCTATAACACTGGCGGCACCAAGACAAATACCTTCTGGGAGTCACAACCGCAGTTGTTCTCTTACCCCGGTTTGGGCGTAATCGGCAACGCGGGAGCCAACACCTATAAAGGCCCTTCGTTCTATAGCGACGATGCGGCCATCTCCAAGTCCTTCGCTATCTGGGAGCAGGTAGCGGTCAAGTTCCGCATGGACGCCTTCAACGTCTTTAACCACATCAACGCTGGCAACCCGAACAATAACGATATCTTCGGCACCGGCCCCATCAACAGCGAAGCGCAAGGCTGCGTTCCTAACGGAAACTGCGGCCCGCGCCAGCTTGAATTCTCCCTGCGCGTCGAATTTTAAGAAGCGCTCAACATAACCCGAACCACAAAGGGGGAGCATATGCTCCCCCTTTGTGCGCTCAAGCAGTAGCAAAACCCTCCATACACGGACTACACTTCTCGATAATGCGCCGCCTGCCCACCATTGCAGTCTTTCTTTGCGTTGCAGCATTCCCTGCGCTCGCTCAGAACTCCGGAATCTCGCTTGATAGCACCACTGCCAATCGCTCGACCTTTGAGGATGCACAGCAACTCGCCGCCAAAGGCCGCCTCGACCAGGCGCTCAACATACTCAATCAACTGGCTGCGCAAACGCCCGTTCCCACAGGCGTTGAGCATCTTCGCGGCATGATTTATTACCAGAAAGAGCAGCTTCCGCAGGCTGCTGAGAGCTTCAAGCGGGCCGCCATGCAAGACCCCGACGACCACGAATCCATGGAGATGGCCGGTATTTCGCTCTTCCGCATGGGCCACCCTGCAGAGGCTCTGCCTTATCTTGAAAAAGCACATACGACCGTAACCAACGCCAATGTAGACCCCGAGTATGCGCTAGGGCTCTGTTATCTCGAATTGAATCGCCTTGATGAAGCGCGCCACTCCTTTGCCGCGCAGTACGGCTTTCCCGGCGATTCCGCCGCAGCGTATCTGCTGGCCGGACGCCTCTTTCTGCGGCACGACAATCGCGAAGCCGCCATTGCACAGACAAAGAAGGCGCTTGCAATCAATCCCTCACTTCCGCGTGCGCATCAGCTTCTGGGAGAAATTTCGTTGTCGCTCGGCAACGTGCCTGACGCCATCCGCGAGTTCAACGCAGAGCTTGCCGTTAACCCACTCAGCGGCGAAGTCTACGACCGCCTTGGCGATGCCTACATGCGCACCAGCCGCTATCCCGAAGCGTTGCAGGCGCTTGACCGCGCCGTGCTCCTGGAGCCCGCATCCACTGGCCCTTACATCATGCTTGGGCAAACGCTCATCAAGCTCAACCAACCCGCGCAGGCAATCCAGTACCTGTTGCGTGCAGAGAAAATGGACCCTGGCAATTCCATCACCCATAACCTGCTTGGCCAGGCATATAAAAGCCTCGGGCAGGTGGATAACTCCAACCGCGAATTTGAAAAAGTGATGGACATTCTTCATCTGGATGAAGCGAACAAGCCTTCCAACTGAACACTGCGCGCTTCGCACGGCTGTTACCGGCGCGGTGCTTGCGCTTGGCGGTGCGTTTACCCTGGGGCAGGCCGCGCCGCCTGCTGCGCAGCAAGCAATACAAGACGCGGGTGCTGCCTTTCGCGCCGGGCTTGCCGCACGGCAGGCCGGTCAGTTGGAAGAGGCGCGCGCTGACTTCGTGAAAGTGATTCAACTGGCGCCCAACATTGCGGAAGGCCACCAGGCGCTTGGCACTGTACTCATTGAACTCAACAAACCTGCGGAAGCTGTTTCTGAATTTGAAGCGGCTGCAGCACTCAAGCCCAACAACCCCGATATTGAGTCCGCGTTGGCAATTGCACTTGCGCAATCCGGCCAGAATGCGCAGGCTATTCCGCACTTTGAAGCAGCCATTCATTTCTCTTCGCAACCGCTGGACGCCACTGTTTACGACAACTACGCACGCGCTCTTGCTGCAACAGGAAAGCGTGATGAAGCGCTGCAGCAATTTCAAACAGAAGAACAAAATGCCGGGCCTCGCGCTGATCTTGATGACGCTATTGGCTCTCTTCATGCGCAGCTTCAGCATTGGGAGCAAGCTCAAGTATCCTTTGAACGCGCCATTGCGGAAGACGGCACATACGTACCAGCGCGCATCCACTTAGGCATTTTGCAACGCCGACACGGCGATGTGCCTGCGTCCCTCGTAACGCTTGAACCGCTTGCGCATCACGAGCCACCCAATGCGGAAGCACTCACCGAATATGCACGCACTCTTGCCGCGGCAGGACAGGATGAGCAGGCCGCAGCCGCTCTGCAACAGGCGCTGAAGCTTAACCCAACGCAGCCCGGTGCTGCGGGTGATCTCGCTATGTCTCTGCAGCGATTAGGCAGGCAGGAAGAAGCGATTCCGTGGTTTCAAAAAGCGCTTGAGGCCGAGCCACACAACTCCGATATCCTTGCAAATCTTGCGCTTGCCATGACGCTCACCGGCAAAGCCAAGGACGCGCTGCCTTACCTGCAACGTGCGCAGGTTGAGTCGCCGAAGAGTCCATCCATCCTGAAGAACATGGGCGTTGCGCATATCCAGCTCAACGCTTTTGATGACGCTATCAATGACTTCAAAGCAGCACTTGCGCTTGATGCCAACGACCCGCAGCTTTATTACGACCTCGGGCTTGCTTACAAGTTCAAAGACCGTCTGGATGATGCCGCAGCCGAACTGGTGCGCGCAGAGCAGCTTGATCCCTCGCTTGAAGATCCTCCCTACACGCTCGGCATTCTCTACATGCAGATGGGCAAGATGGATGAGGCCGTCGCGGAGCTTCGCAAAGTTGTGGCGCTGCAGCCGAACAACGGCAACGCGTGGTCGATTCTTGGCAGCACGCTCAAGCAGAGTAACCACCTTGATGAGGCTCGCACTGCTCTCGAAAAAGCTATACCGTTGCTTCCTAACCAACCCGGTCCGCGCATTGTGCTTGCTGGAGTTCTCGCCGAGCAAGCCGCAAACCTTTCCACACAGGCAGACGAGGCTGCATCTTCTGGCGATAATGCAAAAGCAGAGCAGCTTCGCACGCAGATGCAGAACCTGCGAACGCAGGCTGCGAACTATCGCAAAGAGGGTGCCACGCTTTCGCAAGCTGCAGTCAATCGGCAGCGCGCGAGCTTTGCGCTTAACGCAGGCAATCAATCCCTGCTGCGCGGGCAGATTGCCGAGGCGATTGCGCGTTATCAGGAATCCATTGCAGCCGACCCCAGCTTTGCTGACCCGCATACGCAGCTTGCTCTTGCTTATGATCGCCAGGGGCGCAGAGATGAGGCCACAGCCGAGCGCGCCAAAGCCATGTCACTCACGGCACAGCATTAAAAGGCAGGCTGGAGATTGACTCGCTGCAGGAGCTAAACACTCATCACTTTGATTCCGCTTTGTGTGAAAGCTCGCACTGCCTCGTCGCTTACACCGTCATCGGTAATCAAAATATCGATGTCTTCCGGTGGGCAGATTACTGCGGGGCTGGTCATGCCCACTTTGCTTGAATCGGCTACGACAATCACTTGCTTCGCTCTTCGTGCCATGGCGCGGAAGACCGCGGCTTCATCCGGCTCGATTGTCGTTGCGCCGCGCTCAACGTCAATCCCCGTGGCGCCGATAAAGACACGGTCCATTATCACTACATTCAACGACTCGATGGCCGTTGGTCCGCTTAGCGAGAATGCGCCGAGCCAACGCATGCTTCCGCCGGTCAGCGTGGTGTCGAGGCCGCTACTGGAGGCCAGCTCCATGCCGATGTTCACGGCATTGGTAATGATGTGCAAGCCGGTGCGATGCCGCAGGCTGCGCGCTACTTCGGTCGTCGTGGTGCCGGCGGTAAAGCCGATGGTCTCGTTCTCTTCCACAAGTCCCGCCGCTACTTGCGCAATGCGGAGCTTCTCCTGCGCAAAGCGGTCCTCACGCTCACGGAAGGAAGCATCAAAACGGAACGGCTCGTAGACATTTTTGCCTGCGAGCATTGCTCCGCCATGCGTGCGATGCACAAGACCGCGCTCTTCCAGCCGCACCAGGTCTCGGCGAATGCTTGCCGCAGAAGTATCGAAGAGCCTGGTCAGCTCTTCAATGGAAGTCTTCGGCTGCCGCAGAAGCAGCCGCAAAATCTCGTTCGCGCGTTGGTCTGTTTTTGAGGACATCGTCGTGCCATTCGTGCCGCTATTGGAGTTCCGTTAGCGGTCCCGTTGATTGTAATGCCCTAACCCTACACCGCAGGCACGTGCGCTGCAGCCGCCATATCCACAGCATGACGCAGGCGCGCTACGTCGCTCTCGAGCACTATATTCCGCGTATACTCCGCGGTTATGTCGTCGCCAAGATGCAACGCCGCGTTGCGATAGACCATGGGGCTAGGCACAGCGGCGCGCAGCGCTGCATGGAACTGGCTTGCGCCGGTGACTGCTGCAATCTGCGGTGCGTTGTCCGGCCTTACATTGCCGCCCACCATTACACCGATGCGGCCATTGGCGCGGCGCACCATTGCGGCGATCTTTTCCGCGCCAAGTAGGGCTGTCTTTGCGCCGCCGGAAGTGAGCACGCGGGTCGCGCCCGCTTCTATCGCTGCTTCAAGCGCTTCTTCCTGGTCGCGGGCCATATCAATGGCACGGTGAAAGGTCACATCGATTCCGTTGGCGGCCTTTACCAGCTCACGCGTACGCTGCACATCGACTGCGCCGCCCGCTGTCAGCAGACCCAGCACTACTCCGCGGGCCCCTGCTTCATGAGCAAGCCTGATATCTTCGCGCATCAGCGCAAACTCTGCATCGGAGTATAGAAAATCTCCGCTGCGTGGCCGGATGATTACGTATATACCAACCCCAACCGCCTGTACCACTGCGCGAATCATCCCCAGGCTGGGCGTAAGCCCGCCTTCACTTAGCGCGCTGCAAAGCTCAAGCCGGTTGGCTCCGCCTTTTTCCGCTGCAATTGCGTGCTCCACTGACTCGACACAGATTTCCAATTCCATAACTGCCTGCAAATTTCTGATCCCTGCTTTTGATGCTCATGAGAATCCCGGATTTTGCCGCTGCATTGCACAGCCAGCAACAAAATCCGGGTTCCAATCGCAGCACTGAATGGCACTGCGCAATTCGTGGTTCCAGTTAGAAGTTGTAGTGCAGCGAGAACTGCAGATGCCGTTCCGTCGAACGAATCTGGTTCTCCTGCGCAATATAGCCGAACGTGGAGTTGTTAATGCCCGTGTCCGGGTTGCCATAGCTCACAATGTTGAATGCGTTGAACGCATCAAACTGGAAGCCGACAGTGTGCTCGCGCCAGATATGGAAGTCCTTCATCATCGACATATCCACATCGTGGAATCCCGGCCCGCGCACCGAACCGTTGCTCGACGTGCCAAAGCTGTTTTGCGCTGGCGCGCCGAACGCGCATATTCCGTTGTCCACACCCGCAACCTGGCAAGGCTGAGCCGAAGGATCATCGCCAAACCAGTTGTTCAGCGTACGGTGCCGGATATGCAGCGGACGATACTGGTTCGCGCGCTCCGTGCCATAACTGTTCGTGTTGCTGCTCACGTTTGTGGTCAGCGTCTGTGGGAAGCCGGTATACAGCATGCCTACTGCTGATAGCCGCCAACCGCCCAGCGCCTCATCGAGCACGCGGTTCATGTTGCCGAAGTACTTCTTTCCGCGTCCCAGCGGAAGCGAGTACACTGCCGTGCCGCTGAAGTTGTGCTTGATGTCATAGCCCGCCGGACCGTCATCCGCCGCGCTGTCATAGTAGTTCTGGAACGCACCCGAGTAGCCGTTCACGTTCAGCGAGTAGTTGCCAAGGCTGTTCGTCATCGCCTTGCCATACGTGTAATTGATGGTGTACTCAAGTCCGCTGTTCGACTGGCGCTGACGCAGAATCACTTGCAGCGCGTTGTAGTTCATCATGGCGCGCGACTCGGTCACCAGCAACGGATTGTTGCAGATTGCCGTCGCAGCCGCCGTCTGGCAACCGATGTATTGGTTGTTGTAGAACGGAGCCGAAGTCGGGTCGCCCGGAATTTTGTACTGGTTGATGTTGCCATAGTCTTCAATGTGCTGGCCACTCTCACCGACGTATCCAGCCTGCAGTGAAAGCAGAGAGGTCAGTGCATACTCCAGCGTCAGGTTGTAGTTGTGAATGAACGCCGGCTGCATATTCTGCGGATATACGTTGTACGTGCCGCCCGCCTGTGCCGACTGGCTGAACGCATTCGCGGTCGTCAGCGGCGTGGTGATGTTCCCAACCGTAGGCTGGTTCACATTTACATCCATCGCCTGAATGAACGGCGTAATTGAAGTCAGGCGCTGGTTTGCCGAGTTTCCTTCAAAGAAGCTCGTAGCCGAGTATCCGCCGCGAACCACAAAGCGGTTGTTCACCTGCCATGCAAAGCCAAAGCGAGGCATGAACTGGTGGAGGCTCCAGTTGTAGCAGCCGCTGTTTTTGCAGAGGCCCGAGCCGGCCGGAGCGCCCGCTGGAACCGCATGCGCGTAGATAACCTGTCCAGTTGCTTCGTCGATGTTGCCCGTCTTGTTGTTCTCTTCCGCCCAGGGCTGGTCCAGCTCATAGCGGAAACCATAATTCAGCGTGAGGTTTGGCGTCAGCTTAAAGTCGTCGTTGACATAGAAGCCCGTGCGCCACTGGCGCTGTCCTACGTTCACGCTGGCAAACGTAACTGCCGCTTCGGAAACACGGTCCAGCAGGAAGTCCGCGCCGCCGTAACCGGAGTTGGTATTTGCGCCCGTCAGATCAGCAGTGAATTGCCCCTTGTACTTGAGCTGGCCAAGGTAGCCGTTGTTGTTCGCCGTGGGATAGTTGTTCTGATAACGCAATGCGGAGATGCCGAAGGTCAGATAATGACGGCCCTTCTGCCAGCTCAACGCGTCGATGTAGCTGTAGGTGTTGTCAACCAACCCGCCGCCGTACACCGGGTTGCCGCCCGCAAACAAGCCGCCGCTAATGCTCTGGCCAGAGTAGCCCGGCAGGTCCTGGTTCGGGAACGTAATGCCCACTTTCTGGTTGCCCGTATCGCCAAACTGCCCCGTCGAATCCACCGAGAAGTTCTGCGCCCATACTGTACGAGTAAAGCCAATGCGCGCTGAGTTCACCAGAGAGGGAGAGAACGTGTGCACCCAGTTCGCACCCGTCAGCTTCGTCGGATAAAGATTCGGTCCAGTGAAGCTGATTGCCAGCACCGGCGTGCTGCCGTCATATGCGGTTGACATCGAGTAGAAGCCCGTCAGCTTATCGCGCGAGTTCATGTCGTACTCAAGCTTGATGTCGCCCTGGTTGTTCGCCTTGTAATTCCGCTGCGGTCCAACGTAGTTCTGGTTGGCAATATTATCGGTTGGCGCAATATTCGCCTTCGGATACAAGTCCGGATTCGAGAGCAGGAATTTCGCCACCGGGTTCAGAATCTGCACACCCTTGTTGTCTGCATAAGGCTTGTTGCCGTTTAACGGATCATAAAGCTGGATGTTATTGCCATTCGTCAGCAACTCCGAAAAGTCGCCGTCGCGCATGCGGTCCGTGAGTACGCTTTCATAAGCATCGCCGCCCGTGTGCCAGCGGTTGCCAAGGTAATCCACGAAGAAAAACAGCTTGTTGTGAAAGATCGGGCCGCCCAGCGTGCCGCCAAACTGGTCCTGCGAGAAAGGATTGGTCGGATTAACCACCGCGTGGTTTCCGTTCTGCCATGAGTTGGCATTCAGACGGTAGTCCTGCACGTAGCCAAATGCCGAGCCATGAAAGTGATTTGTACCGCTCTTCAGCACGCTCACCACGCCCGCACCGTTCACGTTGCCGAACTCAGCAGGCGTGTTCGCCGTCAGTACGCGCACCTCTGCCAGCGCCTGCGGCGAGGGTGTATACGAGATCAGGTTGTTGAAGGTCTCGTTCATATCGATACCTTCAAGCGTGTAGTTGTTCGCCTGTGCTCGGTTGCCGTTCATGTTCACGGAATCACTGTTGTACGTGCTGCGCTCAATCACGTTAGTGCCCGTGTTGCCATAAGTGCTGGCCGCGCCCGGCGTGTATAGTGTCAGCGCGCTGAAATCGAGGCCGTTCAGTGGAAAATTCTTGATCGTGTTTTCTGTAAATGTGCCGCTCAGCGTGTAGTCGTCGGTGTGCAGAATCGGCGCAAAGGCGGAGACCTCAACCGACGTATTCGAGCCTTGCACCGCCAGCTTCACATTGAACGTAACGGTCTGCAGCGTTTCCAGCGAGAACTCCGGAATCGCCTGAGAGTTGAAGCCGGGAGCATCCACATTAACCGTGTAGCGGCCAATCGGCAGGTAGTCGATGTGGTAAGCGCCGGTTCCGTTCGCCGTTGTGGGCGTGTCCACTCCGGTTGCTACGTTGTGCGCCGTTACGTGCGCTCCGGCCACCACTGCGCCGCTCGGGTCGGTCACGGTGCCCGTAATCGCGCCCGTCACACTCTGCGACCATGCCGAAGGCAGGCAAAGCAAGAGCATTGCAACCACTCCTACCGCAGCCTCAACAAGCCTCTTTCTACAAATCTGTTTCATCGCTAGCCTCACTGGTTCAGATTCTCGAATGTTGTTTGTACTGGTAAATCGCATTACAGCTTCATCAATGAAGAAAATTACGTGAACATCGATAGGGTTGTCCATAGAAAATGAGCATATTTTTCAAAAAAGTGTCCATATTGTGCATTTACTAGGGCACTTAAATGCACGTTTATTTCATTTTCAGAATTCTCCTGAAAGTGCATCTTCCATTTCCCATAGCTCGGGGCCGCACAGCTCTTAAGAAGTCCCTTGATGTGACGAAGCCTATAATCAGAGGCACGGACCCGCGCATCCCCGCGCAATCAAGCCCGTTTCCCACTTTTTTGGAGGCATTTGCCGTGTTTTTCTCTCGGTCTTACCGCGTGCTGGCAGTTTTTGCGCTGGCATCCACTTTTTTGCCGATGCATGCCCCGGCCCAGGCATCCGCTCAGACGCCCGACCTGCATCAGCAGCTCGACCAGCTCTTCAACAAGGGAGCCTTCGCCTCCAAAAGCGTGCAGTTCGACTTCCAGAATGGCGGTGAGATTTACACCGTTCTTGAGCCCACCGCTGACAAAAAGAGCGAGGACATTGCCGCCTATGACACGGCAACCGGCAAGCGCTCCGTTCTTGTCCCAGCCGCAGCGCTTATTCCGTCTGATGCAAAAGAGCCGCTTCGCGTTGACTCCTATTCGTGGTCGCCGGACAAGAAGAAGCTGCTCATCTTTACCAACTCCAAGCGCGTGTGGCGTGAAAATACCCGCGGCGATTACTGGATTCTCGACTCAGGCGCGCACCGCCTCTTCAAACTCGGCGGGAATGCGCCAGAGTCCTCGCTGATGTTTGCCACCATCTCGCCCGACAGCACGAAGGCCGCATGGGTGCAGCAGAACAACCTCTACGTGGAAGACCTGGCGACGGAAAAGATTACGCAGCTCACCACGGACGGCTCGGCGGACATTATTAACGGCACATCCGACTGGGTGAATGAGGAAGAGCTCGACCTGCGCAACTGCTTCCGCTGGGCGCCTGACTCCAAGTCCATCGCCTACTGGCAGTTCGACCAATCGGGCGTTGGCGAGTACACGCTTATCAATGACACTCGCGCGGAGTACCCTGAAACATTCAAGTACAAGTACCCGCAACCCGGCACCACGAACGCTGCTGTGCGGGCGGGCGTTGTTTCTGTCACTGGCGGACCGACTACGTGGGTGAAGCTGGAAGGCGATCCGCGCCAGCATTACATTGCCCGCATGGAGTGGGCCGGCAACGGGCAGGAAGTGCTTGTCGAATATCTCGACCGGCTGCAGCAGGACTCCAAGCTGATGCTTGCCAACGCCGCCACCGGCGATGCGAAGCTCTTTTTTGAAGACACCGACAAGGCGTGGGTGGATATTGTTCCGCTGGACTGGATTCACTCAGGCAGCACCGGCGAGCCGGACCTGCTTTGGGTAAGCGAGCGCGACGGATGGCGGCATGCGTACCGTGTGAATCGCAAAACCGGCGAGGCCACGCTCATTACACACTTTGAGGGCGATGTTGTGGAAGTTGTCTCCATTGATGACGACCACGGCTGGCTCTACTTCCTTGCTTCGCCCAATGATCCGGTGCGGCAGTATCTTTATCGCGCTCATCTTGACGGCTCGGGCACGCCGGAGCGCGTTACGCCTGCGGACGAGTCCGGCTGGCACAACTACCGCATCACGGAAAACGGCAAGTTTGCGCTGCATGTTTACAACAGCTATCTGCAGCCTAACCGCTTTGAGATTATCTCGCTGCCAGAGCACAAGTCGCTTCGCGTGCTGGAAGACAACGCCGCACTCGCCGCGAAAGTTAAGCCGATTCTCACCAAGCCTGAGTTCCTGAAGGTTCCGGTTGGCAACGGTGTCGTTCTCGACGGCAGGATGATTCTGCCGCCCAACTTCGACCCCACGAAGAAATATCCCGTGTTTACGCAGGTCTACGGCGAACCCGCCGGTGCCACCGCTCGCGACTCATGGGGCGGCAACGGCGCGCTCTTCCATCAGTTCCTCGCGGAGCAGGGCTACATCATCCTGACGTTTGATAACCAGGGCACGCCTGCGCCGAAGGGCCGCGAGTGGCGCAAGTCCGTTTACGGAGCCATCGGCTTAGCGGCTTCGGCACAGCAGGCGGCGGCTATCCAGTGGCTTGCCTCGCAGCGCAGCTATATTGACACTTCGCGCATGGCTATATGGGGCTGGTCGGGCGGCGGCTCGCAAACGCTGAATGTCATGTTCCGCTATCCCAATGTCTATTCAACGGGCATTGCTGTGGCTCCCGTGGCTGATGAAACCCATTACGACTCCATCTACCAGGAGCGCTACATGGGCCTGCCGCAGGAAAACAAGAAGGGCTACCATGACGGCTCGCCCATTACCTTTGCCAACGGGCTTAAAGGCCACTTGCTCATCGTTCACGGCTCTGGTGATGATAACGTTCACTACCAGGGCACGGAACTGCTGCTCAACAAGCTCATTGAGCTGGGCAAGCCCTTCGACTTCATGGATTATCCCAACCGGACGCATGGGATTTATGAAGGGAAAGGCACGTCGCTGCATGTTTACAGCTTGATTGCGCGATATCTGATGGACCACGTTCCACCGGGTGCAAGATAAAACTCAAGCAAATACAAAAGGCCCGCATCTCGTTACGAGATGCGGGCCTTTTGTATTTGTTTTCTACTCCCTATTCCCTACTCCCTGCCCTTACGGTATCTCCGCATCCGCAGTCGTCGGTCCCGGCAGTGGCACAAGCCACTCGCGGAATCCCCTGCAAATCCTTCACAAACCAGACTCGCCCGAAATCACTCTCGGCAAGCAGGGAGCGGATGGCGTCACTTTGCCCGTAGCCAATCTCCATTACCAGCGCGCCGCCGGACATAAGCCGTTCATGCGCGGCAGGAATCAGCCGTTTGTAAATATCGAGACCGTCAGCACCGGCAAACAAGGCCAGCGAAGGCTCAAACTCACGGACCTCCACGCTGAGCGAATCTTTATCGGCCAGCGGAACATACGGCGGATTGGAGACCACAATCTCAAAGCGCTCGCGCCCAACAGGAGCCAGCAAATCACCCTGCAAAAATCGAATGCGGTCCGATATGCCATTGCGCGAAGCGTTCTCACGGGCAATAGCCAGCGCCTTTTCTGATATGTCGATGGAGGTAATCTGCGCAGACGGCAGCTTTGACGCAAGCGCCACAGGAATGGCTCCTGAGCCTGAGCCAATGTCCACGATGCGTGGCTGCTTCCACTCCGCAGCCAGCCGAATCGCTTCTTCGACAAGATGCTCCGTCTCCGGACGCGGAATCAGCACGTCAGGAGTGACGCGAAACGGCAGTCCAAAGAACTCCGTTTCGCCAGTGATGTATTGGATAGGCTCGCCAGCGACGCGTCTCGCAACAAGCGCAGCATAACGCGCCGCATTCTCGTCACTCAGCGCATCGGAGCCATGCGTCATCAGCCATGCGCGGTTTACGCCAAGCACATGCAGCAACAGTACATCCGCATCCAGCCGTGCCCGCTCCGCATGAGGCCCAGCCGCAAGCCGCGCCGCGGCCTCTGCAATTGCGCTTGCAACCGTCACCGTCACGCTGCCTGCGAAGTTTCGGCCTTCAACTGCTCTGCCTGGTAATGTGCCACCAGCGCATCCACAATCGACTGCAGACGGCCTTCCATAATCAGGTCAAGCTGGTGCAGCGTCAGGCCAATGCGATGGTCGGTGAGGCGGTTCTGCGGGAAGTTGTAAGTGCGAATCTTCTCGCTGCGGTCACCGCTGCCAACCTGCGACTTACGCGCCGCCGCCAGCTCCGCATTCTGCCGATCCTGCTCCACTTCATACAGTCGGGCGCGAAGAACACGCATGGCTTTTTCGCGGTTCTTGATCTGCGATTTTTCGTCCTGGCAGCTCACCACGGTATTCGTCGGCAGGTGCGTAATGCGAACCGCCGAATACGTAGTATTCACCGACTGCCCACCGGGGCCTGAAGAGCAGAAGGTATCGATGCGGATATCCTTCGCTTCAATCTTGATGTCCACATCTTCCGCTTCCGGAAGCACGGCAACTGTAATCGCCGAAGTATGCACGCGGCCCTGCGTTTCCGTTGCCGGAACGCGCTGCACGCGATGCACGCCGCTCTCGTACTTCAAGTGCGAGTAGACGCGGTCGCCTTCAATGATCGCGATGACTTCCTTGTACCCGCCCACGGCAGACTCGGAGAGGTCCATCACTTCCACCTTCCAGCGGTGCTGCTCGGCAAAGCGCGTGTACATGCGAAAGACCTCGGCGGCAAACAGAGAAGCCTCATCGCCGCCCGTGCCCGCGCGAATTTCGAGAACCACGTTCTTCTCGTCATTCGGGTCCTTGGGCAACAGCAGAATCTTGATCTCATCTTCCAGCGCGGCGACCTTCGGCTCCAGCGCGGCAATCTCTTCCTCGGCCATCGCCTTGATATCCGGGTCGGTCTCTTCGAGCATCACCTTCGCATCGGCAAGCCCGGTGCGCGCCTGCTTCAGCTCGCGATACTTCTCGACCGTCTCTTCAAGCTCGCGAATTGCCTTCGCGGTCTTCTGATATTTCTCGTGGTCGTTCAAAACTTCAGGCAGCGCAAACTGCGCCTGCAGCTCGCTATAACGCTGCTCCATCTGTTCCAGCCTGTCCTGCATGGCAAACACTCCATACTGCGTATCGCAGCTTTTCTGGATTGATTTTTGGGAAAAGTAAAAAAGAGCGCAAAAGCAGTATCGGCGGCGGGAGCCGCTAGAGGAGCGCCGAGATGGGCTGGTGAAGAACCATTCCGTTTCTTATTTTACCGCGAAAGCTAAAATCCCGCTAAATAAGGTAGGCCGGGGATTTATCCCCGGCACCAATTCAGCTCAACAAGTGGAGCCTTTAGGCCCTGAGGTGTACCTTGCCTCAATCTGCAGTTCGCTGCTCATCTTCGCCCCCAAGCTTGATTTCCCCTTCTGCTACTTTACGCAACCACTCGCGAATGTAGTCATTCAACGTCATCCCGCGAGTCGCTGCGTAGATGCGACCGCGCCGAATCAATTCTTCATCCAGCCTAAGAGTCAGCCTCGTCTTTGCCATACCAACCCTATCGGCAACGCTCGTGTATGTAACAGGAACTACTTCGCCTCAAAAACACTCTACCTGGTCGCACTGGTTCATCAGCGGAATCTGCAGATTGGAGTCGTGCTCCGTGTCGGAATAGACGGTAATTGTGGCCGGCTTATAGTCCGTCGGCTTGGCGGTCATGATGTTCGGCGCAAAGGTCTGCGGATTGCGGTCATAGAGCGGGAACCACGAGCTCTGCACTTCCACAATCAAGGTATGCCCGGCCTTGAAGACATGGTCCACGTCATGCAGGCTGAACTTGTACTCGCGCACCGCGTCGGCCTTGATGGCACGCGGCTTGTCGAAGCCATCCAGGTAGCGGCCACGGAAGATTTCCATGTTCGTCATCAACTGGTAGCCGTGCATCTTCGAGTCCGGGTCGTTGTCGGGATACTGGTCAATCAGCTTCACCACCATGTCATTGTCGGTGCCGGTCGTGGCGGCAAAAATGTCCACAAGGACCTCGCCGGTAACCACTGCGTCTTTCTTGAGCGGCATCTTCCAGACCGCCACATCCTTGCGGTCGCTCACAAAGCGCTGGTCTTCGGTCATCCAGTTGTACCACTCGGAACCCTCGCCATAGGTCGGCTGAATCGGACGGTGGCGGTACGGAACCGGGTTCTTCGGGTCGCTCACATAGCTCAGCTTGGTGGCGGCTTTCACATCGCTCCAGCTCAGCTTGCCGTCGCCCAGCAGGTGCAGCGCCGTGGGCTGCGAGCCCTCCGGAGGAAAGTGCTTGTAGCGCTTCCACACATTGCTGCCGGTCTGGAAGCTCGCCGTGTCTTCCAAGTCAAAACCTGAAGCATCCTTCAGATAGTGTGCGAAGAACTTGGCCTCGATATCGCGCCGGAACTCCTTGCCGATGGGTGCGCCGTACTCCACATTGCCGAGATGCCGAGCATCGCTTGCCCATGAACCGTGCCGCCACGGACCCAGCACCAGGAAGTTCTCGCTCTTCTCATCATGCGGCTCCAGAGAGGAATACTCCTCCTGCGGCCCCCACATATCTTCCTGGTCGTAGTAGCCGCCCACGGAAAGCGTCGGCACGGTGACTTTTGTCAGCCAGTGCTCCACGCCACGCGAAGACCAGTACGAGTCATATGCGGGATGCTCAAGGAACAGCTTCCACGTGGGCAGCAGCTTGGAGCCCGACTGCTTCACATCCTGCTCAAAGCTTCCGCGCTCCAGAAAATACTCATAGCCATCGCGAGGCTTACCGCTTGCGTCCTTGCCGTAGCTGACCTCGGTGTTTTCCTTGCTCGACTCCATCATCAGCGAGTAGTCGTAGCCGTACGACTGCCGGAAAGCGCCGTTGTGGAAGAAGTCATCGCCCATCCACACGTCAATCATGGGGGCCTGCGGCGAAATCGCCTTCACCGCCGGATGCGGATCAATGCCAGCGGCCATCGACAGGAAGCCCGGATAGCTGGTGCCCAGGAAACCGGCGCGGCCATTGTTTCCGGCCACATTCTTCACCAGCCAATCGACGGTGTCGTAGGTGTCGGTGCTCTCATCCACGCTCTTCGGGTCTTTGTGGTCTGTCTGCATCGGGCGGCTCATCACAAACTCGCCTTCGCTCTTGTAGCGTCCGCGAATATCCCCGCAAACGTAGATGTAGCCCTCACGCGCCAGCTCCGGACGCCCACCAAAAAACGAGGCCCGGCTGGTGTATTCGCAGCCATAGGGAGTCCGCTGAATCAGGAACGGCAGCGGCGTTGTAATATCACTCGGCTTCAGAATCACGACGTGCAGCTTTACGCCGTCGCGCACCGGAATCATCACTTCCGACCGTACGTAGTCATGGAAAACATGCTTCACCGGCTCGCCAACGCGCTGGTAGGACGACTCGGCCTTGCCGTCCTCACCGATAACCGTCAGCGTCTCGCCGTTTGCGCCCGGCTCAAAGCGAAGACGATTCTTGCTATGCTCCGGCAAGAACTCCGTCGCAGAAAACGCCTTCAGGCTCGTAGGCACGCCGCGCTCCGACTCCACTACCAGCTTGCCGTCCTGCACATAAAAGGAGCGGAGGTCTTCCGGGTCCGCCGTATTCTTGTACTCGCCCGCCACGGCTGGCGAAGGCGCAATCTCCTGCGCTGCCAACGGCATAACCAGCGCGCCACCCATCAGCAACGCAAAGCCAACAAACCCAGTACACACGCGAGCACGAATCAAAGCAGCCTCCGAACCAGTTTTTCAAACTCAAAAAGAATTGGTTTGATTGTAAACAGCCACCCGCAAACGGCGGACAGCAAAACCCGGGCCGCAGCCCCTTTCTCATCTGTTCTTTATCCCGTCATTTGACAGGCTCTTTTATCATTAGAGCCATTGATGCGCCTCTGCCCTAAACTCCACACAGCCTGCCTGCTGCTGACCACGGGACTTTTTCCCGCAGCCGCACACGCAGCCGCGCCCAACCCGGCGGTGCATATGCGCTTCGAGCCCCCTGCGCAGGAGACCGGCTTTCTCAACCGCCGCATCGAGTTCCGCGGAACCACCTACAAATTTCAGGTTTACCTTCCCGAAGAGTTCCGCCGCGACGACCGCAAGCCCTGGCCCATCATCCTCTTTCTGCACGGACGCGGCGAGCGCGGCGCGGAAGGCATGTGGCAGACGCAGAACGGCCTTCCGGTGCAGGTTCGCGATCATCCCGAGCGCTGGCCGTTCATCATCGTCATACCACAGTGCACCTTTCCCAACTTCTGGACCGACCCCGAGATGCTGGCCATGGCCATTGCCACGCTCGACCAGGAGCAGGTGGAGTTCCACGCCGACCCCGACCGCACTTATCTGACAGGTCTTTCCATGGGCGGCTACGGCGCATGGGAGCTGGCAAAGATGTACCCCAAGCGCTGGGCCGCTATCGCCATCATGTCCGGCGGCATCTTCTGGTCTTATGCGCCGGAGCGCTGGCAGGAGTCCGCTACGCTGCCTGCTGAATACGTACGCCCGCTTGGCCGCACGCCCATCTGGCTCTTCCATGGTTCGGATGACACCACTGTTCCTGAAAAGGAATCCGAACTGATGTACTCCGCGCTCAAGGCCAACAACGGCAACGTCCGCCTGTGGGTCTACCAGGGTTACAAGCACGACTCCTGGACCCGCGCCTACAACGAGCCCGAGTTGCCCCACTGGCTGCTGACCAACCGCCTCAGCACTCCCGACCCCGTCTTTACCGAGCGGCAAGTCCTGCAGCCGCATCCCGCTCCTATCAAGCTACCGCCCGCGGTCGTTGACTCCATCCTTGGTGAATACCACGACGCCAACGGCCACCTTGCCGCCACTCTCTACCGCCAGGGCGACCAGCTCTTCCAGAAGGACTCCCACGGCGACATCTCCGCCCTCGAACCCGAGTCCGCCAACACGTTCTTCTATCCGCAGGGCGGCGTCTGGACGCGCCTCATCGTGGAGCGCGACACACAAAACCGCGTCACCGGCCTCGTTTACCGCGACGACCGCCATGAAGAGCACTGGGAACGCAAACAGCGCCCCACGCTGGCGAGGAAGAACTAGCTCTCAGTATTTTTTGTGGATGAAATTCAGGCTTGTGCACGCGGCACACTTCCGCGATGACTCGACAAACTCAGCAGCTCTTTCACCAGCGAGCTAAGCCGCGTCAAATCCCGCAGCGCATCGTTGCCTACCGTCTTCGCGGACTCGCCATAATGACCTTCCGCCGCAAGATAAAAGGTATTCGTCAGGCTCTGCAGCGGATTGTTAATGCTGTGCGCCAGCTTGTTCGCCATCGCCGCCTCGGCCAGCATGCTGGTCTGCTGCATCAGCTTCTTCTGCTGCCGTAGCTGCCGCACGCCAATCGCCGCAAAGTCCGCCAGGACCTCCATAATCTGCAGGTCCCCCGCGTCGAAAGCCACCTTCCGCTCATGCGCCAGGACATAAATCGTGCCCCGCGCCTCTTCTGTTTGCCATGGAAACATCAGCCCATCCGTCACCGGCGGAGCCGAGTCAATTCCCAGCAAATCAAAGTACCGCTTGGATGCCCGGACATGCTGTGGCCTTCCCCGCTCCAGGCAAATCGAGCAGCCGCTCGGATAGTGCGGAAACGTCGCGTTGTACATCGAGGAATATTTCCCGGCAACCGCCACCCAGCGGTAATACGCCTCTGCCGTAGGCTTTTCCCGCTCCAGGCTCAGCGCCGACGAGTCCGCTCCGCAGAACTCCACTGCAGCCTCCACCAGCACCTGCAACATGGAATCCGGCTTCTCGACAAACGCATGCGCAATGCGCCGCATGCCCTCTGGAATGGCGTTCAGGTTCCGGGGTCGAACTGGCCGCGCGGCAAACCCGGGGTTCTCCTGAAGCTCCGTTACCACCAACCCAGTGTCGGACGTAGATGCAGCGAGTACTGGCGTCATAAACTAGCCTCGTCTTGCGGTATCGTACCGGGGACTGTCTCCCTATGAAACCCCTCCCCGCGTAAAACGTCAAGGCCTATCCCAGCCTTCCATGTCAAAGATGGGGAACCGGCAGGCTTACATTTGCGTAACTCATTCCTGTTTGCAGGAGGTTCGCCATGTATTGCAGCAGTTGCGGACAACCCTTAGCGCAAGGACAAACATTCTGCCCACAATGTGGCCGCCAGTCCGCAGTTCCCGTCCCGCCCATCCCCGGCTACCAGGTCCAGTTGCAAAGCTACGCCGGCCAGATTCGCGCTCTCAGCATCGTCTGGTTCGTCTTTGCCTCGCTTACCTTCCTTTTGAACCTCCTCGCCCTCACCATCGCCCGCGCCTTCTTTGCCAACCACTTTGGCGGATTGCACAATCCCTTTGGACACGGACCATTCGGCGCATGGGCGCCCTTCGCCTTTCTGCACTTTGCATGGGTTTTCACCTTCCTCCGCGCCGGTCTCGCCGTTGCTGCCGGATGGGGCCTCTACTACCGCGCCTCGTGGGGTCGAGTCGTCGCCATCATAGCCGCCATCATCAACCTGATCCACTTCCCTCTCGGCACCGCCATCGCCATCTGGACGCTGGTAATGGTTCTCGGCTACCGCAACACCACGCTTTATGAGCAGTTGCAGCAAGCGTAAGGACGAGTGACGAAGGACGAAAAGGCTGACCGCCTTCCCTGCAGCCCTAAATTCGTCCTTCGTCACTCGTCCTTAGAATCGTCCCTATAATCAATACATGAGCTTCCCAGCCAACCGCATGAGGCGTTTACGCCGCACGGAAAGCCTCCGCGCCCTTGTCCGCGAGACCACTCTCGATCCCGGCGACTTCATCTATCCGCTCTTCATCTGCCCCGGCGAAGGCGTGCGCCACGAAGTCTCCTCCATGCCTGGAGTCTTCAACCTCTCCATCGACGAAGCCGTCAAGGAAGCCGAAGAAGCTGCCGGCCTCGGCCTCGGCGGCCTGCTGCTCTTCGGCCTGCCCGAGTCCAAAGACGATCACGGCACCGGAGCCTACGCCGAAGACGGCATTGTCCAGCGAGCCCTCCGCGCCCTCAAGCAGTCCAGCGCCAGCAAAAAGTTGGTCCTCATCGGCGACGTCTGCCTCTGCGAGTACACCGACCACGGCCATTGCGGCATCCTCAAGCAGACTGAAGGCGAATACACCGTGGACAACGATCCCACGCTCGACCTGCTGGCCAAAACCGCCGTCAGCCAGGCCGAGGCCGGAGCCGACATCGTGGCCCCCAGCGACATGATGGATGGCCGCGTCTCCGCCATCCGCAAGGCTCTCGACGCAGCCAATCTCGCGGATACGCCCATCCTCAGCTACGCCTCAAAATTCGCGTCCGCTTTCTACGGCCCCTTCCGCGAAGCCGCCGACTCCGCCCCGCAGTTCGGCGACCGCAAGACCTACCAGATGGACGGCGCAAACATCCGCGAAGCCCTCCGCGAAATCGACCTCGACCTGGCCGAAGGCGCGGATATGATTCTGATGAAGCCCGCCATGCCCTACCTCGACGTAGTCCGCGCTGCCCGCGAGCGCGTCGATGTTCCCATCGGCGCCTACCAGGTCAGCGGCGAATATTCCATGCTGCAGGCCGCCTTTGCCAAAGGCTGGCTGGACCGCGACCGCGCTACGCTGGAATCTCTGCTAGGCATGAAGCGCGCCGGCGCAGACTTCATCGTGACGTACTTCTCGAAAGACGCCGCCAAGCTGCTCTAAGGTTGGGCGCAATCTCGCCTGCGTTGAGCATGAGATGGCCTGCCACCTGGTTACTCTATGGCCCGCTACAAAAGAGGAAAGGAGCCTATATGCCGAAAACGTCTAAGCCTCTTGATGCGGAGCAAATTGCAGAAATGGCAGATCGCGGAGAAGATATTTCCGCACACTTCACAAACAGCTTTACTGTTGTCCGGCGCGTGAATGTTGATTTCACCGCTCCCATGCTGCGGGAACTGGATCAGGAAGCCGCCATGCTGAACGTCAGCCGCCAGGCAGTGATAAAAACGCTGCTCCGGGATGCTCTGGACCGCCGCCACCTGGCCGCCAAAGCGCGCCGCGCACACTAAAGCTGCGGCTCAAAACCTACCCTTTGCGAGATGCTCCGGCACTGCGGACAGGTTAATATTTGGCTCATGCCTAGATATAGTCCGATCGATGCTGGTGTGCCTCTGCAGGCAAGCCTAAGCGACCTCGCCTCCTTACACTGGTCCACGAACGGTATCGCAGCTGATTTCGTCTTGCCTGACGACGAGGCTCACCTGCTACGAGTTTCGTTCGACAGGCAATGCATCATCAGGGTTTTAGATGAGATGCCGCTTAGCACAGAGGTAGACGATACGCCGAAAGAAGGATTGGTGTCCGAGCATTTCGCATATAGGCTCGAAGGCGCTGCTTTCGCCCGCCTTCAGTCCTGTGCCTGGAAGGAAGTGAACGCGCCTGTAACCCACTATCGGTTCATCACAGGTTGGGCCTGTCTGGACGTTCTCACGGCTGCCACTCCGGCGTTCGCCGTCGTGCGTCGGTAACCGCCCGCGCCAAACAAAATTAGCCGCTCTTGTCTTGTTCCGCAAAAGACCCTTTACGGGAAAACTATTCGATAAATCCGCGCAATGTGCTCTTCTAAAAGCACTGCTTATGCTCAAACGCCTCGAAGGCTACTTTGAATTCCAGCATCTCGGAACCAACTGGCGCACCGAAATCCTCGCGGGCGTCACAACGTTCCTCACGATGGCCTACATCGTGCTCGTCAACCCGGCCATCCTCGCCGACGCAGGCCTTCCGCTCCCCGCCGTAACTGCGGCAACCTGCCTCTCCGCAGCCTTCGGGTCCATCCTCATGGGCATCATCGCCCGCTATCCCATCGCGCTGGCCCCCGGCATGGGACTTAACGCCTACTTCACCTACACCGTCTGCCTCAAAATGCACATCCCATGGCAAACGGCCCTCGGCGCAGTCTTCCTCTCCGGCGTCATCTTCCTCGCCCTCACCGGCGCAGGCATCCGCCAGATGATTCTCAAGGCCATTCCCCACGAGCTTTACGCCGCCGTCGCCAGCGGAATCGGCCTCTTTATCGCCTTCATCGGCCTGCAGCACGCGGGCCTCGTCGTCAAAGACCCCAACACCCTCGTCGGCCTCGGCGACATTAAAAACCCCACCGCGTGGCTCACCCTCCTCGGCCTCATCGTCATGGTGGCCCTCGAAATCAAGCACATCCGCGGCTCCATTCTCATCGGTGTCCTCGTCGTCACCGCGCTCTCGTGGTTCCTCGGCTACACCCACTGGACCCGCACGCCCTTCAACATCGCCGCCCTCACCCAAACCGCCTTCAAACTCGACATCAAAGCCGCACTCGGCAAGGGCCTGCTGGAAATCATCTTCGTCTTCTTCTTTGTCGATCTCTTCGATAACCTCGGCACCCTCGTAGCCGTCACCAAGCGCGCCGGCCTCATCGCCGCCGACCACTCCATCCCCCGCCTCAACCGCATCCTCTTCGCCGACGCCACGGCAACCGTCTTCGGCTCCTTCACCGGCACGTCCACCGTCACCAGCTATGTGGAATCCACTGCCGGAGTCGCCGCTGGTGGCCGCACCGGCATCACCGCCATCGTCACCGGCATTCTGTTTCTCGGAGCCATCGGCTTCTCTCCCTACATCGGCATCGTCCCGCAGGCGGCCACCGCACCGGCGCTCATCCTCGTAGGCTCGCTCATGCTGGCCACCATCACGGAAATCAACTGGCTCGACCCGCTGGTAGCCATCCCGGCATTCCTGACGCTCATCTTCATCCCGCTGACCTACTCCATCGCCAACGGCCTCGGCTTCGGCATCATCGCCTGGGCAGTGCTGCACATCGTCACCGGCAACATCCGCCGCCAGGACTGGCTTCTCTACATCCTCGCCGTCCTCTTCCTCGCAAGGTTCCTCTACCTCAGCGTCGGTTAAAAACCTGCGCATCACCACACCCCGACCACCGATGCGCTAAACTTACCCCGCCATGAAACTTCGCCTTGCAGCAGCTCTCTTTCTAGCCGCGCTCCTCCCCATCGCCGCCCAGTCCCAACACCCCGGCAAGCTCCTCATCTACTCCCTTGATGTTGAAGGCGGCCAGGCCACCCTGCTTGTCACACCCGAAGGCGGAAGCCTCCTGATAGACACCGGCTGGCCCGGCAACGACGCCCGTGACCCCAAGCGCATCCAGGACGCCATGCAGGACGCCCACATCACCAAAATCGGCCACGTCCTCATCACCCATTTCCACACCGACCATGTAGGCGGCGTGCCAAATCTGGTCAAACAAGTCGAAGTTGGCGAATTCATCGACCACGGCGAAAACCGCGAAGACTCCGACATCACCCGCCACGATTACGCGGCCTATCTCGAAGCCATCAAGGGCCACGCCCGCCGCACCGTAAAACCCGGCGACACCCTCACCATCCCCGGCATCGATGCACTCATCCTCACCGCAGACGGCGAACACATCGCCTCCGTCCCCGGCGTCAAGCCGGAAGTCAACTCCGCCTGCGCCGGTGAGCCCAAGTGGGAAACCGACGCAACGGAAAATGCGCGCTCCATCGGAGTCCTCATCCGCTACGGCAAATTCCGTTTTCTTGACATGGGCGACCTCACCAAGGCCAAGGAAGTCCCGCTCGTCTGCCCCATAAACCTCATCGGCACGGTAGACCTCTTCCTCGTCACCCATCACGGAATGGATTGGTCCAACACCGCAGCCTTTGTACAGGCCATCACCCCGCGCGTAGCCATCATGCCCAACGGCGCCCACAAGGCCGGCAAGCCGCTCGCGTGGCAAACAATCCACGACAGCCCCGGCATTGAAGACCTCTACATGCTGCACACCGCCGAGGACTCCGACGCCGCGCACAACAGCCCCGACGCGCTCATCGCCAACCCCAAAGGCGCACCCACAGACGGCGCATACTTCAAGGTAGAAGCCGCCCGCGACGGCAGCTTCACCGTGACAAACACGCGCACCTCCGCCGCCAAGTCCTACCCCGCCAAGTAGTGTGCATGCCCCGTTCTTGCCGGGTGCCACCGGTCCCGATTTTGAGACCGGGAATAGCAATACCACCAGTCCTAATCGATCGACTGCAGCGTCCAAGCCCCATTGCTCAGCGCAAACGTAGCCGTATGCTGCGCCGCCACCTTGGTATGCGTTTCCCGCGCCATCTGCTGCACGGGCTCCGGCACGCCCTTCAGGCTCGTCACCTCGTCAAACAAAACGGTCTCTGTCCCTCCCACGCCGCTCTGCGGGTCCGCCGCATTCTCCGCCTTCAGATGATTCGCCACCACCGGGCTCAGCGTAATCTGGTAGCTCGCATCCGCCGGGCTCTCCGGATGCCACGGAATCGTATCTCCACCGCCATCCAGCAGAACCACCTTCTTGCCAGCAGCCGTCAGCTTAAAGTCAGCCCAATACTTGTTCGGATACGCCTTCGAGCGGTCCCAGTACTTCGCCGTCACGCCCTCCTGCATCCCTGTATCGTTCACCATAATGACCGCGCTGACAGGCGCCTGCTGGTCCAACTGCGCCTGAATCAATGCCAAAGCCTGCTCGCTGGTCAGCTTCGGCTTCATCCTGCAACCCGCAATCCAAAGCACCGCCGCACCAAAGACCAGCACCGCCAATGCACATACCCGGAAGAGCTTATTCATAGTGTCCTCCCTTGGCCCAATTCGAGCCTTCTGGCCCGCCTGGCGGCTTCGGGAGCTGTGCGCCCTGCTCGTCAAGGGGCCCACCCGTGGGCAAAAAAACACGGAAGCGCACAAAGCGCACCCGGGAGCCCGCCGGAATCTTTCACCCAATTTCGCGCCCTGTCAATATGTTTTGAAAGTGATTTGCAACACGCCACTGCGTTCATGGCAGACGGCTAAACCGTCCCAGCAAGCGGAAACGACAGAGGTTAGCCGCACCAATCACCCCGCAGAAAACCTGCCCGAAAGCGATTCTTCCCGTTGTAATACAGCCGCACTATACTGGCACCCGTTCGCGGAGGAACAGCATGCAATCCCTGAAAATGCGCTGTATTCATCGCCTTCCAGCCAGCCGGATGTGGCCTGCAATCCTGCTCATATCCATGAGCCCGGCCCTCGGCTCATGTGTAGCGCACGCTCAGCAGGCCAATGGAGCAACCGCCACAGCCCCCGCCGCTCCCATACTGACGGAGCAGAACCTGCACGCACTCCAGCAGGCCAATGTCTACGGCGCATCGCTCTTCCACGTGCAGCCTCCCGGCCCCGATTTTGTACGCCAGATGCGCATCGCACTCCCGCGGGATTACGCAGGAATCGACCAGGGCTTTCGCCTCGGACTGGCAAACATCGAGCGTGACCTGCCCTACCTCGCCGGATATTTCGCAAACAAGAACTCCCAGCAACTGGCAGCCTTCGTGCAGGATTACCACGCAAAAATCACAGCCCCCAAAGACCCTGTAGAGCAGCAGGTTCTTCTCGCAGAGGTAATGTCCTTCGTCGCCCTCACCTCTTACCGGCAGCATCAAAACGGCACATCCGCAAGAAACGCCAATCAGCAGCAGCAAATGGAAGCCTTGAAGTACAAGCAGTTGCAAAGAGCCGTCCGCTCATACTCCCCACTCTGCGGCCCCGGCAGCACAGACCCCAGTTGCCACCCGTAATGACAGGCACTCATACCGCCAGCATCCGCAAGAAATATCAGGGCAACAGGTAGGCCGGGGATTTATCCCCGGCAATCAAAGCCCCTTCACACCGTAGCAACACTGCTTTGAAGGGGCACGACTTCAGTCGTGCCAAATAAAGACCAACCAAAAGCACTGGGCTTCAGCACCTGAGGGATACTTTTACTGCTGGTTGGCACCGAATCGATTCGCCGAGCACTGCCTAGACCTGTGGCGTCTCGTCACAACAACAAATATCCGTCGCAAGATAACTCGCGACACATCCGCCACAGAATGACGCACTATTTCTTCAAGCTCAAAATTTCATCAGCCTTGCAAGTCATCACACACTGAATTGTTTTTTCGATATGGTCCGCATCTAACCCTCCTATACTTATCAGTGCTATTTCACCGCCAGGGCGAATGAGTACGAGTGCGGGAATTTGTTCAGTCGAACGACTGGTCTTAACGCCAAATTCAACCGGCATCGTAATGCCAACTTCTATCGGAAAATTCGACACGCTATACATCGTTGCTATAGGCGAATCGATCTTGTAATTCTGCTGCATATGTCGCACCGCTTCCACCTTGTCATTGAGCGCAACCGTCAGCAGGCTCAGTTGATTATGATCGGTGGTGCGTAACACGTTTGGCAGCGTTCCTATGCACGGCTCGCACCAAGTGGCCATAAAGTTAATGAGCAGCCACTTGCCTTTGAATTGTTCGAGGGTCACAGGCTGACCATTTATATCCTTAAACTCTGCATCAGGTGCGCTAAAACCGGTTGCCACCATCTTGAAAGGGGTGGCGCCAACCGGGTCGGTATCCTGTGGCCGAATATCACGGAGCGCAATTCCCATGCGGAGGACCCCGCGCTCTATAAATAGATCGATTCTGCGACGGTCTCCTTGGTTGAAAAGGCTTGCCATTTGCATCGGCCCGGTCTCAGCGGCGTTCTTACCGTCAATGCGCACAATCAGGTCGCCCTTGAGCAGGTTGAAATGGACAAACAGATTGGAGGAGTAGGACGGCGGCAATACTTCAATCACACGCCATCCCTTATGCTCATGGACAATCGCAATATTATCGACTACGACGATTGGCTCAGGGTGTGGGTGGGCCGGTTCAGATTGAGAATGGGCAAGATGAGCACACAAAGCAACAAAAACACCCAAGAACAGCTTTTGCATAACGACCTCTAAATTGGAACAACCGGCACAGCAATCACCGCACAAACGAAATCCCATACCGCTCAGAAACAGCAAGCACCTCCGCCATCTCCCCCGGCACGGAGAACACAGAAACCGCCTCAAGATACTTCTCAAACCCACCCGGCGTAACAAACACCAGCACCCTGCCGTCCTTCTCGCCAGCGTTCCGAAACGTATGCACCGACCCGCGCTGCGAGTGAACCGCCTGCCCCTTCGGAAAGGGAAGCCACTTCCCATCCGCCAGGTACTCGTACTCCCCTTCGAGCACGTAAAAAGTCTCATCCTCATTCGCATGCACATGGGGAGGCGGCCCACCTCCCGGCGGCGAGGTCTGAATCAGCGTGGTCGACCGGCCACCCGTTGCTTCGCTGGAAACAAGAATCTCAATAGGCTCGCCGAACACGGCAAAGGACTTCAGTGCGCTCAAGGCAACTCACTCCATCGAAACCAGGTTTGTCGGGGAAAGCAAATCATAGCACCCCGCCAACCGGGGACGCAGCCCCTCCCGCTCACAAAGTTCCCGCGCGCCGCGCCAGCCCCTCCAACGCATCACAAGCCGCCTTAACCCCATTCTCATGCGCCAGCCGTGGCGGAATACTCGCCGCCCTCCGCGCATACACCGGCTTCTCCAGCAGCACGCGAATCTTCCGCGCCACGCGGATCGGCGTATAGTCCTTCCGCTGAATCACCCGCGCCACCTTCAGCCGCCGCATCCGCCGCGCATTATCCGGCTGGTCATGCGAGTACGGCATGATGAGTTGCGGCACGCCCGCCTTCAGGCACTGCGCCGTCGTCCCTACCCCGCCCTGGTGCACAATCAGTGAAGCATGCGGAAAAACCGCCGAGTAAGGCGCATACTCCGCCACGCAAATCGAATCCGGCAGCGGATGCCGCGGCTTATTCCGAGGATCGCTACCAATCAGCAGCACCGCCCGCTGCCCCAGCTTCATCGCAGCCCGCGCCGAGTGCTCATAAAACTTGCCCGCCGCCAGCACCGCCGCCGAACCAAGCGTAAACACAATCGGCTTCGGCCCCTCAGCCAGAAACTTGGCCAAATGAGGCGGCAGCGCAGCATTCCCGTTCTCCGCGTCGTAAAAGCAGAAGCCCGTAGTCAGCACATTCACCGGCCAGTCCTTCTGCCCCTGCCCCAGCAGCTTGGAAAACAGCGCCAGCACCAGCTCCGGCGAGTGCTTCGCGTCAAACAGCGGATTCGCCCCGCGCTCCAGTCCCAGCTCGCGCCGCAAATCATAGATAGGCTGCGGCCACTTCCGGCTCACCAGCCGCGCCAGCCGCTTAATCGCCCGCCCCATCCCCGGAACCGTCTTGTCCGCCCGCGCCAGCCGCGGATACATCGGCAGCACCGGCGGGTCAAACGCCGAGAAAAACGACAGCGGAGCCAGCACATAGCTCGCCCACGGAATCCCCGTCACTTCCGCCACCAGCGGCCCCGCATAATTCAGCTCGCCCAGCAACAGCAGGTCCGCGCGCTCCGGCTTCGTCGCCGCATCCAGCAGGTCGGCATACGTATCCCGAAGCGACGGAAACAGAAACTCCCGCAGCCCCGTCTCCGTCCCCTTGTTCACGTCATAAATCATCGCGATCAGCCGCGTGTCGCTAGGGTCAATATCCGGCCGTATCGCACGAAACTCCAGCCCCAGCGGTTCCACCTTCGGCCTGTAAACATCAGGCAGCGCCATTACCGGCGTGTGGCCGCGCCGCTTCAACTCAAGAGCGACAGCGATAAGGGGATGGATATCGCCAAGCGTGCCTATATTCGAGAGGACAATGCGCACAATGAGGGTCCGGAACGGGTACTGCTATGAGGGTAACGCATCGGGGGTAAATGCTACCCTTCGATTGCATGAAGATTGCACTCGCCATCGTTGCAGTTCTTGTTCTCACCGCCAGCATCTTCGCCGACTACAAATGGCGCCGCTGGATGGCCGAGCGCAAACGCGACCGTGAAAACGACCCCTCCCAGCGGTAAATGCGTTTCCTATACCCGATACCCCACACCCTGTCCCCTGCTTCTCATTCGCTACAATCATGAAAGGGAGCCGTCCAATCACATGGTTCGTAGCACTGCCTCTTCTCAGCACATGATGATGCGCCTGGTAGGCGCTTTTGCCTTCGCCGCCGCTCTTGCAGCCGCCCCTTCCGCGCACGCACAGTTTGCCGCTCCACAAACAACGCAGGTCCATGACGCCTCGGCCCTCAAGCCCCCCGCCGGAGCCCGCGTAGCCATCGTCGAGTTTGAAGACATGGAGTGCCCCGACTGCGCCCGCGCCAACCCCGTGCTCAAAGACGCCGCCGCCAAGTACGACATCCCCTGGATTCGCCACGACTTCCCGCTGCCCTTCCACCCCTGGAGCTTCCAGGCAGCCGTCAACGCCCGCTGGTTCGATGACAAGGCCGGCAAAAAGGTCGGCGACGCCTATCGCGACGCCATCTTCGCCAACCAGCCCAGCTTCGGCGAAGACCCCGGCAAAATGACCGCCTTTACCCAGCAGTTCGCCAAGGAGCACGGCATCGCCTACCCCTTCGCCATCGACCCGCAGGGCAAATACGCCGCGGCCGTCAAGGCAGACTACGCCCTCGGCCAGCGCGTCGGCATCGAGCACACGCCCACAATCTGGGTAGTCACCGCTAACTCCAAGGGCGCACCCTTCGTCGAAGTTGTAGACCGTTCCAAGCTCTATCAACTCATCGACCAGGCCATCGAAGACACCAAAGGCGCAGCGCCGGCAAAGGCCGCGGTCCGCAAGAAGTAAGCCGGTCTAATCAGCACCAAATCAAACCGGCGCATCTCGCAAGAGATGCGCCGGTCGTCTTTCTAATCCCTAAAACTCTAATCCCTAAACCCTGCCCCTAAGAAATCTGCACCAACCCGCCATGCCCCGGTGAAATCTCGCTCGTCTGCGGAGCCCGCCAGTGGTCAATATGGCTAATGCGGTGCACGCACCCAATCGTGCAATTCGGCGAGCAGCTTTTCGCCGTCAAAAACTCCCGCTTCACATCCTCGCGAGTGTAGTTCGCCAGTGGCACGCCCGGAAATCCGCGTTGCTGCGAGCAGTAATGCACCAGCCCGTCCTCGCAAACGTAGAGATATCGCGACCCCGCCCTGCAACGCCAGTCGTTCGTCTCGCCCTTCGCAATCGCTTCCTGAAACTTGTCAAACTGCGCGTAGTTGGTCTTCTTGCGGTTCTGCATCGCAAAGTAGACCTCGGACTCCGCAGGATTCAGCGGCTTCAACTGCCCATCGCCGTCATGAATAATCCCGATAGTCGATTCAAACCCCAGCTCCAGCGCGCGCTTGGAAATCGTCAGCGCATCCTGCGGATCCTTGAACCCGCCGCCCACCACGGAGTTGATATTCACATGAAACTCCGCATGGTCCGCCAGCATCTGCAGCTTCTTATCCAGCACCTTCAGCGACTTCTTCGACACGTCATCCGGATTGATGTTGTCGATAGAAATCTGCATATGGTCCAGCCCGGCCCGGTTCAGCCGCTCAATGCGTTCCACATTCAGCAGATAGCCGTTGGTAATCATCCCGGCAATCGCGCCATGCTTGCGAATCCGCGCAATAATCAGGTCCAGGTCAGGATGCGTCAGCGGCTCGCCGCCGGAAATCCCCACCATCGCCGTACCCAGCCGTCCCAGATGGTCGATGCGCCGCAACATCTCGTCCGTATACACCGGCGGAGAAACCTTGTCGAACTCATTGCAATAGGTGCACGAAAGATTACAAAACCGCGCCGGAACAATCTGCGCGAGAACCGGGTGGTCCGTCGAAGCCAGCGCCCGCGCAACCATCGCGTACTCGCGCGCCTTCCGCGCCGCCCGAATCGCCTTACCCCGTACCGTATCCCGTTTCCTGGTAGCCATCCTGTCTATTTTAGAGGATTTTGAGAGAAATTTGGTCGCAAGGAAGTTAGCTATCGGCTTTTGAGGCAAGCCTCGCGAGCCATGTGTTCCTTGCGACCTGTTTTTGTTGACTTAGTTAAGCGCCGGTTCCTCGACAGCCGGACCAGGGAATCGCCGGTCTTTCCAGCGCAGCAGTGGTTTTTCAATATAGTGCCAGGAAAGCAGTGCCATAAAGGTGGTGACAGCTACATCCAGTAATGCCTCAAAGAACAGAGACACAGGAGAGGGGTTGAAATGGAACACGCTCAGAACCTGGTGTATGCCAGTAGCCACAAGCAAGTGGCATAAATACATGGTGTAGCTTACAGTGCCGATGAGCTGAACGAATCCAAGACGCCAGAATCGAGCAAACCACCAATTCGAGTTTTGCCGTAAAACCAACATGCCGAGAATGGCCGCGGTTGCAAGAGAAAGCAGAGGCAGCCCCATGGAGAGGAATAACGGAGATTGCCGGATTTCTTTTCCAAGGATTGGCGCAATGGTTATCAATATGGCACAAAGCCCGAGGCAGCTTGCCACCAGGATCCCTTGTAATATCCGCAGCATGTTGGCAGGCTTGAACCGCTCCTGCTCAAGAAAGAGAGCGAGAAAGGCGCCGTACAGCAGGGCATCGAAGCGAAACATCATGCTGAAATAGGCCCCCATGGAGCCAACGGACCAGCGCAGGAGGATTTCAATGGCGCATACCCCGATTCCGATCAGGGTGATGCCCTTGCGTGGCAGCATCAGCACAACAGGCGCCCATACAAGGTAGAAGTATTCTTCAATAGACAGAGACCAATAAACACCGCTCTGTCTGATCGCCGTGGGAACTAGCCCGGGCGTGGCCGGAGGCAGATGTTGCGCCATGGCCAGAAGGCTCGGCATGTTAGCGAGTTGATGGAGCGGATGCAGGAGCCAGCTCAAAAGAAATCGCTCGTGATAAAACGCCTGCAGGAAGAAAACCTGTTTCAGCAGGTAAGAAGGAGAGAGAACGATGTATTGGCCGGCAATTACGGCGAAAAGAATTACCAGGATGCTACAGATGCCGTAAGGCGGAAGTATGCGGATTGCACGCCGGGAATAGAAGGTTTTGTAGGGATGCGGACGATTGCGCAGGCTCAGCAGGATCGTCGTAATCAGATAACCGGAGAGCACGAAAAAAATATCCACTCCAATCCAGCCGAACTCAGGAAGCCCACCGAAGAGGGGTGCAAATCCCTGGTAATGGCACCCTAAAACTACCAGAATTGCAAATGCCCGGATACCGTCCAGCTCTTTGACTCTTCCCTTGCTACGGGAAGAAGAGGCCGAGGCGAGGAGCACAGCAGGGACAATATCGGAAGTAGAATCGCTATTCATAAAAATATTCCTTGGGTTGTGAGCGCAAGTTTTTGCGAAATACCGCCACAAGTCATGAAGCTATCTTTATCTTATAGTGCGCACACTATTTCCAACTCTTCCCGTGTGCCAGGGGACAAGTTGCCTGCAATGCATGATTTTCCAAGTATATAGAAGGACAAGCTTTTCTTCGTGTAGAAAGATCGGGTACCCCATGTCCCTTCATTTGGGGACCGGGGATACCCATACCGCCAGCCCTTCCGTTTTTCGTGCACCCACAAAAATAACGTTGTCATCCTGAACGAAGCGCATTGGGGCCCCGCGAACGGCATTATCGTTCGTGGCGTAGGCGGAGTGAAGGATCTGCGGTTGCCTTGTATCTCTTTTTGCCCTTTACGGCCTTTCCATCTTTTATGTTTTTGCCGAGTATCTAAAACCCCTTGCCCCTTGCTCTCTGTGGAAATCTCTTGTCAAGCTCTGCGAGCGAAAATATTTTTTAACTCATTGATTCCATTAAGCAAAAACCCTCAAACAGTTTGCGCTCAATTATGGTGCTTTATGCCAAACTAAAAATAAGCAGAAATAAAGCAGAAAAACGGCCCGATTCCCAAGGAATCGGGCCGTTCTGTTTTTATCCACTAACTAGCCAATACGAAAGAAAGGAGATCCCAATGCACTCAAAGGCAGGCACAACCCTCTGTAACCTGACACATGAAACCTGTAACCTGCCTTCCCCACAGTTCCACAATTCACAAATAAAGATTCTGCACAGGGACTGTGCAATCCACCGCAACCCAAACAAAACAAATGGCTCCGAAAACGGGGACACTGTGCGCATCTCACACGTACGAAAATTACGCTGGCAGCGGATTCCGCTCCGTCCAGTTCCTCTGGTGCCAGTAGGGATAAGCCGGCTGAATCGCACTCGCCTCATCCAGCTTCGCCACCTGCTCCGCCGTCAGATTCCACCCCACAGCCCCGAGGTTCTGCTTCAATTGCTCCTCGGTACGAGCACCCACAATCACCGAGCTGATCGTAGGCCGCTGCAGCAGCCAGTTCAGCGCCACCTGCGGAACCGTCTTGCCCGTCTCCGCGGCCACGGCATCCAGCGCATCCACAACCTTGTACAGATACTCGTCCTCAATCACCGGCCCGCCCGTCTTGCCCTTGTGCATGCGGCTCACCTCCGGCAGCGGAGCATCGCGGCGAATCTTGCCCGTCAAGCGTCCCCATCCAAGCGGGCTCCAAACCAGCGCGCCAACCTTTTCCTCGGTCCCAAGCGGCATCAGTTCCCACTCGTAGTCGCGTCCCACCAGCGAGTAGTAAACCTGGTGCGCCGAGAACCGCGTCCATCCATAACGGTCCGCCGTAGCCAGCGACTTCATCAGCGCCCATCCCGAGAAGTTCGATGCCGCCGTATACCGAACCTTGCCCTCGCGCACAAAGTCGTTCAGCGTCTGCTGTGCCTCTTCAATCGGAGTCAGCGCGTCAAACCCATGCAGGTGATAAATGTCGATGTAGTCGGTACCAAGCCGCCGCAGCGAATCTTCCAACGCCCGCCGCAAATGGTAGCGCGAAGAGCCACCGTCATTCGGCCCGCCGCCGGTCGGGAAGAAGGCCTTGGTAGAAATAAGAACCTTATCGCGCCGCCCTTCGAGAGCCTTGCCAAGAATGGACTCCGAAGCACCCTCCGAATACCCATTCGCCGTATCAAAGAGGTTGATCCCAGCTTCCAGGCAAATATCCACGATCTTCGTAGCCCCGGCAACATCCGTGTTGCCCCACTGGCTGAAGAACTCGTTGGTGCCGCCAAACGTGGCCGCGCCAAAACTCAGAGCAGAAACTTTGAGGCCAGAGCCTCCAAGAAGACGGTATTCCATGGCTGCTTGGATGGTTATGGGAGCAAAGGGGATGCAGGATTCGCATTCTCTTAAAGCTTGCCCGCGCTTGATATAGCTACGGCAGAAAGGCATTTAGACTAAAGAAGGTATGAGCACATTGAAAGCAGTGCGCGGAACGCGGGATTTACTTCCCCCTGAGACCGCGCTTTGGAACCGCATTGAAGCAACGGCCCGCGCCGTCTTTGCCCGCTATAACTTCGGCGAAATCCGCACGCCGGTCTTCGAGGACACGGCCCTCTTCGCCCGCGGCGTAGGCGAGGAGACGGACATCGTCTCGAAAGAGATGTACACGTGGGAGGATCGCGCCCGCGCCGCCAGCGAAAAGTCGCAATCCCTCACCCTGCGCCCCGAAAACACCGCAGGCGTAGTTCGCGCTTACATCGAACACAAGCTCGGAGAAACCGGCCAGCTTCAAAAGCTCTACTACATTGGCCCGCAGTTCCGCCGCGAGCGCCCGCAAAAAGGCCGCTACCGCCAGTTCTCGCAGATCGGCGCCGAAGTCATCGGCCCCGCATCCGCAGGCAGTGAAAGCCCGCTCCGCGACGCCGAAGTCCTCGAAATGCTGGCCACCTTGCTCGACGAGCTAGGCATCACCGGCTGGACGCTCAATATCAACTCCGTAGGCTCTTCCGCGGACCGCGCCCGCTATAACGAAGTGTTGAAAGCTGCCCTCGCTGACGTAGCGCCAAAGATGTGCGTAGATTGTCAGCGCCGCGCCGTAACCAACCCGCTGCGCGTCCTCGACTGCAAAGTCCCGGAAGACCAGCCATACATCGAAGCGCTTCCCAAAATCGCTGACTCGCTTGATGAAGGATCCAAACAGCACTTCGCCGCAGTCACCGCAGCGCTCGACGCCGCAGGCGTGTCCTACGTTCGCAATCACCGCCTCGTGCGCGGCCTCGACTACTACACCCGCACCACCTTCGAGTTCACGCATGGCGGGCTGGGTGCGCAGAATGCTCTCCTCGGCGGTGGCCGTTACGACGGCCTGAGCGAAGCCATCGGCGGACCCAAGGCTCCCGGCATCGGCTTCGCAATAGGCGAAGACCGGCTGGTGCTCACGCTTCAGGCTCAGGAAACAGCAGCGGTCGAAAAGATCGACGCCTACATCGCCCCGCTCGGCGAAACCGTAAACGCTGCCGCGCTGGCCTTGGCTCGTGAACTGCGCCGCGACGGTCTCAGCGTTGAGCTGGGTGACGGCAGCTTCCGCCTCAAAAAGAGCTTTGAAGCAGCCGATAAAGCAGCCCGTCTCATCATCATTATGGGCGAAGACGAACTCGCATCCGGTATCCTGACGGTCAAGGACTTCGCCACCGGCACACAGACGAAGGTTCCGCGTGCGGAACTCGTGGATTATCTGCGGAAGCCAAATCAATCTTGAAATCTTGTCCCCCAGACCATTCAGACATATAGTGGCCACATGATTTTCAGGATCATTCGCGGGTTTGGCATCCTTCTTTTTGGCATCTCTTTCTTTTTGCCGGCAGTGGGAGAAAAGGATGGCGGGTTGGGAACGAAGCCCCTGCTGGGATGGCAATGCGCGCTGGCCTCTCTTGAAGTGCCACTGAGAATGCTGTTGGATAAAATCGGAATCACCCATGGACAGGGCAGTTCCTTAACGTCATTTTCCCAATGGTTCCGATACTTGGAATTGTTTGGAGCTGGGCTTGTCGTCCCAATGGTTCTGGTGTATCTCTTCGTCTTCCTTAATCGAGCTGACAAGACCAGTTCCGTCGTCATCACGCGTAGAGTCTTAGCTGTTGCGATTCTGGCTGGCCTTACATGTGCATGGTGCTTTTTGGAGTTTCCCGGTTCGCCGCAGAGCAACGGCAAATCTACACCGATGATTGGACATTATCTCTGGACGTTCAGCATCCTGCTGATCCTTGCACCGGAAATCATCCCCTATTCCGCCAGTGACTCTGCCATCAATTGAGTGGGAGCTTTCAGCTCATCGATTCAGCGATCTCGCCGCTGTCGAATGGTGAGTCCTGCGCTGCTCTGCTGTTCCACTACAATGAATACAGTTATGTCTCTCGACTTTTTAGGCAATCTCGAACGGACGCATCGCTGCGGGGAACTGCGCGCTGCTGATGCTGGCAAACAAGTGGTCGTAATGGGCTGGGTAAACCGCCGCCGCGACCACGGCAACCTCATCTTTCTCGACCTGCGCGATCGCTCGGGCATCGTTCAGGTAGTGCTTGACCACGACCTCACGCCGGAAGGCCACAAAAAAGGCGAAGCTGTCCGACCTGAATACGTAGTTGCGGCCGTTGGCAAAGTGCGCCTGCGCGATAAAGACGCCATCAACCCCAAGATGGAAACCGGCGAGATTGAAATCGAGGCCACCGAGTTACGCGTGCTGAACGACACGCGCCTCGCCCCGTTTTCTCCGTCAGAAGAGGCGATTGCGAACGAGGAAACACGCCTCAAGTATCGCTACATTGACCTGCGCCGTGCAGAGATGCAGCGCAACTTCTGGCTGCGCCATGAGATTACGCTCGCCATCCGCGAGAGCCTGAGCAGGCAGGGCTTTCTTGAAATCGAAACACCTATTCTGAACAAGTCCACGCCGGAAGGTGCGCGCGATTTTCTCGTTCCCAGCCGCGTCAATCCGGGACAGTTTTATGCGCTGCCGCAGTCGCCACAGATCTTCAAGCAGATTTTGATGATCTCCGGCTTCGACCGCTACTTCCAGATCGCCCGCTGCTTCCGCGATGAGGACCTCCGCGCCGATCGCCAGCTTGAGTTCACACAGGTCGATCTCGAAATGAGCTTTCCGCGCCAGGAGCACGTCTTCGCCGTCGTCGAGCAGTTCCTCAAGGCAGCCTTCGCAGCGGCAGGCGTCGATCTGCCCACGCCGTTCCCGAAGATTACCTACGACGAGTCGATGAAGCAGTTTGGCTCCGACAAGCCTGACCAGCGCTTGCCCGGACTTATTGATGTACGCCCAGCATTCACGGATGAGCAGCTTGCCACGCTCAACATCGACCCGGCGCTGCCCGTCGTCGCCTTCCGCATCCCCAACGTTGGCGAGCTAAGCCGCAAGGAGCGCGAAGACAACCACCCGCTCTTCGACATTAAGAAGGGCGCAAAGTTCATCGACGACTTCAAACGTCTCGCAAAGGGCTTCCCGGAGTCAGCGGCAAAGGTGCGCGAGCTTGCAAGCGCGTCTGAAGCCGACTTCGTCATCATCGTCGCCGGCGACCCCGCACATCACATCAAGGCCAGCGACACGAAGTTTGAGGGCCGCCTCTCTGAGCGCGAAATCAACGTCTACGCTGCCGCTGGCAACTTCCGTTCAGAACTCGCAAAGAAGTACGCCGACCGCCACAAAGCCTTTGAAGTGACGGAACAAGTGGTTGCTACTGCGGACCCCAAGAGTGGCAAGCTCATTGACGGCTCCAAAGCTTTCCATCCCATCTGGATTGTCGATTTCCCGATGTTCGAGTACGAAGTGGCATCTGCCAAATGGGTTCCCGCACACCATCCGTTCACGGCACCGCACGAGCAGGACATGGACAACCTGGTGAAAGACCCCGCCAGCGTCCGCGCCAACTGCTACGACCTCGCAATGAACGGCCTCGAACTTGGCTCAGGCTCCATCCGTATCCACCGCAAGGATGTGCAGCAGGTCATCTTCCAGTCGCTCGGCATCGGCGAAGAAGAGGCCAAGGCCCGCTTCGGCTTCTTTACGGACGCTCTTGAATACGGCACGCCCCCGCACGGCGGCATTGCTCTAGGACTCGACCGTATCGTGATGCTTCTGGCTGGAGCGCCAAGCCTACGTGAGGTCATCGCCTTCCCGAAAACAGCGAAGGCGCTGGACCTGATGGCCGAAGCTCCTACCTCGGTAACAGATGCGCAGTTGAAGGAACTGCATATCCGCGTAGCACTGAAGAACTAGCTGTAATTCAGGTACGAAAAAGGGCGCGGCCAAAGCCGCGCCCTTTTGATTTGCGCAAAGGTTTACTCGCCCGTGATGGTATCTTCCTCATCTTCGCCTTCCACGCTGATACGGAGGCGGCGGAGCCAGTCGCGGTCATTCTTAGTGAAGGCGGAGCTGTCCTCGCCTTCAATGGTGTCTTCGTCGTCGCCTGCGGTGACTTCGTTGAGGCCAATCGTAGCCTCCAGCATCAGCAGCACGTCGAAGCCTTGTTTTCGGATGTCCTGCACCACGCCGGCGATCTGTTCGCTTTCAATCACCGATTCGTGGATTGCCTCCCCCAGTTGTTGAATCAGTTCACGCAGACGAGAAGTCAAAGGGTACCTCCGGGGGGCGGCGGCCGGAATTTAAAGATGCCCGGCTAGCGGCGTAGGATTTCTCTACCTTAATTCGACCGGGCCGGGAGAGCAACTGGAAGCAACATATAGTTCTGGAAAACTGGGCAGCAAAATCTTGCATTGCGTGCTGCTTCAACCGCGCTGAAAGCATGGCTTGCTCCTCATCAGGCAAGGGGCGCCGTGCGTGCAATGGCTGATACGATTGAAGTTGAGATGAAGCCGCAGACGGTAGGACGGGTTTTAGGCACGGGACTTCGCGTAGCGGGGCGCATGGCAGGGGAAAAACTTGCCAGCCCGGCACAGCCCACTGCTGTTCCCACACCGCGGCCGGCCGCTACTTCTACGTCTGCCCCGCAACCTGTCCAAAATGTGCAGCGAGCCGGGGGAAGCGTAGCACGCGGAATGGGCGGATTCTTGCGGCCATTTGGGCGCGTTGGCGGAATTGTCTTTCTGGAAGTTGCCGGCGTCTTTTTTCTGCTCTTTGTGCTGGTTTTTGGGCAGATGGCCTGGCGGCTGCGAGCAAGCTATGTCATCGGACCAGACCACGCAAAGTTCGTAGCTGCCGTTGTGCTGATGGCGGCGTTTGTTTATCTCAGCGCAAGTTCTTTCTGGCGGGCGCGGCGGAAGTAACCTGCGGCGCACGGACTCGCGCATACGAGCGTGGCTCACGGGCAAAGAGAACCAGGAAGCCGACTGCGAGAATAGTCATAAAGATGAAGAAACTTGACTCGTGGCCATGCAGGCTAGTGGCCAGCGTGGCGAGGCATGTGGGGGAGGGCATGTCTCTATCCTTGACTAAACAGCTTTATGCGGCGCAACGGCCTGCATACTGGTTTAGAGCGCAGGATTTCGAGAGAAGTTGCCTCAGGCCCAGCGGAATCGACGCTCCAAGCTATACAAGCGGCTTGGACGGTTTGCGAAAGAGACGCCAGATGCCAAGACCGATGGCGATAGCGCCGAGACCGTAAAAAGGCCACGCTGCCTGGTGGGTGTGGATGATCCAGCCGCGGTAGATAACGAAAATACCGGCGGCGATGAGAAGAATGCCGCGAAAAAGGTTCATTGCGTTCAGGCTCCCGGTTTATGTCTCTTCCATCCTACTCGCTGATATTTGGAGCGTGCGGAGATTGACCCTGCTAGGCTTGGCTCCCTATCGTGGAGAAGAAAGGATTTTCTGACCAATGACTACACCTGCCGCTGCCGCTCCAGCACTGAAAAAGACTGCCCTGAATGCCAAGCATCGCGAACTGAAAGCCCGCATGGTGGATTTTGGCGGATGGGATATGCCGGTGGAGTATCCGGCTAATGGCGGCGGACTCATCGCCGAGCACTTAGCCGTGCGGACGGGCGTAGGTCTGTTTGACGTGAGCCACATGGGCGAAATTCAGTTTCGCGGACCAGGTTCACTCGCAGCTATCCAGCACATCACGATGAATGACGCCTCCAAGCTGAAGGACGGACAGGCGCACTATTCCGCGCTGCTTACGCCTGAGGGCGCTTTCATTGACGATATTCTCGTGCATCGGCTTGGGGAAAACGATTATCTGCTCGTGGTGAACGCGGGAACCACGGAAAAGGACTACGCGTGGATTCGCAAGCAGGTGGGGACGTTTCCGGGAATCCACATCAGCGATTACTCGCCGCATTACTCGCAGATTGCGGTGCAAGGGCCGCGTGCTCTTGAGACGCTGCAGAAGCTGACCAAGACCGACCTGGCTCCGATTAAGAACTACTGGTTTACGTGGGGAACGGTTGCGGGGATTCCGAATGTGCTGATTGCGCGCACGGGATACTCGGGAGAAGACGGATTTGAGATTTATATTCCGAGCGATGTGGCGACGACCGAGAAGGCGTGGGATGCGCTGATGGAAGCAGGCGCGGAATTCGGGATTCGGCCATGCGGGCTTGGTGCGCGGAATACGCTACGGCTTGAGGCGGGAATGAGCCTCTATGGGCATGAGATCAGCGAAGAGATCAATGTGCTGGAAGCCGGCCTCGACCGCTGGCTGAAACTCGATAAGGAATCGTTTATCGGCAAAGAGGCGCTGGAAGCAGTGAAGGCGGCCGGACCAAAGCGGAAGATTGTTGCCCTGGAGATGGTGGATCGGGGAATTGGGCGTGACGGGTATCCGGTGCTGGATTTGGATGGTAAGGAGATTGGCGTAGTCACGTCTGGTTCTCCCGCACCGTTCCTCAAGAGCAACATCGCGCTCGCGCTGGTGCCTGCAGAGGTTGCTGCCAGCGGAAGCGATGTGCTGGTGCAAGTTCGTGCCAACCTGGTTCGTGCGAAACAGGTGCCGATTCCGTTTTATAAGAGACCCCGGAAGTAACAACAATGCCATGCAGATAACGCCGGGCAGAATGCTCTACATTGTCGATCTGGTAGGTACGCTGCTTTTTGCCATAGAAGGCGCATCGGCGGCAATTACAGGCAAGCTGGATTTGCTGGGATTGATGGTGCTGGCGTTTGCCACGGCGCTTGGCGGAGGCATCATTCGTGATGTTCTGCTGGGCGCCACGCCGCCAAATGCACTGCGCGATTGGCGGTATCCGGCGATTGCGTTTGCAGGCGCCACAGTCGTTTTCTTCTTTCATCAGTTTGTGCAGGAGATTCCGGGACAGCTCATCATGGTGCTGGATGCAGCCGGGCTGGCGCTGTTTGCCGTTTCTGGAACGGAAAAGGCGTTGCTGCACGAGATGCCGCCATTAGTAGCGGTTCTGCTGGGTGGCATCACGGGCGTTGGCGGAGGCACAATTCGCGATGTGCTGCTGGCGCGGGTGCCGAATGTGTTGCATGCGGATGTGTATGCGACGGCTGCTTTAGCCGGTGCGGCCGTAATGGTTCTATGCCGCAGGCTTGGCTTGACGCATGCACAAGCGGCATTTACGGGTGGCGTTGTCTGCTTTGCGTTGCGGGTTGTCAGCGTTTGGCAACACTGGAATCTACCTGCAGCCGCTTAAGAGATTCGCCTGATTAGCTGCCGTGAGCGTTGCACTTGAGCACACCCAGGTAGCCTGCAAATGGGCCAACAGCATCGCGATATTGGTAGGCAAAGATGCGCGAAATCTGATGCAGGTGTGTCAGATCATGGACAGCCCATGCGCCAAGCAGCTCTGCGAGCGTGAGCGGACCGAGGGCGGGATGCAGGCCGAGCTTGGATAGCTCCGTCGGACCAGGGTGCATGGCAGCTAGCTCATCAAGGCTGGCTGCGCGGAGAACTGCGAACTCATCGAGCAGATCAGATAGCGGTGTGTCGGAGTTCTGCTTGAGGTGTGCAGTGCGGTCTAGCGGGTCGAAGGCCCTAGTTTCGCCGTATTCGAGAATGCGCTTCGCACGGGCCAACCAATCCACGCGCTCACAATGAATCAGATGACCTATAACCTGCGCGGCGGTCCATGTATCGCCGCCTTCGTTGTTTTGCGTCCATGCTGCGGGTAAGTCGCGGAGAAGAGCGTTCAGCGTAGCAGGCGTGCGGGAGAGCAACGCTAGAGTCTGGTCGAGATTCGATTCCATCCAATGCCTCTTGCGACTAACGGGAGCACCACGAAAGCTGCGCGGCGGCCTGTACAGGCCGCTACGGCTCCATGCAATGGTCAGACCTGCATGATTTCTACTTCTTTTTTCTTGGCCATCTCTTCGATGCGCTTGATTTCCTCGTCGGTGAGCTTCTGGATTTCTTCAAGGGCGCGCTTTTCCTCGTCTTCGCTGATCTTCTTGTCCTTGGCGAGCTTCTTGAGGGTGTCGTTGCCGTCGCGGCGGACGTTGCGGATGGCGGTGCGCTGCTCTTCGAGAATCTTGTTGAGGTGCTTCACCACGTCGCGGCGGCGCTCCTCGGTCATGGGAGGAATGGGCAGGCGGATGACCTTGCCGTCGGACTGCGGATTCAAGCCGAGGTCCGAGGTCTGGATCGCCTTTTCAATCTCCTTGAGAACGGTGGGGTCCCAGGGTTGAATGACGATGAGTTGCGGCTCGGGCGTGGAGACCTGGCCGAGCTGGCTCACCGGCGTCGGCGTGCCGTAGTAATCGACCTTCACCTGGTCGAGCATGTGCGCGCTGGCGCGGCCAGTGCGGATGGAGCCGAGATTGGACTGGAAGCCGCTGACGGCTCCTTCCATGCGGCGCTTCACGTCCGCGGAGAGGTCTTTAAGCGCCGGGATGCCGGCCATTGCTGAGACTGCCATGGTTCTTTCCTCGCAAGTTGCTTGATGCCAAGAGGTATTTTACAACTGTCGCGGCAATGAGATGAGCTACGTAAGCACCGGGAAGCCGGTTGAGGATGCCTGTTCCTGCGCGTGGTAGCTGCTGCGCACGAGGGGGCCACTTTCTACGTGGCGAAAGCCCATCTTCAATGCTTCGGTCTTCATCTCGGCGAACTCGCGCGGGGTGTAGAGGCGCGTCATGGGCAGGTGGTTGCGCGAGGGGCGCAGGTACTGGCCGATGGTGAGGATGTCGCAGTTTACTCGGGCGAGGTCGCGGAAGACTTCTAACAGCTCATGCGTCTCTTCGCCGAGACCTACCATTACTCCGGATTTGGTCAGGCCTTCCGGATTGAGTTCCTTGGCGTAGCGGAGCAGTTCCAGCGTGCGCTCGTAGCGGGCTCCGCTGCGAACGGCGCGGTAGAGGCGCGGGACCGACTCGGTGTTGTGGTTCAGGATTTCCGGCTTTGCATCGACGACAATCTGGATGGCTTCACGGTTGCCCTGGAAGTCGGGGATGAGGACTTCTACGCCGCAACCGGGCGCTTGCTTGCGGATTTCCTCAATGACCATGGCGAAGGCGCGAGCGCCGCCGATGAGGTTGTCGTCGCGGTTGACGCTGGTGATGACGGCAAACTTGAGTTCGAGCGCGGCGACTGCCTCGGCTACGCGGCGGGGCTCGTCGAAGTCGATAGGCTCGGGGCGGCCTTTGGGCACGGCGCAGAAACCGCAGCGACGCGTGCAGAGGTTGCCGAGCATCATGAAGGTGGCGGTCTTTGAGTTCCAGCACTCGCCGATGTTGGGGCACTGTGCGGATTCGCAGACGGTGTGCAGGTTGAGGGAGCGGGCAAGGCGCTTGAGGTCGTGGTAGCTCTCACCAAGCGGCGCACGAACCTTGAGCCACTCGGGCTTGGGCGCGGGAACTGGCCGCGTAAGTTGAATCTGGACTAAATCCTGCACTTCTTTATTGTAGTGGACGGCGATTCGCGGGTTGTTGGCGCGGTTACAGATTCACAGTCCCAGTATCAGGAGGGGGAGGGGGGTACCCTCTCTCCCGGTTTCGGCGCGTTTGGCTGGTGTTTACTACTTAATTAAGTACAAGTGTTACCAAAGATTTTTAAGGCAAAAAAGATTTTTTTCCTTTTTTTCTGCTGGGTCTAATTGCTTTGTTTTGAGTGGTGGCAATTTTTTCGGCGCTGCTGCCGGCTGTTTGGCGAAAAGATTTCCACTGTTTATGTATTGACAGAAATTGGACGTAGAGAAGGGCAGCTTTTCAGGGCTGCCCTTCTCTTTTTTCGATTAAGTAGATTGTGGCATACATGGGGTTAATTGAGCGCAAGAGTTATCCACAGATTTGGAATTTATTTGCATTGCACATTGCATGCAGCCACTGCGCGCTTTGCGCGCCACGACGCTTTTGTAGCTCTCCCGGTGGTCGGGATTCAAGATTGTGTTGGAGGTAGCGAAAGGCAACTGCAGGCCCATCGACTCCCGTTGGTCGCCCATGATGACAACGCAATGTTCAGGATGACGCTTCTGTATTTCTACATATTGGTGAGTTCTTAATGGGGTTTCGGGCAGGAAAATTGGGTAGCTGGTAGAATAGAAACTGCCGCATTGTGCGGCAAAATCGTGATTTTTCGCTCCTCTGTGGCTGCCTTCCTCCTCTTGTGCGGCCATCCTCGGAGCCTGATCCGCAGAAAAGGACTTCTCTCATACAGTGAGCCAGACGATACGCAATATCGCCATCATCGCGCACGTGGACCATGGCAAGACCACCCTCGTGGACGCCCTTTTAAAGCAGGCCGGCACTTTCCGCGCCAACGAGCAGGTCGCGGACCGCGTGATGGATTCCAATGAACTGGAACGCGAGCGCGGCATTACCATTCTGGCCAAGAACACCGCCATCCACTATGAGGGCGGCAAGATCAACATTGTGGATACGCCGGGCCACGCCGACTTTGGCGGCGAAGTGGAACGCGCACTGAAGATGGTAGACGGCGTGATGCTGCTGGTGGACGCTGCCGAAGGTCCGCTGCCGCAGACGCGCTATGTGCTGGGCAAGGCTCTTGAGGCGAAGCTGCCTACGATTGTCTGCATCAACAAGATTGACCGCCCGGATGCGCGTCCGCAGGAAGTGCTGAACGAGGTTTATGACCTGTTTATCGACCTCGACGCGGATGAGTCGCAGCTTGAGTTTCCGGTGCTGTATGCGGTGGCGAAGCAGGGCACGGCTACGCTCGATATTGAAAAGCCGAGCGAGGATTTGAAGCCTCTGTTTGACACGATTGTGAAGACGATTCCGCCGGCGACGGGCGACGCGAATGGCGCGCTGCAGGTGCTGGTTACGAATCTGGACTACTCGGAATACTTTGGGCGCATTGCTATCTGCCGCGTGTTTCAGGGCACGCTGCATGCGGGCGATGAAGTGAATATTTCCAAGCGTGACGGGGCGTTGCAGAAGACCAAGATTACGAAGCTGTTTACGTTTGCGGGGTTGAAGAGGACTGAGACTACCGAAACGGAGATTGGCGACATTGTTGCCGTTGCGGGCGTTGAGGGCATTACGATTGGCGAAACGATTACGGGTGTTGATAATCCCGCGCCGCTGCCGCTGATTGTGATTGACGAGCCTACGATTGCGATTCAGTTCAGCGTGAACAATTCGCCGTTTGCGGGACGCGAAGGACAGTTTGTGACGAGCCGCAATCTGCGCGAGCGGTTGCAGACGGAGCTGCTGACGAATGTTTCGATTCGCGTGGAAGAGACGGATTCGCCGGATACCTTCAAGGTGCTGGGGCGTGGTGAGTTGCAGCTTGCGATTCTGATTGAAATGATGCGTCGCGAGGGCTATGAGCTGCAGGTGGGACGTCCGGAGATTGTGACCAAGGTTGTGGATGGCACGCGCATGGAGCCGGTGGAACACCTCACCATTGACGTGCCGGAAGAGTTTACCGGCGTTGTCATCGAGAAGCTTGGACCGCGCAAGGGCGAGATGACCAAGATGCACAATCATGGGTCGGGACGCGTGCGGTTGGAGTTCCGCGTGCCTAGCCGTGGTCTCATCGGTCTGCGCAGCGAAATGCTTACGGAAACGCGCGGCACTATCGTGATGAACGCGCTGTTTGATGGGTACATTCCTTACCAGGGTGAGATTCCGCAGCGGCCAACGGGTGCGTTGATTTCGGATCGTGCAGGGTTGACGACGACTTATTCGCTGAATGGTCTGCAGGAGCGCGGCGTTCTGTTTGTTGGCGCGGGCGTGGACGTTTATGAGGGCATGATTGTTGGCGAGAATTCGCGTGACAATGATCTCGACGTGAATGTGGTTCGCGAAAAGAAGCTTACGAACATGCGTGCTTCCAGCTCTGATGAAGCGATTCGGCTGGTTCCGCCGAGGGCGCTGAATCTGGAACAGACGATTGAGTTCATTGCGGATGATGAGCTGGTGGAAGTTACGCCGAAGTCGCTCAGGCTGCGGAAGAAGATTCTGCAGGCGAATCAGCGGCCTAAGCGGCGGCAGGAGTAGGAAGGCAGCTATTAGCTGCTAGCTTTTAGCTCAAAGGCCCGCCGATGGCGGGCCTTTGCTTTTGCAGTCTCGCAGCAATTCATCATCTGTTAAGCTGCTTGCACGATGCTCGTTGCGGACCTGTTGCTGGAATTCCTTATTCGCATACTCATCAACCTATTTCTACGAGTCCGCAGCTATTCATGGCCTGGGATTTCAGGAACGATTGATAGCGCTGCTATCGAGCGCGGGCTCACAGGTCTCACAATAGCGGAAGTACATTACTTCTACTCGATCGACGATAAAGAATTCGATGGGTATTTCAAAACGCCTTTCTGGTCTAAAAGCGATGCAAATGATTATGTGCGCCAATTCCCTGCGGAAAGCCCGGCTGCTGTCCGAGTGAAACCGGGTCGTCCATCCAAATCATTTCTTGTCAACGGCTGACTTGTTCTTCTTCATTGCAAGCTGCTTGATGTACGCCTTCGTCTCAGCAAAAATATCGCCTTCGTAGATGCCGCTTTCCTCTCCCGCATTCAAAGCAGCATTTAAGGCTTCCAGCTTGGCTATGCTTTATCCGTCATTGAGAGCCGTTCTTTGGCTTCGAGAACTCGTTCTAAGGCTTCTTCGGCGGTGGCGCCTACGGAGGATAGGTGGCCCATTTTGCGGCCAGGTTTGGCTACGAGCTTCTCGTATAGGTGCAGCCTTACACCAGGTATGCCAAGCGCAGCTTCGAAGTTGGGCTCGCCGTTGGCCCACTCGTCGCCTAAGAGGTTGACGATGGCGCAGGGGCTGATGAGCGACGTGTCGCCTAGTGGGAGGTTGAGGGCGGCGCGGACGGCTTGCTCGAACTGGCTGGTGACGCAGCCGCGCTCGGACTGGTGGTAGCTGTTGTGCGGGCGGGGGGCTAGCTCGTTGATAAAGAGGTCGCCTTGCTTCGTGATGAACATTTCTACGCAGAGGAGGCCTTCGATGCCGAGGGCGGCTACGATTTCGCGGGCGAGGCGTTCGGCGCGCTCTTCCAGCTCGGGGCTGATGCCGGCGGGGAGGACGCTGTGGGCGAGGATCTGGTTTTCATGATGGTTGCGGGCGGCGGGGAAGCTTTTGACTTCGCCGGAGGGGTTGCGAGCGGCCATGACGCTGATTTCGAAGTCGAGGTCGAGGGCTTGCTCGGCTACGGAGGGGTTGCCGCCGAGGGAGTTCCATGCAGAGGCGATGCTGGTTTCCGTGGCTGGGGCGTCGAGGCCGATTCTTGCCTGGCCGCGGCCGTCGTAGCCGCCTCGGCCGATTTTTAGGAAGACCCGGTTGGCTAGTTCGGGAACGGCGGCTTGCAGGTCAGCTTCTGTTTTGACTACGCGGAAGGGGCCTACGGGGAAACCGTGGTCGGCTAGCCAGACCTTTTGCAGAGTTTTGTCCTGGATGATGCGGATGGGCTCGACGCCGGGGCGGAGCGGGGCAATGGCTGCGACGCGGGCAAGAGCGTCTACGCCGATTTGCTCGATTTCGAGGGTGATGGCGTCGGAGCTTTGGGCGAGGCGTTCGGCGGCGGCGGCGTCATCCCATTTGCCTACGATGGTTTCATCGACGACGAAGCTGGCGGGGCAGTTGGGCTCGGGGTCCATGACGCGGACTTTGTAGCCCATGGTGCGGGCGGCCATGGCCATCATGCGGCCTAGCTGGCCTCCGCCAAGGATGCCGAGTGTGCCGCCGGGTGCGATGGGATTCGAGGGGTTGTTGCTCAAGCGGGAAGCTCCTGCTTGAGCACTTCTTCCGTGCGGGCGGCGCGGTACTTTTCCAGCCTTTGGAAGAGCGCTTCGTCTGTTGTTGCCAGGATTTCCGCAGCGAGCAGGGCGGCGTTGGCTGCGCCGGGCTTGCCGATGGCGAGTGTGCCGACGGGGACACCTTTGGGCATTTGCACGATGGAGAGCAGCGAGTCCTGGCCGTTGAGGACGGTTGCCGGGACGGGGACGCCGAGGACCGGGACCAATGTTTTGGCGGCGAGCATGCCGGGAAGATGCGCGGCTCCGCCGGCTCCGGCGATGATGACGCGGAGGCCGCGGGTGCGGGCGGCTTCGGCGTACTGGAACATAAGGTCGGGCGTCCGGTGGGCGCTGACAACTTTGGCTTCGTGCGGGATTTCCAGCTCACGCAGGATTTCTACGGCGGCGGAGAGGATGTCGTAGTCGCTCTTGCTGCCCATCACTATGCCTACTAAGGGCTGATTGCTCATGGATTGATTGTAGGACAGGGTACGGGGTGCAGGGTGCGGGGTACAGGGAATGGTTTAGTGGCGGTGCCAGGCTTCTACTGCCACTTCCAAGACGGCGAAGAGGACGCTTAGGGCGGCAACGAAACCTTTGGCGCGCTGCCAGTTTTGTTCGTGTCGGTCCATGCGGCGTTCCAACTCGGCGATGCGGCCGCCATTGCCGTCGCCCATGAGGCTAGTGACCTGGGATTTCAGGACGGAGAGGTCGCTTAGGACCTGGGCTTCGAATTCGTTCATCATGCGCATTGGTTGAGCTCCGGTAAGGGGTCGGATAAAGGGAACAAAGGATCCAGGGAACGAGAAGAGCAAAACCTCAGGGGCTGAAGTCACGTTCTTTTTGGACTTGTGTTGCCGGGGATGAATCCCGGCCTACTTTCTGGCCTGCTAGCTCAACGGCAGGTTGATGAATATTGCGGTTGAGAATTCGGAATAATTTGGCGGGGTGTTGCCGTCGTACATGCGGATGTAAAAACGGTCGTTGGCGGTGAGGCGCGGGAAGGTCAGGTTTTGCTGCGAGCCGCGCAGGATGAGGTCGGGGTCTTCGCCGGGCATGAAGGCGAAGTCGCGCTTGCGGATTTCAAAGCCTCCGCCGCTGGGGGGTGCGGTGCCGGTGTTGACCGTTACGGTGCTGCCATTGAGGGTGGTGACGGTCAGCTTGTTGAGGTTGTCCAGAGGCGTGAGAGCGATGGGTGCGGGGAGCCATGTTGAGGCCGGGACTGCAGTGCTGGTTTGGATGGCGAGGTCGTCGGCCCAGTCGTTGGCGAAGGCGATTTCGCAGGCTACGTTGTCGGGAGTGCTGGCGGTGTAGGTGAGCTTGACGGTGCGGACGATGACTTGCGCATTGAGGCTGGCGGATGGTGCGGTGAGTTGGAGTGCATCACCGGGGAATACGTCTATGGGGAAGTCGAGTTGTGTTCCTTTATAGGTGCCGGCCCAGAGGGCGGTGGTGCCTGACGCGGCTTGCACGATGGCGGAGGCTGCGGCGCGGCAGTCGGCGGAGCTGCGTGTGGGCGGGTTGATGACGGAACCTTGCCATGCAGAGGTGGGCGGCAGGCCTGCGGCGGCAAGCGCCTGCTGGCTGGCGGCGTTGATGGCGCGGCCTACAGCACGGCCTTGCGTGCGATAGCTGACGGCGATTTGTTCGCCAACTGCGGGGATGTAACCGGTGTAAAAAGCCAGCTTGCCGGTGCTTTCTACGTGGCACTCGGCGGACTGCTCAGCGGAACCGATGCGGCGGGTGAAGGAGGAGCCGCTGCTGGGTGTGCTGACGACCCAGCCGGAGCCTAGCTGCGTAACGTTGAAGGAGCGCAGGGTACCGTGGAGGTTGATGCTGCTGGCGGCAACGATGCTGGCTGTGGCGGGGATGTTGGCAAGGGAGCCGTCGTAGAGGATGACGGGCATGGAGGCTACGCCGTTGATGGTTTCTACGAGTTCGAGGAGCAGATTGGCGGGGGAGAGGTTGCCGCTGCCTCCGGTGGAGATGGGGCCGTTGTCGCCGTAGGAATAGTAGATGGCGTTAGTGCGCTCGTTCTCTGGGCTGTGGAGGCGCAGGCGCAGTGTGTATTGGTTGGCGGGGCTGATGGTGTAGGTGGTTCCGGTGGCTGCTCCGAAGACGATGGGCTGCACTGTGACTGCGCCTGTGCCGTCGGCGGCGGTGGCCTGGAAGCCGGCGATGCAGCCGGATGCGGAGGGAATGCTGCCGAAGAGGCCGGCGACGATGCCGGTGCTGGCGTTGGCGAGTGTGAGGCCGTCGGCTTCTATGAGTAATGTGCCGCCGAGTTCTACGGGATCGATCCAACTGATTTGCGATTGGCCGTCGATGCCGTTGCCGCCTTGCAGGTTGAGGCCTGCAGCTCCGGTGCTGAAGTAGGCGATGGCGGAGCCGATGGACCATTGCGCGGTGTTGATTTGCGGCTGGTTAAAAAGCTCGGTGATGATTTTGTCTTTCGATGACGGCGGCGTGAATGGGTCGGCAGAGAGATTGAAGGATGTGGTAGTACCGTCGCCGAGGAAGTACTCGGTGACGTAGGCCCAGGGCTCGTTTTCTCCGCAGACGGTTACGTCGTTGGCTAATGCGCGCTTGGTGGTGCTGGATAGCGTGAGGTTCGACAGTGTGAGAGTGCCGTCGGTTTCGTTTAACGCGTGAATGGTGGCGGGGAGTTGCGTGAGGGTGAGTGCTCCGGAGGCGGCGCGATAGGAGGCTCGGGTTTGCGCGGCGATTTGCGCGGCGCGCTGGCTGAAGTTTGCGCTGGGAGCGGGGGCGAAGTGGCTTACGGACGTGGCTAGCGTGAGGGCTGAGGTTGCAAGCGCTGTGCTGCCGGTGTGTGCGACGAGTGCGGTGAGGAGCTGGCCGGCTGTGGCTCCGCTGGAGCCTTTGCTGGGCGGGAGCGTGAGTTGGTCGAGCAGCGTTTCATCGCTGATGGCTTGGATGGCGTAGCGATACTGCGGGCCTTCGAGAGCGAGGCCTGCGTATTGCGGCATGGGTGTGGTGGCGATGTAGCCGGTGAAGTAGATGGCGCCGTTGTCGCCGGTGATGGTGAGGGATTGATTGCGTACGGGCACGGCGAGATTACTTAAGGCTATGCTTAACCATAACTGGCAGACGGAGGGCTCATTCAGGGTGCGCTGGATGGTGAGCGGGTGCGCGGAGTCTAACGCCTGGGTGTAGTCGTTGCCTTGAATGAGGATTTTCATTGTCTGTGTCCTGTTTGGAATTGCAATTTGCTAGTTTGCATTTGTGCTGTCCCATCCTTGCGACAGAAAGAAGTCGCAAGGGTGGGACACGGAGCTTTTGTAGTATTACGGCTTGTTAGATGAGTGCGTTGGGGGCTGGCAGGAAGCTGCGGTAGCAGAGGACGCGTTCACTGTCGAGTGGATCTGTGACGGGGAGTGCCGTGAATTGTGCGTGGAGTGCTATGCGTTCGAGCTTGCTTTTGTTTGCCAGCGGGAGTGATGATTCTTCTGCGCCGGACATGGGCTGAAGGCGTGGGTAGTGGAAGAAGATGCGTTCGCCTTGTGAGCCTTCCATGAGGAAGAGTGCGGACCATTCCTGAAAGAAGCTGCCGCCTTCGCGGTCTACGAAGCCAGTGATGGCCTGAAGCTTTGTGCCTGCTGCGGGTGCGCCTCCGGGTAAGGCACTGGCAAGTGCAATGCCGCTTGATGATGTGGATGCGATGGTAGCTACGTTGAAGGTGATGCGGCGGATGTAGTCCACGTCTGTGAGTGCGGTGCGCACGTATGCGCCGGAGATGGGCGAGCCTACGAAGCCTGTCTGGCCGGTGTAGTCCGCATCGACTGCGACGAGCTGGCCTGCGGTGAATTTGGCTGCGTCCGCTGAGGCGAGTGCGATGGTGGTGGGAGTGGAGCCAGCTTGTATTGTGACGGCTGATGTGGATGCCAATACGTTCATGTGCTGCGAGCCGGTTGCGAGCGCCATGGTGAGCTTGGTCCAGCTTAGGAATTCAAAGCTGACTTGGGCGTCGAGGGTTTCGCGCGTTTGCTTGAGCGGTGCGGAGGGTATGCCTGTGTTGATGGATGCGATTTTGCTTGAGGATTTACGCGTGAAGCTTTGAATCCAGCCGAGGTCAATCCATGGGGATGGCGGATTGTCGGGGGAGAAGGCGCTTTGTTGTGATGGGTTGAAGAGCACAGGCGTTTGCGCTGTGCGGTTGACGGGCGCGAAGTAGGCGCGGACGCGGCGCGTGATGGGAGCGGCTGCGGAGAAGAAGTTGGATGACATTATTCCCCCTGTACCTGATTGCTGTAGACCAGCACTTTGAGAGTGCGCGTGAGGCGGTCGCGCTGCGTGACGATGGGGCCTATTACTGGCTCGTCCCAGAAGATTTGCGTTTGCAGCTGCGTGGGCGGCGTGAGCATGTAGTTGAACTTCTGCGTGCTGAAGGGACGCAGCATGGAGGTGATTTCTTCATCCATTGCTGACAACATGCGGCCGCGGTCGAGTCCGCCGAAGCCCTGGCTGCCGCAGGTCTGGTAGATGATTTCGCATTCCTGCGCGGTCATGGTTTGTGGCAGGTCTACGTCGATGCCCAGCGATTGCCAGCGGAGGATGTAGACATCATCTGGTAATTGGTTGAAGGGCGCTTCGGCTTCTTCTACGAGAATGCCGGGACGCGCGGCACCGCGCAGCAGGATGGTGCGATCCGGATTGAGTGCGGAGAGGCGCGTGCGCAGTGCCATGTAGAAAGAGTCTTTTGTGTTTTGCATGAGAACTCCAGTTGTCAGTGATCAGTTATCAGTGGTCTGTGGCGGCTGCACATTGCAAACTGCGGTTTTGAAACTTACCGCTGTTCCCTGACAACTGGCCACTGTTACAACGCTTGCTGGCGCTGTTCGCGCAGCAGAAGGCGATAGAGGTAAACCTGGCCAAAAGCTTCGTTGGAGGCGATGGACTCGATGAGATAGCTTTGGCCTGCGACGATTACTGACAGCGTCATGGAGAAGAGCGATTGTGCCGAGGTCAGGTCGAGCGCGCTTAGCTGCTGCTGGATGCTTGTTGCGGAGACCAGTAGTTCCCACTTGGGCTGATTGCCTTCCTGCCATGTGGGGCGCAGCTTGCGCATGGCCACGGGGCTTATGACGATGTTTGCGAAGGCGGTGCTGACCAGGCCAAGCTCGGATTGATTGCTGTCTGTGCTTGCGTTGGTGACGACGAGTTGTGCGCTGGTTCCACCTATGCTGCGCAGAAGCGCGTCGGCGAGCATCTGCGGAGCGGCGGTTGGGTTGCGCGGGGATGTGTCGCTCATGATTTACCCCAGCCTGTTCGCGATGTAAGGGCGAAGCCATGCCTGCACGGTTTCGTCCACGAGCGAACTGGAAAAATATTGCAACTGCAAGGTGTCAATTTTGCTGGCCCTGGTGTTGAGCGCTGGCTGCGCCTGTGCGTTGCGCACGATTTGCGCGCAGGCGGATTTGATGTCGTCACCGATGACGGCGAGGCCCGCGGTGTATGTAACGGACACTTCGTTGTAGGGCAGGCCTAGGATGTTCCATGGCAATGTGAGCTCGCCGGCGCTGGAATCTACGTCTACGGTTGTTGCGTCGATTGCTACCCACTGGCCCGGGAGTGAGAATGCGGTTGCGAGCTCTAGCATGGGTGTGTCGGAGACTTCTCCGCGACGCGGTTTGGCGTAGCGGCCTTGGATGCTGACGAGCGGTGATGTTGCAGGCGCGAGCGGTGCTAGAGGCAGATAGGTGAGGAGCACGGTTTGTGAGCCTGATGTGACGCGCAGGCGCTCGGTGTACTCGATGACGTTCAGGTCCGGCCGCCTGCAGTGGGTGTTGATGAGTGCCGTGGCGACTGTAATCCAGTCTGCCGAGGTGCCGTCGGGCAATCCATAATTTTGATAATCAGATGGCTGCAGATAGGCCATGGGAAACCTCTTTCAGTGGTCAGTTATCAGTGATCAGTGGTCAGATAAAAAACGGACAGTAGTCAGTGCTTACTGATCACTGACTACTGTCCACTGATCCCTGCTTTTTAGCGGTCTACAAGCACCTGATAGTGCGCATAGTTGGCGCCCTTAACGACGGGTGCGCCGAACTTTACGGCTACGTACTGGTGTGTGAGCGAGTTGGGCAGGCCGAGCTGGAAGACGCGCGGAGAGGGGTCGCCGAGCCAGTGGTACTCGATGAGGTCTTCCGTGACGATGTATGCCGGAAGCACCGCGGAGCCCGAGCCGGGAGTGCCGGTGTAGGCCAGGCTCCAGTCGGGGATAAGCGGCAGCTCGCCGGCCTGCGTGGTGATGGATTTGACGCGGAAGCCGCCGGTGATTTCCGTGGTGTTGAGCACCACGTTGTAGGCAGACTTCAGCTCCTGATCGATGAGGTCAAGCAGCACCGGGTTAGCGTAGATGGCCGTGGGGCGCACTGCGTAACCGTTGTTGGCAACCATCTGCGCAACGGCTGTCTTGATGGTATCTACGATTTTCTCTGACGCGGTGACGGTGACGGTGTTGCCACCAGCGGCGATTTGCGCGGCCACGCCCATGTACTGCGAGGTGGTGGGCGTGCTCAGGCTGGTGTCGTTGCCATTCCAGAGAGCTACGTCATGCGTGATCATGACGCCGGAGATGGTATCGACGAGATCCTTGGCCTGCAGGTAGGCAAACTGCTGCTGCTGCTTGCCGAGCTCGATGTCAAAGAGGTTGTAGTTGAGCTGCGAGACGATGGCCTTGAGCGGCACGCTGCGCTCCTGGCGCGCCGGCGTAACCGTGGCGGGCACGATGTTGCGCGGATCGACGAAGCCAGCCGCGCCGGGCTTGGGAAGCGCCGTCTGCTCAAAGTAACGCGACGGGTGCCCCGTGGCCGGAACCTGCTTGATGCGCTGTCCGAAGGGGCTGGAGCGGCGGCAGATGTCGAGAATTTCCGTCTGGTAGAGAGGAACTTCAATAGCGCCAGGCCCGATGAAGTCGGCTGCGGCATGGATGTCAGTAAAGTTTGCGTTCATGGTTTTTCTATCCCTCCGTGGGATGCGGTGCGGGTTTAGCTATTGGTTCGTTATTGGGACACTCAGAAGCCATGAGGAAACAGGATTTTGCTTGTGAGACTTCTGAGCATTGCTTGTGGCTGAATTGCTTTCGCTAACAGCTAGTAGCTAAAAGCTGTTGTTATGCGATGGCTCCGGCGCGCAATAGCTGGCTTTTGACCGCGATGCGCTGTTCGAGGCTGAGGCTTGCCAATGCGGCATCGAGCGTACGTGCATCCACAGGGCCTTCACCTACGCCGTGCTTGGCCAGCATGTCGATTGCTGCGCTGGGGATGGTTTTGCGCAGCGGGTTGAGTATGGACTGCGATGCTGGTTGCGCAACAGCTTGTGCTGCTGCCGCTTTGAGCTCCGCAAGCTCCTGCTCAACGGCTGCAAGCCTGGTGGTCAGCTCTTCTTCTCGGCGGCTCTGTTCTACCGTTGCGGAGATTCGTTCGACCTCGCCGGAGAGTGTGCTTTGCCGCTCTTCGATCAAGCCAAACGTGCGCTCCAGCAGGGTCGCCGCGGCTTCAAGCCGCTCTGCGATGTTCAGCGATTCCCTTTCCATGTTGTTTCCTTTCTGATGAGTTTGAAAAAAGTCCCAGGGGAGGGCTTCTTGCAAACAAAAAGCCCCGCTTATGCGAGGCCTTTTGTTATTCCGGTAAACCGGATTCTGTGATGCAAAGGAGAGCTATGCGACTTTGCGGCTGCGTGCCGGAGTCGCCTCCTTTGTCATGCGGAAGCTGGTTGCGCGATACGCAGCCTTTTCCCGCAGAAGAATTGCGGCGCCTGTGAAGGTGACGCGTGTGAGCTTCCATATCTCGGCGCGCATGTCTTCGACGCGTGCATCGGCAAGCTCATAACTCATGCCGAGAGCATGCGGGGCATGCGCCTGGATGGCTTCCGCCGCTTCGGGGAAGTCGCGCGCATAGAGATAACCGCGCACGATAATCTTGTTGCCGGCAAGCGTGGCCTCGGTAATCAGGCCGATCTTGCGGCGCGCATCGTGGCCGTCCCAGCCGGGACGGTAATCCACGGCCATGCCGAGGAGCGATGGTAACGCCTTCTCCGCTGCTGTGCGCGTGAGCATGACGCGATGACCGCGCGCGCCGGAAGGAGCCTTGTCGCTTGGTGAGTTAACAATTGTGAGTACACCTTCAAATGGCAGCCGATTGGGATGCCCTTCTACGGGAGGAATTTTGACCGCCATTGCTTCTAGTCGCATGCGTTCTCCGCACCCTGCCGTTGTTTTTCGGAAGGGATTTATTGATCTTGCATTGCTGTGTTGTGTTGCTGTTGTTGTGGAACATTGTTTATCCGCTGGTTCAGGCGGCGGAAGGAGAGGAATCCGCCGCCTCCAAGCGCGCATTGGCCTGCGGACGCGGCCCGAGCCCCCGCATGGCGCGAACTTCTTCGACGGTGAGGACCCCTGCCTTGAGGAGTTCCACCTGCACCTGTAACTCTGTCTGTTCGTCGCGCGCGCTTAGATCGTTGAAGACAAATTCAAATTCACGCCAACCGATGCACTTGCCGAAGAGGTCGCGTGTGATGTGTTGCGCCAAGAGCGTTGCCAGTGGCGCGATGGCTCCGCGATAGGCTTCATCGGCCATCTCCGATGCTGTGGATTGATTCACGTCTGCTTCGAGGCCAAGCATCAGAGGCGAGAGGCCAAAGGCGTTGGCGACCATGCGGATGAGGAACTCCTGCCAGGCGAGGCGAAGGTCCGCATCGGTGCCCTGCGCGAAGCGGAGGACTTCTGGCTTCTGCGCTGTGGAGAGCAGTGGCACGCGGCCTGTACCTTCGATTTCATCCTGCCACCAGCGGATTAGCCTGTCATGTTGCGCTGGGCTTGCTTCGTTCAGCCACAGCGCGTATTGCGCCACGGAGTTGGCTGCGAGTTTGCCCGCGAAACGATGCGCCGAGAGGAACTGGTTCACGGTTTCAAAGGCGACTTCCAATGGGCCTAGCCCGAAAGGTGTGAAGCTGCGCGGGTTCATGCGGATGTAGATGAGCTGGTCGTCGCGGAGATCGACGGCGCTTGCATCAAGCTGGCCAAGACCTGCCTGTGCGTAACGCGGCGTCTCCGGGTTGCCGTCCCAGCGGGCGTTGATACGAATCGATGCGCCATCGACGGCCCATAGCATTGCAGGGCGCTCTGGCTCGCCGGTTGGTTCCATCTCGATTGCGCCGTAGCCGCCGGTTAGTGCATCTTCGATCACCTGCTCGATGAGTGTGCGGAAGCTGTCAGTTGCGTTTGGCTCTTCGAGCGTGCGGCGAAGGGCGCGCATCTTGCGTTCGGTGTAGGCAATCTTGTCCAGTTGCACGCCGCGGCGGACACGCACCTGCCAGTCCATTGCGGCGATGCGGTCCTTGATGACGTTGATGGCGCGGCGCACAACGGGAGTTTCTGCGAAGCGGCGCAGGTTTGCCGGCGTGGGCTTGGGCAGGTGCTGGCCTGGAAATTGCACCGGGCTCAGAATGGACGGCAGGGCCAGCGTTTTGCGTGCGGCATCGGCATTCGCGGCGCTTGCGGTTAACGCCGGACTTGATTCAGGACGGCGCGCCTTTATCCAAAGCTGCCGCAGTTGTTCCCCCATCTTAATCTGCATACTCTTCTTCTCCCTGCTCCGTAAAAAGGCTGAAACGCAAAAAGGCACAGCCGGTTGGCTGTGCCTTTTTTGAAAACTCGGAATGGGAACTAGCGGTACTGCTTATTACTGCTACACGTTCCCGCTTTTTCTCATTTACAAAAACAATCGTATCAGAAAACTACATAATTGCACGCAAAAGTTTTCCACAGTTTTGGAATTTATTTTCAGTTTTCTGTGGATATCTTTTTAGCCGACGTGAAGCTCCCGCCTTGCTGTCTCTGCTACGCGATTCAGATCGCTCGTCGTCAAGACGCGAATCTGATGTTCTTCCATTGTCTCGACGCCAAAACGGTATAGCTCCAGCCGTTCGGGTTCATCTTCTGTTGCGCCAATCTTGGCTGCCGGCTCAATAATCGCCGTCAACTCAAGGCCTGCTTTCTCGATACGCTCCACTCCGGCACGTAATGCGGATGCGGAAAATGCCAGAACCTTCGCCATCTCCACACCGGGCTCAAGGCTCACTGCGTGGAACATGCGGATGATGCCGTTGGGCCGGTAGCCGACATCAATGCGCAGAGGATCGCCGGGGCGCGTGTACTCCGCGGCGCGAATCTGCTTGCGCATCAGATCCCATACACCTGCGCGCTCGAACTCGCCACGCATCTGCGCCACGATTGCGCTGCGACCACGCAACTTGGAGACGCGTTCACGCGGCGGTGGCTCGACATACAGGCGCATTAGCTCTTCAATTCCTGCGGGCAGGCTCTCGGCGAGATAGGCTTTCGGCTCGGTCATCTGCACGTTGAGCGAAAGCGATTCTTCGAGAATCTTTTTTACCTTGCCCTCGGGATCGTCTTTCAATACGCGCTTCAGCTCGCTCTCCATTCCTTCGAGCAATGCGGTATCTGCTTCCGGATCAAGGCAGCGAACCCTGCGCCAGTCACGGGTGAAACGTACTTCTATCGAATCGGAGTTTCCCGGCTCGCGCAAAATTACGCCGATATGCACATACTCATTCCGCACCGCGTCCGGCACATAGCGAAGCAGTTGAAACTGGCAGTTGCGGCGATGAGAGAGGACGGCCATTAGTTTACCCTGCCCAAAATGCTAGCGCCCCAGGGGCCTTGTGGCCAGTCTCCGGTGGGTGGTTCTTGCGGTACAGAGCCCCAATTCGGAAACGGTCTTCTATCGGAACTTCCGAAGGCTTCAATCAACTGCCGCACGCGGCCACGACGCGCGAGCAGCTTTTCTACCAGCGTCTCCATTTCGCTTAAATCGCCGCCGTACCACTCCGGCGGAACTTCGTTGGCCGCTGCCCACACTACGTCTTCCGAGAGACTTTCAATTCGTGAAAGCCACGGCTCGAAGGCATTCCATCCACGCACATCCTTATAGACGAGGTTGCGGTAGTAAACGCCGCGCAGAGGAATATCTTCAAACTTCCAGTCGCCGGCGTGAAAGCAATAACCGAAATCAATAAAGACCGCCTTGTAGCGGCGTTCGCGCTGCTTGCGCACGAAGACCGCCTGGCGGCCATTGGCGTTGCCTGTCCATTTGTCGAGCGCAAGGACTCCGGCAAACTCCGCAAAGTTTTTCACTTCTGCCAACTGCTCTTCCGGAAGATAATCGACTACCTGGCCCGGCATCATGCCGCCGGCAAAACGCGAACCGAAATGCAACCCCGCCTTGCAGCGCTCGCGCGTACGTCCGTAGTCCATCTCCAGCTCCGGCGTGTTTTGTATCAGCCAGTCGGATACCTCGATCAACTCCGCTTCCGGCGTCGTTAACCCAATCGCCGCTGCGAGGCGCGTGGCTACTAACTCATTGGCGAGCACCCGCGTGTGCTGCGGATTGTTCTGGAACTTTACGACGTAGATATTCCCGTCAGCGCCGAGCATCAACTGCCCCTGCGCCCCGCCGCGCATGCGCCGGATATGCTGCACTGCCAGTACTGCCAAGAGTGCTCCTGTTCGTGAGAGGTTGAAGACAGTTTACAAAAGATAGCTCTTCGCTGTTAGCTTTTCGCTCTTAGCTCGGCGTGCGGTTGCCGGACGGAGCGGCAAAATTGGGGCTAAAAGCTGGAAGTTAAAAACTGCGCTCGCGCTGCCAGCGCAATCGCCATTGCCATTACCCGGTCATCGTGCGTGCCGGACTGCGCGCCGCTGCTTCCATCGGGAAGACGGACGAAGCTGCGGCACTCGGCTAACAGCTCGCGGCTCATGAAACAGCGCGGCTGCTCGACCAACGCCGCGTTCAAACGGCCCAGCATTGCGGGGCGGGTTACGGAGTTTGTCAGCCAGCCCGGTTGGTTGTCGTGCTTGTAGAGGTTGCGATATCCGCATACGGTTTCCACCAGCGCGAGGATGCCGCTGCCGTGGTTGTTGCGCTCTATTACCAATACGGCGTTGTTATATTCGCGCGACAGTTCGACGATGTACTGTGCCAGTTCCACGCCACCCATGTGCGCGGCGAACTCCGCACACTGCAGGCCGCTTTCCATCTCGATAACCTGCGCTGCGGAATAATCGCCCTCAGTGCCGCCACCTGCTGGATCAACTGCAACGAGATAACGCTTGCCGTGTACAGGCGGAAGCCAAATCTGCATTGTGCCGTTGCGCCGCGTCGTCATAGGCTCCGGCAGATTGACGAGACGCGCATCAATTGCTGTGCGCTCAAAGATAGACTCCCCGCTAGCGAGGAAGCAGCTTTCCGCGTCTTCTGCGTATTCCTGTTTTGCGAGGCCGTGAAAGTTAGCACGCAGATGGCGTCGATAACCAATCTGCTCGAGGTCGAGGCCGTACTGCGCGATCAGATGGCTTTCTTCCTCTGTCAGCGTACGTGCATCGACTGCTTTTGTTCGATAGCGCGTCTCCATCCACCATGGGAAGAAGTGACGCACGGTTCCTGTCTCATCGGCTTTCTTCCATTCGTCATAAAAACAACCGCCGACGCCCTCAGGCGTGGATTCGAGGATGACTTCCGCAGTGGGTGCGAGCGCGGCGCGCAAGCCTGCAAGAATCTCCGCCGGATTTCCGGGCCAGCGGGCGAGCTCAGAGCAGTGCAGGTTCTGAATCGTCCATCCGCGCCCAGCGTTACGGTCACCCGCCGAGACTACCCGATACTGCGAGTCCAACTCCGGAAAGTCGATCTGCCTTGCGTTCTGACGTCCCGTGCGCAGTGGGCCTTCGCGCAGGTCCTCCGGCAGCCAGTCCAGAAAGCGGTGTACCATGCGGAAGATTTCCTCGGCCGCATCCTGCGTGTGCGCGACCTGCACGGTCATCGTTCCGGGCTGCGTTATGGTCTTGAGAAAAAACCTGCCTGCGGTCCATGTCGTAAGCCCCATCTGGCGCGCTTTCAGGACTATGTTTTTCACGCCGCGCCGCTGCTCGAACTCCTGCTGCACAGTGTTGGCGAAAAGCGGAGCAGTCTTGCCATCGCGCGTCCGCACACGCAGCCACTGCCCGGCAAGCCACATGGCAACAGTTCTTCCCAGCAGGCTTGCGGGACGGGAATCAAGCGTCTTGCCCAAATACTCAATCCCGTCCCTGTCATGAATTGCGATCTGCCATGGCAGATTTGCTGTATCGAATTCCAGCTCGATGCTGCTTTGTGTCATGTCGTTTTGCCCATCCTGTTTGCGTTGGCAAAGATAGCCGTGATGTTTCTTGCGGCTACTCGTTGGCGACTCCCTGGCTGGCGGCAACCCACGCGGATAGAACACTGCTGTAAACAAAATCCTGCGCGCTGCATGTCGATGCGGTGGCTCCAATGGCCATGCCGCCGCGCACGTTGGGCGGCCACACGAATGTGTACGGGCCGCCGGTGGATGGCTGGCAGATGACAAACGTGGTGCGAAAACCCGCTGTGCCCGCCGCCAGCGTCGAAGAGATGACATTTGCGGAAAGCGTGATGGTATTCACCGTCGATGTGGCAGAGAAAGCGGGTGTTGCGCTCGATGCTGCCTGTGACTCCCCCGCAGAATGAAGCTGGCCGCCGGCATCTGTATAGATTGCGGCTGCGCCTGGGAGGGCAACGTCATAAACGGCGTGCGCCGCTACTTGCTGATATGCGTTGCTGCTTGTGCCCAACTGCACGGTGTTGTCGGCGACGGGCGCATGCGTATAGTTTGTGCCGGTGGAGGCAATGCTCTCTACAGGCGTTCCATTGCTTTCGAAGTAGACACTTTGGCTGGAGGAACCTCCCGCAGTGCCGAAATACACGGGCTCGTTGTAGCGCGACAGGAAGCGCTGGGCATATTGGTTTCCGTCCGGATATGTTGCAGGCTGGGAGCTGTCATAGGACAGTGTGCCAGAGGGAGCAACCTGTGCTGGATGAGGCTCTACATGCGTATTGCTATCCAGCACGCCGTCTGCCCTGACGGTGGCGACGGACTGTGGCGCCAGGTAGAGATACACGCCGATTGTGCCATTTGACTGCCGGTACGCCCGCAAAGATGCGTATGGGGTCGAACTGAGGTCGATGGCTCCTGAAGCAGTGGTCGAAAAGATTGGCGACGCTCCGTTGCTGATGGTCGTCACCAGCCTGCCCATGTTGCCGTTGTACTGCCCGGCGGTAAGCGTAAAGGTTGCCGAACCATGAACAAAGGCGCCTAGCGAGGACGGCGGAATTTCGGCGATAAGAAACGGCGTACCTATTGCAGAAGCATTCGTATTGCCAGCTGTGAATGTCATGACACGGTTGGGGTCTGTCGAGTCCAACCCGCGTGATTCCACAAATACGCCGCTCGCCGGAGTTGGATCGGCTTTGCAGGGATGCGCATTAAAGACAGTAAAGCGCGGCGGAAGGGCATACGTACTGTTAGCAATGCCGGACATCGAAGGGTCATACCAGCCGTATCCCACGTCTGTCGCTATACTTCCCGCTTTCAGAAACTGCACATATCCACTGTTTGGATTGTTCCCGTTATCGCAGAGCTGGTTCATGATGGTGATGTTTGGCGCCGTAGCCGAAAACCTGTAGTCCGCGACGTTCGAAAAGATTCCGCTTCCTGTATCTGCTGGATATATAAAGTTCGGGCTGTCCACTACTGCGCCTAACCCTCCGCCGTTGAGGAACCAAAAGCCATTCTTCGTCACAGAGTCAATTTCTGGATAAAGATAGTGATCGCCATATCCCCAATCCGAGATACCGACAGGTTGCCCCCACGGGTGTGGATGCAGAAACAGGGAGGCCACTGTGCCGCGTGTATTGAGTCCCGCAGTCTGCCCCACTGAACCGATTTGCAAATCCTTGAAGGTGGAGTCTGAGACCAGTGTTGTGATGCCGTATGCTGCTGCCGGAAGATCGGGTAGTACCGCTGTAAGTGCGCTGGTAATCCCCGTGCCAGCTCCAGTCACCGTGACGGAACTGACGGTGTAAAGCCCTGACCCGTCAGAAGTCATGGTTGCATACGCCGCAGGAGATGCTGTATAGCAGGTCTCATTGCCGCCGGCGCACTTGAAGATGACGTTGATTGGAGAGCCATTCACATAATGCTTGCTGCTGTCATAGCTACTGACCGTGATCCCGGTCAGCGTGCCGCTGCTCAGAGTCAGAGAAAGGTCTGCCGGTCCTGCATTGCTTCCGCTCCAGGCAAGCACGTTATCGGCAAAGACGTTTTCGCCCGCGCAGTTGTAGCCTGACGGGCATGTGCCACCGATGGATGAGAATGTATCTCCGAATTTAATCCAGCTTTCGTTATACGTGCTTGTACCAACCTGCGATGCTCCGACTGTCGAATTGATACAACTTACATCGCTGATTGTTCCGCCGAGCCATGCATTCCCCGCAAGGCACTCCTGCGCACGGCCATTGAGATTCAGCGTAAAGCCGCTCAAATGGGGGTCGAGCCAATGACTGGTGGCCGTGCTGGTTCCGTTAAGCGGCGGAAAGTTCAACAGTGGCGCGGTGACGCTACTGCCTGCCGTGATAGCCGTGTCCAGCCCGTAGAATCCTGAGCCTGCTCCGCGCAGCATCAACGCAAGTGTGGGAACGCCGCTGCTCGCGGGCGGGGTCAGCGAGAATCCATTATTCGCGGTGCTCGCTCCGGGAGGAAGCACGCCGGAGGCATGCCCAAGTGCGCCATTAGCAGGCGTATTGGCCAGGATTGCGCTCCAGAAATTGTCCAGAGCGGTATTCGAGCCGGAGGCGCGATAGCCGGAAGCATAGTATTCGCTGGCAATCTGATTTGCCACTGCCGTTGCTGCCGCTATGTTTCCAGTGACGGCAAGGCCGCTGGAGCCGTCCGAGGCGACCCCGGGCATGGCTGCCTGCGCGCCGAGGTTTGCGAGGGCGGAGGCTGTGGTGGTTGCGCCGGTTCCGCCGCTGGCTACGGGTACGGTGCTAATGCCGGTGACGGCTCCGCTGGAAGAGTAGGAAGCGATTTGGCCGGTGCTGCCTACGGCTGCGGTGACGCATGCGCCACCGGTGTTGGTGACGTAGCCGCTGCTGTCTACCTGCAGGCAGTAGTGGCTGCCGCTGGAGTCTGCTGCGATGCCGGGGAACTTGATGGAGGTGGGTCCAAGAAAGGACGCGTCGAGCGAGCCGTTGGAGTAGATGTCGGTTTCCGTGCCGGAGCCGGACTCATAGTTGAGGCGGATGTGGCCGCCGGTGTTGCTGGCGTTGATGTAGGTGTCGCCGGAGTTGTTGCTTTGGTAGGCCTTGAAGCTGTCGAGGCCGCCTACGGCGGAGTTGAGGGACCAGTTGTTGTTCTGGTCCTTGACCATGTACCACTGGCTTGCGCCGTTGAAGTCCTTGTAGACGAAGGAACCTTTCTGACTGGAGGTTGCGCCGGGCTGGAGGTAGTAGTCCACTTCGGCGTCGGCGTTGTTTTTGACGCTCATGGTGCCGCCGGATTGCGATGCTCCGCCGACCTGGAGAGTGCCGACGAATTGCGCGTTGCCTGCGCCGTTGATGGTGGCGACGGTGGTGTTGGCTGTGCCACCGGAGCCGATAACTACGCCGCCGGTGCCTGCGTTGTTGGAGCCGTTGAGGACGATTGCGCCTGCTCCGGCTGCGTTAATGACGGTCTGGTTGTTGGTGCCGCCGCTGGTGACAATTTCTGCTGTGGGGTTGGGGGCGGTGACTTGATTGCTGCCTGCGAAAGTGACTGTTGGCGCGCTGGTGTAGCCGCTGCCGCCGCTGGTCATGGTGATGGAGCCAACCTGGTAGCCTGCGCCCGAGTTGCAGTTGGGGTTGGCGGTGGTGGTCATGACTGCGGTGCCCGATGCGCCTGTGCCTCCGCCGCCGGAGAAGGTTACCGTGGGCGGCGTGGTGCTGGTGTAGCAGCCGCCGTTGTTGAGGACTACGTTGGTGACTACGTTGGCTGAGCCTGAAAGATACTGGCCGATGGAGAAGCGGTTGACGTTGTTCACCAAATCCTGAAGTTGCCAGATCTGGTAGCCGGTTCCCATGGCATCGGAGAAGCCTTCGAGCCAGCGATTGCCGTAGTCGGTCTGGATTTCGTTGAGCATGCCGCGCTCGTTGCCGGTGCCAGTGCCGAGGCGCTGGTGGTTGGTTACGGTTGCGTCCTGCTGGCTGGCGTACCAGTCGCCCTTGATGCCATTGCTGGCGCGGTGGAAGGCGTCAGAGAAGCTGTTGCGGCTGCCGTTGTCGATGAGCTTGCCGGTGTAGAGAGTTCCGCCGGTGAGGACGGAGTTGAAAGAAGAACCGGCATCGGCCTGGAACTGGATGGTTGAGTTTTCATTGCGGAGGCCGAGGACGGTGTTGTTGATGGCCGATGCGCCGAGGTGGAACATGGTGGCGCAGCTTTCTACGTCGCCACCGGAGAAGGTGTTGCCGTCGCCTTCGAGGAGATTGATGCCGGTTGTTCCGGCGATGGGGTTGCCACCGCTTGTTGGGCAGACTACGTGGGTCTTGATGAAGGTGCTGGCGTTGGCGTAGTTGCCTGCGATGTCTCCGGTGAGCTGCCAGCCGGTGCCGAAGGCATTGATGTAGACATCGATGAAGGTGCCGCCGGCGTAGTTGCCGGTTCCGTCGAGGACGATGCCGGTTTGGCCGGTGCTGTTGTTGCCGTTGAGGTAGACGCCGTCGAGGCGTAATTCCTGTGCTCGCTTGAAGTAGATGCCGGTGGCGGATGTGCCTGCATTGGCGGTGTTCAGGTTCAAATCGTGCATCCAGAAACCGGGAGTATTGACAGCGCCTGTCATGTCGCCGATCTGGAAGGCGTTGCTGCTGCCGGTGTATACCCAGACGGTGCCGCCTTGCGTGCCGTTGGCGGTGGAGCCACCCTGATAGGCGCAGCCGTGGATGGCTACGTTTCGGGTTCCGGCGGGGACGATGACCTGTTTTGCGGTAGTGATGGTGGAGCAGGGGAGGTAGATGGCCGCGTTGGGCGTGGCGATGGTTACGTTGCTGGCGATGGTGAGGGTGCTGGCGAAGTTGCGGGCGTCGCAGACACCGCCGGATGCGGAGCTGAGGTTGCTGACGCAGGCTTGCAGCTTTGCGCCGAAGTCGGAACCGGGAAACTGGTCCACTTGATAGACCGCGCCGAGTTGCGAGGCCGAAAGTGGACCAGTTGCGGTACCACCGCTGAGGGGGAGGGCTTGTGCAAACTGCGCGTCTACATAATGCTTGTCGGCAGCTTGCGTTGGCGCGGTGGGATCTCCATTGAGGTAAAGCGGGCCGCTGAGCGCGCCTCCGTTGGAAGCGAGCGAGCCCTTGGTCAGCGATTGGATGGCGTTATCGACGTACGACTTGCTGGCTGCCTGCACGGCCTGCGCGGCGGGGAGGACCTGGGCGCGGATTTGCGCGATGGTTGCCTGCGGCGCGGCGGGGACGGTCCAGTATTCCGTGCTGGTGGTGCCGTCGTTGAGGTGATAGACGGCGGTGTAGTAGAGGCCGGCGGGCGCGGCTCCGGCGTTGGGCGCGAGGTTGACGCTGAGGAATCCGTCGGCGCCGATGGTTACGGTTGTGCGTCCCGCGGCGACGGCCTGGCCCGCGTTGGTGGTAAAGGCCGGCCAGCTCAACTGCACGATACCGGAGGCAGGCGCACCGGAGGCGTTATAGACCGTTCCCTGAACGGTGGTGGTGGTGACCGCCTGCGCATGGCCTGGCTGCGGCGTGAGCAGGCCTAGCATGAGCGATATCAGCGAAACGGCGAGCCATTTGGCCACGCGTGGGGGATTGCTGGTTGCGAGACGCATTGTTGGTTTGTTCCTTCCTCGATTTGCTGGCCTCTACTGCGTGGCGAAGTGTTGCGAAGAAAAAAGGCACACGCGCCGCCACAGCGCGTGTGCCTGTTGCAGGCAAGAAAAAGGCCGGGGGAGAGAATCCCCGGCTTCCAAGGAGCTGCCTGCGAAGTGTTTGGTTAAAGACGCATACCTCAAGGGCTAAAGCCCCATCCATTTGCTGCTTTTTATGTATGGGCTAAAGCCCGTACCCTTCAAAAAACGATTCGTCTGGCACTGTTTGATGTTCCGTTGATTTGTGCGCTAAAAAAGCCGGGGGTAAAACCCCGGCCTACCAGTCGTGCCCTGATACAAAGCTCAAGTTGGTGGGAGTGTTATCCCCGGTCCCCAAATGCGAGGGACCGGGAAAACCCGCTAATTTTGGCGTATCCGGCTTGTTTTGTGAAACGTGATTCGTTTGTGGAGCCGGGGATGTTACGCCCGGCGTGGTGCTGGTTGCGGTTTGGGGCGTGATGCCTATTTCGCTTGTTACGGCGTTTACTGCGGGTTCGGTTTCTGGTTCGATTTCTTTTGGCTCGGCTTCTTCTGTTTCAGGTTCGTCTGGCTTTGCTTCTTTTTCGGCTAACTTTGCGGCGGCGGCTTCTGCTTCCCTCTTCTTCCTTGCTTCTTCCATCTCCGGAGTCCACTGCGGTTCGCTCATCCACTTCTCAATCAGGCTCATCCGGCGCGGGCCTGTTTCCTTCGGTTCGGGCAGGACGTATCCGTCTGCCAGCTTGATGAGGTAGGCGAGGGCTGTGACCCTCTTTTCCTCGATGAAGATGGTGTACAGCGTGTTGATGAGTCCTGCTGGGTCTTCCTTGATCTTTTCAAGCGCCAGGCGGCTGATCTCCGCGTCGGCGGTGTTCTTCTGCTTCGACTTCTCTTTACGGCTTCCGCTAAACAAGGTGCTACGGCTCATAATCTATGACTCCCTTTAATGTTTCGATTTATGTTTAATCCGGTTTAATTACTGCCTGCCGGAACAGGCCTCCATGGCACTGCGCCACTGAACACTTTGCTTTTACAACAGTCCCAAATGCGCCAGTTTTGCGCGCCTTACTATATGCAGCCCATTTGGAACCGGCGCTGAAAACGCCCGTGTGCCCTGGAGGCCGTCCGAATGTAATTTATGGCGGAGAAGACACGGCTTCCCCTTGTGGGAAAGATCGGCTTTCCCAACTGGTTTGCTCTCTGTTTTGTGGCTATGTTTTAAGAGTACAGATTTCGACTTAATTGAGCGCAAACTTTCCGGAAGTTTTTTCGCGTTTATTTTCAATTACTTAGTAAGTTTTCCACAGGGGCGGGGCTTGACAAAAGTTTTCCACAGGGGAAGTTGGAGGAGATAGAAGGCGAAAAAACAGGGAAAAAAGGGACGGGGACAAGGGGTTATAGATAAACGGCTAAAGCTGTAAAAACGGGAAAACCATAAAGAGCAAAAACTAATAAGAGGCAACCTCAGATCCTTCGCTCCGCCTACCCCAATGCGCTTCGCTCAGGATGACATCCCCTAATTTTTTGGGAGAGCGGAGACAGGGAGAACGACAGACGGGAGAACTAGCGGTATTGGTATCCCGCCCTTGCGACAGAAAGAAGTCGCAAGGATGGGGCACGGGCTTTGTGGAATTGCATCTCTCGCTTGTTCCCTGTTCTTACGTTCCTTCTACTTTGGTTACTTGGGTGGGGAGGGAGAACTCGGCGCCGGCGGATTCTACTATGCTCAGGATTTTTAATAGAAGGCTTTCCTGCACTACTAACGATGCGCCGTAGTTGACAGCGAAGATGTAGGCGGAGATTTCTATGTCGTCGGACACGCTGCCGATGGCGGTGAAGTTGGCGCGGAAGGTTGTGGTCTCTACTGCCGGTTCCTCTTCCATGAGCTTGCGGATGCCGGTGAGTACCTTTTCCATCTGTTCGGCGGTGGTGTCGTACTTGAGGTTGACGATGTGGTGGAACCAAAACTTGTCGCGGAAGGTATAGTTTTCCACGTTCATGGAGGCAAGCTGGCCGTTGGGGATGGTGACGATGGTGCGGCTGAAGGTGCGGATGCGCGTGGAGCGCAGGCCGATGTCGAGGACGACGCCTTCGACGGTGCCGATTTTGCACTGGTCGCCGATGCGGATGGGGCGGTCGGAAATAATCATGATGCCGCCGAAGAGATTTTCAATCGTCTTTTGCGCGGCGAAGGCTACCGCTAAACCGCCGATGCCGAGGCCGGTGAGGGCGGCAGTGAGATTGACGCCGCGAATCTGAAGGATGACGAGGGCACCGATGATGATGGCGGCGATTTGCGAGAGGCGGCCTATGAGTCCGGCGAGGGCGATGCGGTCCGTGGACTGCACGCGCTGGAGGCGGGCTACAGCGAGCTCGCTGATGAGTCCTACGGAACGCGAGACTAGCCACGTTATGGCTATGACCAGAAAGAGCAGGCCGATGTTGTGCCAGAAGGCGCGGCCTAAGAGGGATTCCGCTGTGGCTCCGAAGATGAGCAGCGTGATAGCGAAGAAGAGCAGGCGGATGGGGGCGCGGATGCTGCGGACTTTTTCAATGGCGGGCTCGCCGCCGACGCGTTGTGCGATTTTCTTGAGGATGGGCAAGCCGAACAGGTTGACCCAGGAGCCGAGAAGCAGGGCCAGCGGAATGGCTACAAGCAGCAGGAACCAGCGCCAGAGTGGCGTGGCGAGGAACTGGCGCTGCAGCCAGGAGGGGAGTCTTTGCACGAGCGGCGAGGGTTCGGAGAGGTTTTCGTAGGCGTCGGGGATTTGGCGGAGGGTGTCTTGCGAGAAGAGCCAGACTTGCGGGTCGTCGCCGTGCTTGACGCGTTCCAGAACGATAGGCAGCTTGCCGCCGCGGATGGCGGCGGATCCGATTAGCTCCTGATTGGACTTTTCACTGGGGCTTTGGCTGCCGTTGGGGTCGTGGCTGATGGTGGCGAGGTTGATGGAGTTGTCGCGGTCGAGGACGGCTTTGAGTTGCTGGGCCAGCTCGTCGGCAAGGGCGGCTTTTTGCTTGGTATCGAGGTATTGGGAGGCGGTGTCCCAGTCGCCTTTGTTGGCGGCTTTGACGAAGCCGAGGACGGTGCCGTGGGGGGTGCTGCGGCCTAGTGGGTCGTCACTGGCTTCGGGTTGCGCGGGGGCGGGGGTGCTGGTTGCAGCAGGGGTGGCTGCGGGGATTTGGGCGGGGAGAAGCGGGGTTAGGAGCAGGAGGGCGAAGAGGAGGGTTATTCCACCCTTGCGACGGAAAAAAGTCGCGAGGATGGGGCACGGGGCGTTTGTGGCGGGGATGGTTTGGAGCGGCGGCATCATGCGCAGTGTAACTTAACGGCTCGGTGTTCTCTGGCGTGACTATTTTGGATTCTCTTGCGCGGCTACTCGGCGTGCTCTTGCGTGGCGTGCAGGAGGCGGGATTCAGTGAGGTCCAGTTCGTGCTCCAGCTTGCGGAGGAGGGCGTCATTGATGCGGCCCTGGTTGCGGAGGCGGATGGCGGTCTGGCGCTCGACGCGAAGGGCTTCAAGCGAGAGTTCGAGGTAGTCGTTGTGCTGTTGCGCAGCCTCGTGGCTGGTGTCGTAGAGGCTGGCGAGGCGATGACGGTAGCGCGTGGAGAGGTCATCGTAAAGCTTGCCATCGCGGGCAGAATCGTTTTCGCGAGCCTTTTCTAGGTGGTTGACGGCGGAGGAGGTGACGAGGCGGCGGGCTTCGATTTCTTCGCAGTTGGGGCCTTCGGCTCCGCCAAGTCCCAGCCGGCTGATGATGGAGGGCAGGGTAAGCCCTTGCAAGACGAGCGTAACCAGGATGACGCAGAAGGTAAGAAGGATGATGGAGTTGCGATGCGGAAAGGGTACGCCGTCCTGCAAAACAACGGGCAGCGCCATGGCGGCGGCAAGTGAGACGACGCCGCGCATGCCGGTCCAGCCGACAACGAAGACCTGCTTATTGTTGACCGGCGGGATGATGCGCTTGGAGATGCCGTCGTGGATGTAGTGGGCAAAGTGCGCCGAGGGATAGACCCAGATGAGCCGCAGCAGGATAAGCAAAAGTGAGAAGAGCGCGCCGTCGAGGAGCAGCTTGTTGATACCGTACTCCGCAATGGAGGCGCGGATGATGGGAAATTGCAGGCCTATGAGCACAAAAACCACGCCGTTGAGGATAAATGTGAGCGATTCCCATACGGACCAGACCTTCATGCGGCTGGCGGGGGAGAAGAACTGCGTGCTGCGGCCGGTGAGGAAGAGTCCGCAGGCGACAACGGCGAGAACGCCTGAGGCGTGGATGGCATCAGCGGCGAGATAGGCGACGAAGGGCGACAGGATGGAAAGCGTAATTTCGATGGAAGAGTCTTCGACGCGGCGCTCGATGAAGAGATTGGCCCAGCCAATGACGAGGCCAACAACAATGCCGCCGGCGGTGAGCCAGAAGAGCTTGAAGATGCCTTCGGCAACGGTGGGAATGTGCTCGTGGACGACGATATCGGTGGCGAACTCTAGGGCGAGCAGGCCGGTTGCATCGTTGATGAGGGATTCGCCTTCGAGGATATCCACGATGCGCTCGGGCAGGCCAATGCGGCGCGCGATAGCCGAGGCGGCAATGGCGTCCGTAGGCGCGACAACGGCTCCAAGGACCATGCCGAGTCGCCAATCAAAGCCGGGAAGGAAGTATTTTGCCAGCAGCGAGACGCCGAGGACGGTGAAGCCTACGAGTCCGAAAGCCAATAACGAGATTTGGATGATGTGGGCTTTGAACTCGCGGATGGAAGTAGTCCATGCGGAGGAATAAAGCAGTGGCGGGAGGAAGATGAGAAAAATCAGGTCGGGGTTGAGCGAAACCTGCGGGATGCCGGGGATGAAACTGAGCGCGAGGCCGCCAAGCACCATCACGATGGGGTAGGGCGTGGAGATTTTGCGCGCAAAGATGCCGAAGACGATGACGAAAAACAGCAGGAGGAGAAAGACGGTTTCTACGGCGTGGATTTCGCTCATTTTCGTTGCCCCAGGGGAGTGGGTTCGTGCCTTGCTGTGAGGATAACGAAAAGCAGGGACAAGGGAACAGGGATTAGAGACAAAGGGATAGAGAAAATGGGCAAAAGCTGTAAGCGGCCATTTAGAGTTCGTCCTTGAGCAGGACAGAATGCGTGGGATCACGCGGGTCCACGTGAACCATAACAGCCCGGCCTTTGAAGGAATCTGCCCATGCCCGCCCTTCAGCTTCTTCACGGAACATGCGGCTGAACTCGCCCACCTGTAACTCGGGATTGCGATAGAAGTAGGTAAGCGTGGCAAGGTAGCCGATCACGGGCGCTCCGTAACGGTCCTGCTCCGTTTGCTTGACGACCGTGACAATATCGATGACAGCCGATGCAGTTGCCCAATCGCGCCCACGCAAACTATTGAACCATTGAACAGTAAACCGCCCATAGCGATAGCTAACTGTGCTGATTCCAGCTAGCAGTAGCATCACCAGGTTGAACCAGCCTGAAATGGAGTTGTGCATGGCAGCAGCCTCTGACGGATTCTCCGTTCAACACGTTGCGCAAATTATCGCATGACTCATCATCGGCTCAGGGTTAGTTCGATGCCACCGGTAAAGCTGCGGCCGGGCATGGGGATGTCCTGGATTTCCTGGTAACCGGTATTGCTGAGGTTGGCCATGCGGAGGTAGGGACGGATGCGGCCGCGCTCGCGGGTCAGTTCTGTATCCCAGACGGGGTAGGGATCGGCTTGATAGCGCTGGGTTATGGCCAGGCGGGTGCGGACGAGGAAGGCGCGCTTGACGTCGGCGGTGTACTCGAAGCTGGCGTTGTTGACGGGGTAGTTGAAGATGTATTGCGATTCGAGGCCATGGAGGGCCTTTTGTGCGCCGTTGACGAGGGTCCAGGCTAGCTTGAGGGTTTGGTTTTTGGCGGGTTGATAGAGCAAGGAAGCTTCTACGCCGGTGAAGCGGAGGCCAGTTAGGTTGGCGGCTTGCCATTGTGGCGCGCCGACGGGACGGACGTAGTCGATGGCGTCGTGCTGGCGGGAGTAGAAGACTGTTAGCGATGCAGCAGTGCGCGAAGTGGCATACCAGTCAAGGCCGCCGTCTGCCGACCATGCGGATTCGGGCTTGAGGTTGGCGTTGCCGATTGTCGTGGGGTCAGTGTAGTAGAGGTCGGTATAGGTGGGCAGGCGGAAACCGTAGCCGGCTGAGGCGCGGGCCTTCACGGACGGCGTGAGCCAGAGGCTGCCGGCAAGGTCGGGGCTGAAGACGCTGCGTTCGCCGCCGGAGAGGATTTCTTCGCGGGCTCCGGCGGTTAGCGTGGCCTGTCGGCCTAAGACGCGGGTGCGGAGGTCGAGATTCAAGTAGCCTGCGCCCTGGTTGCGGGCGTGGATGCCTAGATTGTTCGAGTCGATGCTGTCGCCGTTGAATTCGAGGCCGTAGGCTAGCGTGGCTGTCTTAGTGATTTCGTCGTGGCGGCGGAGGACGGCTTGCCAGCTTGCGTCGTTGTGGTTGTTGGCGTAGTAGCTGGGGTTGTCACGGAAGAGGATGAAGTTGTCGGCGTGGCGGCGGTAGCCGAAAGCGGCTTCGGTTTTGGGATTGAATTGCTGGTCGATAGAAGAGAACCAGCCCTTGGTGCGCTCCCATGAGTTGTAGGGGCCGTAGAACTGGTCGGCTCCGAAAGCGCGGTCGCTTCCGGCCAGAAGAATGTCGGTTGTGCCGATGGGAGTAGAAAATCTTGTTTCGGAGCTGGCGGTTTCGTTGCGGTAGTCGCGGTCAGGGATGAAGCCGGTTGAGAAGTTACGCGTGGCGGTTAGCTGCTGGGTGAATGGCTTGCGTACATAGGCGGCGGTGGCTGCCTGTTCATTTTCCCCGAAGCTGCCCATGCCGGCGCGGAGGGTCAGGCTTGTTGCTTCCGGTGTGGCTGTCAGGAAGTTGATGACGCCGCCGAGGGCGTCAGAGCCATAAAGTGTGGAGCCTGCGCCGTGAAGGATTTCGATGTTGCGCATGGCTTCGAGCGGGATGGGGAGGTCGAGGTTGTGGTGGCTGGCCTGGGAGTCGTTCATGCGGAGGCCGTTGATTAAGACCAGCGTTTGCTCGAAGGATGCGCCGCGGATAGAGATGTCGGATTGTGCGCCGCCTGCGCCGCGCTGCTCGATGAAGGTGGAGGGGTCAGTGCGGAGGTAGTCTTCGGGGGTTTCAAAGGCTAGCGGGTGCTGTTCCGTGTCCAGAACGACTACGGCGCGGGGGGTGTCGGCGAGCATTACGGGCTCGGGGGTGCCGGTGACAATTACGGTTTGCTGGAAGGGGGAGGCTGGGGAGGAAGATGGGGTTTGCTGTGCGGCGGCCAACGACGAAAAGAGTACGAAAAAGGGGAAGGTTCTCATAGTTTTGAGAGCGCTTGTTGAGACGGTTTGTATCTTTGGCGCTCTCTTTCAGGATAGTTGGTTTGGGGGAGTGGGATATGGGAGAGTGGGGGAATCTTATGCGAGGTATTTGCACCGGGAATGGGGCGCTGGGGGTTGCCGGCGCGTGTATATAAAGTAGGCGAACGGAGGGATGGGATGCGCGGGTTGAGTGTGGCGGTTGGGGTGGTGGTTCTGGCGGTGAGTGTGGGGGCGCAGAAGGGGCCGGGGCCTGTGGTGGCTGTGGGGCCGCAGTATGACTCTACGCATGTTTATGTGGCGCCGGGGGATGTGGATGGGTTTGTTGCGGCGTTTACGGGAGTGTTTGGCGGGAAGAGTACCAAACAGGTGGTGACTACGGTGACGCCTACGCCTAGCAAGACTTCTTCGCAACTGATTGCTACTCCGGCGGGGGTGGTTTCGCTGTTTGGGTTTCAGACGCCGATTCCGTTTCCGTTTGGCGCGGAGCGGACGGGGTATCTCGTAAAGGATATTGATGTGGCGGTGCGGGCTGCGAGGGCGGCGGGGGCGGTGGTGCTTGTCGATACGTTTCCTGATCCGATTGGGAGGGATGCGATTATCCAGTGGCCGGGTGGGGTGAATATGCAGCTTTATTGGCATACGACGCCGCCTTCTTATCCGGCTTTGCAGATGGTTCCGGAGAATAGGGTTTATCTTTCGGCGGATGCTGTGGGGGCGTTTGAGAAGAGCTTTCTCAGGTTTTCGCGTGGGAGGGTGGTTTCTGACGATGCCCGTGCAGATGGTGTGGAGATTAGGCGGGCGGGGGAGACGTACCGGCGGATTCGGATTGAGTCAGGGTTTGGGAAGATGGTGCTGCTGGTTACGGATGGGCATTTGCCGTGGCCTTATGGGCGGGAGACTACGGGGTATGAGGTTGCGGATTTGAAAGCGACGCTGGAGAAGGCTAAGGGGCTGGGCGTTGAGGTGCTGGCGGGGCCGTATGCTGCCGGGGAACGCAATGCAGCAATGGTGCGGTTCCCCGGCGGGGTTGTGGTGGAGATTCACTCCTCGGCGAAGTGATACGTTATGCGCGGAGTAGAGCTGGCTTGGTGGTGGCTAGTTTGGCAATGAGTTCGCCGAAGAGGGTGTTGGCCCAGGCGAACCAGGTGCGGGTGAAGTTTTTGGCGTCGTTTTTGTTGTAGCTTTCGTGGACGAAGCCGCTGCCTGCGGTGCCGGATTTCAGGAGCTGGACCATGCGGCGGATTTCTTCGTCGCTGGTGCTGGTGAAGGCGAAGATGATTTGCGACATGGGCCAGATCATGTCGGCGCCTTCGTGCGGGCCACCGATTCCCTCCCCTGCTGAACCGGAGAAGAACCATGGGTTGCGCTTCGACCAGACGAAGGCGCGGGTGCGGGCGTAGAGAGCGGCGTCGGGAGAGCTGTCGATATAGGGCAGCGCGAGGAGGCTGGGGACGTTGGCGTCATCCATGAGGACCTGTCCGCCGAAGCCATCGACTTCATAGGCCCAGATGGGGCCTTCGGGGGTTTGAGCCGTTGCGTATTGCTTGAGGGCCGATTCGACTTCCTGGGCAAGGGCATGGGCTTCGTTGGCTAACGCGGCGTCATGCAGGATGGCGTTGGACATTTCGGCTAGCTGACGGAGGCTGGTTACGGCGAAGAGGTTCGACGGGATGAGGAATGGGAAGATGCAGGCGTCGTCGGACGGACGGAAGCCGGAGGCGATGAGGCCTACGGGATTCACCGGGTTACCGTAGCCCTTTTCGTTAAGGGTTTCGGTGGTGGTGAGGGCGGTGCGCTGGAAGTGGTAGGGGCCAAGGCCGTCTTTACGCTGCTGCTCGCGCATGGTGCGGAGGACGATGCGCATGGCCTCTTTCCACTGCGCGTCAAAGGGCGCGGTGTTGCCGGTTTGCTTCCAGTAGCCGTGGGCCAGGCGAATGGGGTAGCAGAGGGAGTCTAGCTCGTATTTGCGCTCGCCTACACCCTGCTTCATCTCGGTATGGTCTTTCTGGCTCCAGTCGAGGGCGGGGGCGTTGAGGTCGGCCATGAAGGCGTTGGCGTAAGGGTCGATGTGAATGTGGCGGACCTGGCGGCGGATTACACCCTCAATAAGGCTGCGGAGGCGGTCGTCGCGCTTGCAGAGCGGGAGATAGGGCCAGACCTGCGCGGAGGAGTCTCGCTGCCACATGGCGGCGATGTCGCCGGTGATGACGGCGGTGTCGGGGTGGCCTTCAAAGGTACCGGGCTCGACGGTGGTGTCGAGGGTGTTGGGGTAGCAATTGGTGAAGAGGCGCGCTAATTCGGGGTCGGGGATGCGGGCGCTGATTTCAGTGAGGAACTGCTCGACGGCTTCGGAACGGAAGCGGCGGTCGGCGGGTGCGGGGCGGGAGCCGGTGGTGGTGGGGTCAGCGGGTGCCGCAAAAGAGGTGCGAGGGAGAAGCGTGGCTACGGTGGCTGCTGCACCAGTGGCTAAGAATTGGCGGCGAGATGGGTTGCGAAGCGGATTTTGCATTTTTGACCTCGGTGGATACGACACCTGAGAATAGGTGGTATCGTTACCACGGCTCTTTCAGTACTTTACAATTTCTTCGAAGGTGAAGCCTCATCATGCAATCTATCTCACGCCGCCGATTTTTGCAGTCTACGGGCGCACTTTGCGCCGCCACCGCTCTGCCGTTGCCTGTGTTCTCTGTACCTACCGGGAAAGACGCGGCGGACCCGCTGAAGTGGGTTGATCCACGCATTGGAACGGGAGGGCATGGGCACTGCTATCCGGGCGTTAGCCTGCCGTTTGGCGCGGTGCAGATGAGCCCGGACACGTTTAACGACGAGTGGGACTGGTGTTCGGGATACCACTTGTCGGATACGTCAATTATGGGGTTCAGCCATACGCATTTGAGCGGTACGGGATGCGGGGATTTGCTGGATTTCCTGGTAATGGCCGGTGTGGGCGAAGTGAAGCTGGTGCCTGGGTCGCGGACGAATCCGGAAGAGGGATACCGCTCGCGGTTTTCTCATGATGAGGAAGTTGCGGAGCCGGGGTACTACTCGGTTGTGCTGCAGGACCCGAAGGTAAAGGTGGAACTGACGGCTACGGAGCGGACAGGGCTGCAGAAGTACACGTTTCCGGCGAGCGAGGATGCGTGGCTGATTGTGGACCTGAACCACAGCTACCTGACGAATGGAAAGTCCTCCGTGAAGTCGGCGGAGCTGGTGCAGATCAGGCCGGATACGCTGGCGGGCGGGCATGTGACGCATGCGTGGGGCAATGGACGAAAGCTTTATTTCACGCTGCAGGTTTCCAAGCAGCCGGAGCGCGTGACGTTCTACTCCGATGACAAGCTGGTGGAGGGCAAGGACAAGCTGGAGGGGACGAACCTGAAGGCTGTGCTGCACTTCAAGACGCATGCGAATGAAGCGATCCTGGTGCGGACGGGCGTCTCTGGCGTGAGCGCGGAGGGTGCGGCGAAGAACCTGAAGGCTGAGCAGGCGGATTGGGATTTTGCTAAGACTCGCATAGCCGCGCAGAAGGCTTGGCGCGAGCAGTTGTCGCGGATTCATGCGGAGTTTGCGAAGCCGGAACAGAAGCGGATTTTCTATACGGCGATGTATCACATGTCACTGGGACCGCAGTTGTTTGATGACGTGGATGGGCAGTACCGCGGGATGGATCAGCAGATTCACCAGCTTGCTGCGGGTACGCATAACTACACGACCTTTTCGCTGTGGGATACGTTCCGCGCGGCGCATCCGGCGTATACGCTTTTCCAGCATGACCGGATTCCTGACTTTGTGAATACGCTGGTGCGGATGGCGGAAGAGAGTCCGGCGGGTATGCCGGTGTGGCCGCTGCAAGGCACCGAGACAGGCACGATGACCGGGTATCACTCGGCCAGTGTGATTTCGGAAGCGATTGTGAAGGGCTTTACGGGGATTGATGAGCAGGCCGCCTACAAGGTGATGCGGAAGCGCGCGTTTGACGATAACTGGCGCGGGCTTGGGTATTACCGCAAGATGGGCTACATTCCTTCGGACCGCGAGGGTGAATCGATTTCCAAGACGTTTGAGTATTGCTATAACGACTGGGCGATTTCTCACGTAGCGGACAAGCTGGGGCATGCGGATGATGCGGAGACGCTGCGGAAGCGCTCGATCAATTACCGCAACTACTTCAACGCAAAGAGCGGCTTTATGGAGCCGAAGCTGGAGGACGGCTCATTTGCTACGCCGTTTGACCCGATTGAGATGGGGCACAGCGACAAGTGGCGCGATTACACGGAGTCGAATGCGTGGCAGACGACGTTTGGCACGATGCACGATGCTCCGGGAACGATTGCGCTGTTTGGCGGGCGGGAACAGTTTTTGACGAAGCTGGACTCGCTATTTACGGTGCCTTCGACGCTGCCGCCGGATGCTCCGCCGGATATTGCCGGGATGATTGGGCAGTATGCGCATGGCAATGAGCCTTCGCATCATATTGCTTACCTGTTTGTGTATGCCGGCGCGCCGTGGAAAACGCAGGCGCGGGTGCGCTGGATTATGGACAACATGTACTGGGATAAACCTGTCGGCATTGAAGGCAATGAGGACGTGGGACAGATGTCGGCGTGGTTCCTGCTTTCGTCGCTTGGGTTTTACCCGGTGAATCCGGTGAGCGGGACGTATGTGCTTGGCTCGCCGGTGGTGGAACGCGCTACGGTTGAGCTGGGCGGCGGGAAGAAGCTTGAGGTGGAAGTGAAGCGCGGCGCGGCGAGTGATGCGTATGTGCAGAGCTTTACGCTGAATGGCAAGAAGCAGGATCGCGCGTGGTTCCGTCATGAGGATATTGCGAATGGCGGGCGGATAGTGCTGGAGCTTGGAGCGGAGCCTAATACTTCGTTTGGCGCGGCGCCGGAGCTGGCTCCGCCGTCGTTGAAGCTGAGCTAAACAATATCGCGCTAGAATGATGCAGAGCCCTGGCTGGAGTCCGGCCGGGGCTCTGCTTTTTTGCGGCACGTTACCGACGGCAGATTGACCGTTGCACCTGAAAAATGAGAATGATGATGACGAGGGGATGACGGGTGGGGCCGCCGGTCGTCCAATCTGGGGCCTTCTGTTCTATGGATACGGAATCTTCCACAACATCTGTTACGCGGCTGCTGCATGCGTGGCGCGGAGGCGACGAGCGGGCGCTCGACCTGCTGATGCCGCTGGTGTATGAGAACCTGCACAAGATGGCGGGGCAGTATATGCGGCGGGAGCATCCGGGACAGACGCTGAGCACAACGGCGCTGGTTCATGAGGCGTATCTGCGGCTGTGCGATGCAGAGGTTGAGTGGCAGGACCGGGCGCATTTTCTTGCGGTGGCTGCGATTACGATGCGGCGCATCCTGGTGGATCATGCACGGTCAGCGAACCGTGTGAAGCGTGGCGGCGGTGTGGAGATGGTGACGCTGCATGAGCAGTTGAATGCGGTGGACTCCGTGAATGGATATGGCGAGGCGGAGATTCTTGATCTGGACCGCGCGTTGAGCCGACTGGCGCAGCAGGATGGGCGCAAGGCGAAGCTGCTGGAGATGGTTTACTTTGGCGGGATGAATACTGCCGAGGCGGCTACGGTGCTTTCGATTTCGGTGGCTACGGTGAACCGGGATTTGCAGTTTGCGCGGGCGTGGCTGGGGAATGAACTGCAGTCTTATGGGAAGCTGCGGTAGCGGGGGCTAAAGCCCTTTCCTCTTTAATGATTCTTTCGGCACGACTGAAGTCGTGCCCTGATACAAAGCTCAAGTTGTCAGTAGTGTTATCCCAGGTCTCCAAAAGAAGGAGACCTGGGGCACCCGCACCCGTCTGATTTTGTAAGAGAACGAAGGCTATTTCTTGCTTTGGGTTTTGGCGAGTAGATTTTCTGTCGTGGTGATGTCGGGTTTGCCTAGTGGGGCGTTGTCGCGGTAGAGGGCTAAGGCTTTTTGTACGCTCTGCTGCGCTTGCGGCCAGTTGTGCCGGGCCATGTCCAGATGTGCGGCGGCTATGTGCAGCGAGGCTTGCTCCAGGGACGTGGTGGGGTGCGTGGCGAAGATGCTTTTTGCTTCGTCGAGCATGCCTGCGGCTTCGCCGGTTTTGTTTTCGTCGGAGAGGACGCGGACTAAATCTACGAGAGAATGGGCGGCGACGACGCTTTGCTGGCCGAAGAGCTTGCGGCGGGTTTCGAGAGCCTGGCGCAGATAGGTCTCGGCGGTGGCGAACTGGTGCTGCTCTTCATAAAACTTGCCTAGATAACTTTGCCCGCCGGATGCGTAGCGGCTCACGATGCCGACGTTCTTGACGTACTGGTCAAAGGCTGCGTGCAGCATTGCCCCGGCTTCTTTGTAACGGCCCTGCTGCTGATAGAGGCGGGCGAGGTTGGAGCGGCAGATGATGGTGAAGTTGTGCGTGGGGCCGAAGAAGCGGCTGCGGGCGTCGATGGCGTTCTGCAGCATTTTTTCGGCTTCGGGGTAACGACCCTCCGAGGTGTAGACAAGGCCCAGTTGGTTGTACAGCTCGCCAATGCGGCTGTTTTTGCTGGCGTCGGTTTTGAGGTTGGAGGCGAGGCTGCGCTGGAAGATTTTTTCGGCTTCGTCGTAGGAGCCTTGCGCGGCGAGGGAGCGGCCCAGCGTGACGAGCGGCGGGAAGAGCTTGGGGCTGTCGGGGCCGTCTACCTTTTCGCGGATGGCGACGCCTTCGCGGGCAGCGATGACGGCGTTGGCAATGTCGCCGCTGAACTCGTAGGCGGTGATGACCTTGTCCATGGCTACGGCTGTGTCTTCATTGAAGCGGCCTTTGCGCTCAATGTAGATGTCGAGGGCTTCGCGGGCCATGCTGATAGCGCGGGCGAAGTCGCTGGCGCGGAAGGCGGGTTCGGCGGCATCGTCCAGGCACTCGGCAACCTGCAGGGAGCGTGCACCGTAGAGCTGGCGGCAGAGGGCGAGTGAGCGGAGGAGCAGGGCTTCGGACTGCTTGTAGTCGCCGATGTGGCCGTAGGTGTTGCCGAAGGTATCGAGAAGCTCGTGCGTGGCTTGCGGGTCGTTCTTGAGGTCGTTGATGTGAGCTACGCCTTGATCGAGCAGATCGCGGGCGGTGAAGACGCGGGATTGCACGTAGTCGGGGTCGGCGGAGGTGAAGACGGTTTCAAGAAAGCGGGAGACCTGGGCGTTGCGCTTGAGTTCCCGTTCGGCGGCGTTGCGCTGCTCGGCGAGGCGCACGGAGAGGATGGACATGCCGATGGAGAAACCGACGATGAGAAGCGCGACGAGAGATGCGGCGGTGACGGCGATGCGGTTGCGCTCGACGAATTTGCGGGCGCGGTACCAGAACGAGGCAGCGTGGGCTTTGACGGGAAAGCCGTTGAGGTAGCGCTCGAGGTCGTCGGCTAGCGCTCCGGCCGAGGGATAGCGGCGCGAGGGGTCTTTTTCCAGCGCGTGGAGGAGAACCTGGTCGAGATCGGGGTTGAGGTTGGGCTTGGGTGGGGGAACGTCGCAGATTAGGCGTTCCAATTCGCTGATGCGCGTGGTGCTGGCCTCAAAGGGGCGGCGGTTGGTGAGGAGGCGGTAGAAGAGGACGCCTAGCTGGTAGACGTCGGTGGCGGTGGTGACGGGTTCGCCGCGGACCTGCTCGGGGCTGGCGTAGTCGGGGGTGAGCAGGCGGGTGACATCGGTGGTCATCTGGCCGGGGACGACGGAGGGCGTGGCGGCCCACTCGGGGTTGAGCGCCTTGGCGATGCCGAAGTCGAGGAGCTTGGGGGTGCCGTCTTCGGTGACGTGGATGTTGTCGGGCTTGAGGTCGCGGTGGACGATGAGGTGGCGGTGGGCGTAGTCCACGGCGTGCGCGATTTCAACGGCGAGGCGGACGCGGTCGCGGAGGTTGAGGTTGTGGGACTGGCACCAGGTATCGACGCGCTGGCCATCGACGTACTCCATGACGACGTAGGGCATGCCTTCGGGCGTGGTGCCGCCGTCGAGGAGGCGCGCGATGTTAGGGTGGTCGAGGTTGGCGAGGATTTGGCGCTCAGTTAGGAAGCGCTGGCGCAGCTCGGGAGTGAGCAGACCGCGCATGGCCTTGATGGCGACTTGCTTGCGGTACTCGTCGTCAGCGCGGATGGCGCTGTAGACGACGCCCATGCCGCCGCGGCCTACGACGCCGGTGATTTGATAGGGGCCGAGGCGGCTGCCGATGGTGGGGAGCACGGCCTCTTCCTGGTCGGCAACGACGCTGGCGGCGGCGGCTCCGATGGCGGCGCCGATGTGGGTGTGCGTGGTGACGGCGAGGAGCAGGGATTCTACTTTGGCCCGGAGGTCGGGCTGGTCGCGGCAGGCTTCTGTGAGCCAGGCTTCGCGCTGGGCGGGGTTTTCAAACCGCAGGGCTCCGTCAAAGAGCTCCTGAAGCCGGGCCCAATCCTCAATCGACTGCAGAGGTTCCATTGGAGGCAATGGTAACAACAGATGTGTGGAAATGGGACAGGAAGTTGATTGCATGGTGGGACGGGGTGGGGTTGGTGGGGGAACTTGCTGCGAATTTCCGGTGAAAATGCTGTGACGCAGGTCGCTGCGGGTTGTTCTTGTGCGGGCTAGGCTGCGAGCAGAAGAGAGGCGCACGATGGCGAGTCTGGCTACGAATCCTGTTGGCTCCGGGAAGAAGAAGCTTGTGCGGCGAGTGGGTGCGGACCGCTCGCAGCGCGTTCGGCATCTTGTGCAGTGGCTTTTTGTTGCGCTGAATCTGTGGATGGGGTTGCAGTTCTATCTTTGGGTGCGATATTTCGAGCGCGGGGCGAAGGGGTTCTTTATCGAAAGGCCGGCGGGCGTGGAGGGATGGCTGCCGATTGCCGGGTTGATGAATGCGAAGTATCTGTTTGTGACCGGGAGCGTTCCGGCGGTTCATCCTGCGGCGATGTTTTTGTTTCTGGCGTTTGTTGCGATGAGCCTGTTGTTCAAGAAGGCTTTCTGCTCGTGGCTTTGCCCGGTGGGGACGCTTTCGGAAAATCTTTGGCGCGTTGGGCGGCGGGTTTTTGGACGCTCGCTGCAGTTGCCGAAGTGGGTGGATATTCCGCTACGAGGGTTGAAATATCTTCTGTTTGGATTTTTTGCGGTGATGATTGGCATGATGTCCGCAGAGGCGCTGGAAGATTTTATGGGCTCGCCTTATGGCGTGGTTGCCGATGTGCGGATGCTGAATTTCTTTCGCGAGATTGGCTTGGCAGGGGCGCTGGTCGTGGGCGTGCTGGTTTTGCTTTCCGCACTGGTGGAGAACTTCTGGTGCCGCTATCTGTGCCCTTATGGCGCGCTGCTGGGGCTGGTTTCGCTGCTGAGTCCGGTAAAGATTCGACGCGATAAAGAGGCGTGCATCGATTGCGGAAAGTGTGCGCGGGATTGCCCGGCGCATCTTCCGGTGGACCAGCTGGTGCAGATTCGTTCGGTGGAGTGCAGCGCTTGCATGGCTTGCGTTGCGGCTTGCCCGGCGGAGAATGCTTTACAGTTTGCGCTGCCGCCGAGGCGTGGAGAATCAAGCGCGGAACGCTGGCGGAAGCGGGTGGTTGCTCCGGTTGGAGTTGCGGCGGCGCTGGCTGTGATTTTTCTGGGAGCGGTTGTTTATGCGAAGGCTACGCATCACTGGGAATCAAACATTCCGGTGCATGTGTATCAGTACCTTGTGCCGCGTGCGGATGAGGTGAATCATCCGGGGATGTAGACTTCTGGCTATTTTGTGCTGGGGATGATGTTGCTGGCTTCTTCGTGTGCCTGTTTCAGTAGTGGCTCGTTGGCGTCGGCGTCTTTCCATAGCACGAAAAAATTTTCGTAGAAGACACGGCTTTCCGCGGGCTTGTTCTGACGAGCGAGAGAGCGGGCTGCGCCTAAGTGGGCGAGCGGATAAAGATGCGAGAGCGAATCGACGCCGCGATGGTCGATGACTTTGCGGAATTCCCTTTCGGCGGCGGCTGGCTGATTGGCTTCGAGATAGGCTGTGCCGCGGATATAGGGGATTTCAAGGGTGCGGAGCTCGTAGGGTGTGGAGAGCTGCAGGGCTGTTACGGCTTCCTGCGGCTTGTGCTGCGCTAAGAACACGGCGGCACGAATCTGCGGGGCTTTGAAGCTGTTCCAGAGGGTGTCCTGGGGATGTTGTGCAAGTTTCTGGCTCAGCAAATGCTCGGCGCGGGCGGTGTCTCCTGTTTCCGCCAAGGCTACCAGCGGGTCCATTGAGCCGTCGGGGATTTCGTAGGAGCTGAGCAGGGCGCGGGCTTCCGGGATGTGGCCTGTCTCGGCGAGGATTCGGGAGGAGGCTAGCAGGTAAATCACGTACTGCTGGGTTGCTCCCTGCTGTTTATAAGCATCGGCGATTGCGGCAAATGTCTCCTGGCCCTGATGGATGCGGCCTTGCTCGAAGGCTAGAAGCGCTTCATTGAGCTTGGCGCGGGTGGCTGCGCTGTGGCTCCTTGCCCAATCGAGCTGTGCCTTTACACCTTCGGTGTCGTTGCGGGCTGCGGCTACTTCCATCATCAGGGAGTGCATGTCGGCACCGTCGAGATGTTTGACGACGGATTGGTCGCAGATAGATTTGGCGGCGTCGAGCTGCCCGGCATGCAGCAGGGCGCGGCCTAAAACTACGTATGGGATTGCGTCGTCGGGGCTGAGTTCGAGCGCTTTTCTGGCGAGAGGGATGGCGGCCTCATCCTGACCTAGCTGCGTGTAGATGTTTGCCATATTGCCCGGCGACGACTGGTTGCCCGGATAGATTTCCATCCAGTTGCGGTAGTTGCGCAGGGCTTCTTCCATGTTTCCGGTGACGTTTTCGTGATAGACGGCGGTGATGTACAGCCGATTGCGCTCGTCGGCGTAGTCGCGCAGCTCATAGGCCCTGGTGAGATTGGCGACTGCCTGTACGCGGTTGCCGCTGTTGCCGTAGGTTGAGGCGAGGTCCGCGTAAGCTACAGCGAATTTTGGATCCAGCTCGATGGCGCGTTGAAAGAGAGGGATGGCATCGGCGTGTTTTCCCTGGAGCGCGAGGGCGCGGGCGCTGGAGTAGCTTCGCAGAGCCTCAAGCGAGCCGGTGTTTTCGTGGACGAGCGGGGTGCTGAAGCGCTGAATCGAGGAGCGGGACTCCCCTAGTTTTTTTCTTATGCTGGCGGATGCGGTGTCGATGGCGTGGGAGATTTCGTCGGCGGTGGCGGCTTCGGCTTTGCTGGTTGCGAGGGAGTTTCCGGAGACGCAATCGGTGGCGTCGAGGGTGAAGAGATACTTCTGGCCGAGCCTGGCGATGACTCCCTTGAGCATGACCTGCGCGTTATTGCGCAGGCAGACTTCTCGCGCGAGGGTGGGCGTGAGTGGGGCGTCGGGCTTTTGCTGCATCTGGGTGAGGGTCTCCTGCAGATGTACGCGGGAGAGGAAGTTGAGGTAAGGCGACTGCTTGAGGTCGGCGGTGACGGCGCTGTCGAGAACCTGTCCAAGGCCGGCCTCGCCGGTGGCGTTTTCGAGATCGGCTAAGACGACTACGGGCGAGGGCGGGATGCGGTGCCAGTGCCTCCATGCGAAGAAGCTGCCGAGGCCGATGGCAGCCAGAAGGACGGCGGCGAGGGCTGCGCGGGGGGCGAGGCCGCTTCTTTTGGGCTGGACTAATTCTTCCTGCGTGACAACGCTGGTGCGGACTGTCTGCTCCTTATAGAGGGCGCCGCTGGGGAGAGTGTTTTCTAAGGCTGGCGGCGGGTTGGCGGGAGCTAGTTGTACGGAGCAGGCGAACTGGTAGCCGCGGCCGGGCAGGGTGACGATGTAGCTGTTGCCGCCGGGCTTTTCTCCGAGGGCTTTGCGCAGGACGGAGATGCACTGGGCGAGGCTGTTTTCATCCACGAAGGCGTCCGGCCAGACATTCTTGAGCAATTCTTCTTTGCTTAACACTTTGCCGGGGTTGCGGACGAGGTAGATGAGCACGTCAAAGGCGCGGCGGCTGAGCGCAAGTGTCTCCTCTCCTCGTTTCAGCGTGCGCGAACCGGGATCGACCTGAAACTCGCCAAATTGGAATATCTCCAATGTCTCCATTGACTTGAAAGAACCCAGCAAAGTGTTCAGAACTCGTCAGAACTGGTCACTGGTGTTTCCCGCAGGCTGTGGCCATGATGCTGACAAACAACGGAGGAGAAGCGCCTGCTGGTTTGACTGTACCAGCGGGATGAGAGGCGGGCAATGTTCAAAAGCATGCAGTGCGATGTCGCTTTTGTACTATTCGCGCTCTCCGGTCTGCTCCTAGCGTGTTGGCAGAGACGAACGAAGGAGAACTTATCCCGGTGAAGCTAGTTGCTTATTTTCCTAGAGCCGCTTGCCTTGGCTTGGTTGTGTTGGTTGGCCTGATGACGACTGCGGAGCGTGCTTCCGCGCAGTTTGGATGGGGGAATCCGCCCGGACAGCCATGGGGGCAGCGGGCCAAGGACCCTGGGCCGAGACCGAATCCGGCGAGTGCGATTCCGAATCCTGTTCCCGGCCTGAGCGCGAATGAGATTGCGCTCTTTAACGAGAGCCTGCTGCGGGTGTCGGAGCTGGAGGGCACGTGCGACACGTGCGTGCAGCAGCCGCAGAATGTTCCTCCGGCAGACCCTGACCCGACGAATCCTTTTTCGCCTTCGCGGCTGGTGAACTCGGCAGGCATGGGGCCGGTGTTCAATGCGGACCAGTGCATTACCTGCCACAGCCAGCCTGCGCTGGGTGGTAGCTCACCGAAGAAGAATCCAGCGGAGGCGATTGCGCACCGGCTTGGCGGTACGAACACGGTTCCGAGATTTGAGGAGCCAGAGGGGGCGATACGGGAGGTGCGGTTCAAATTCAATCGCGACGGCAGCCGCGATGGTGGCGTGCATAGCTTGTTTACGCTGCAGGGGCGCTCGGATGCTCCGGCATGCAAGCTGGAACAGCCGGATTTTGAACACGAGTTGGAGCGGCGCAATCTTGCTTACCGGATTCCGCTGCAGTTGTTTGGGTTGGGGTTGATTGAGGCGATTCAGGACTCGGCGATTGTGGCAAATATGAATGCGGACCGCGAGGTGAAGCAGCGGCTGGGGATTCATGGCCATCCGAACCTTGTTGCCAACAACGGAACGATCAGCCGCTTTGGGTGGAAGGCGCAGAATGCGTCCATCACGATGTTTGCCGGTGAGGCTTACAACGTGGAGATGGGGATCAGCAATGACTTGTTCCCCATTATGCGCAGCGAGGACCCGGACTGCAATTTGTCTTACGAGGCTTTCGATATTCCTCGCGTGGATGATGAGCGGTACAACAATCCGCTGAAGATTATGCCGGCGTGGTTGATGTTCACGGAGTTCATGCGCTTTGTGGATGCGCCGCAGCCGGGGCCCTTATCTGCGAGTGCGAGCCGGGGCAGGCAGTTGTTCGGCGAAGTGGGTTGCGCGCTTTGCCACACGGCTTCGTTCCGTACGCCGGGAGTTGCGAATCCTGCGACGGCTGCGGAAGAGATTGGGCCGATGACGGTGGCGCTGCGCGGGCAGACGGTGAATCTCTACTCGGACCTGTTGGTTCACCACATGGGCGCGACGCTTGCGGACAACGTTGTGCAGGGCAATGCGGGGCCGGATGAGTTTCGCACGACGCCGCTGTGGGGCGTGGGGCAACGGCTCTACCTTTTGCACGACGGCAGGACGAAGGACCTGGCGGTTGCCATCCAGGACCACTTCTCTGCGCCGGGTTCGGATGGCGGCGACAACCCCAACAAGGACAGAGACTCGTTTCGCTATGGTCCTTCCGAAGCGAACGGCGTGGTGATGCGCTTTAACGCGCTGGGTGAAAACGACAAGCAGGCGATCCTCGATTTTCTGCGGTCGCTTTAGGAGAGAACGATGACTAGAAAGATGCGATGCTTTGCGGCGATTACGCTTCTGCTTTCACCCGCGGCTCTTTTCGCTTCGGACCCTTTCCTGGGGAAGTGGGTTCTGGATGTGCGGAGGTCAAAGTATGCCGATGATAGTTGCCCGAAGCAGATGACGATTGAGATGAGCGCACAGGGAGAGAAGATTCACTACCGCTCCGATTCCGAATGGGCGAGTGGGCGGCTATCCAAAGCAGAGTACACGGCTGCTTACGATGGAAGGCCTGTCTCTGTGCTGGGAAACAACGGCTTGCTGTTGCCTGTTTCGCTGAAGCGCGTTGCGCCTAATGTTGTGCTGGCTACTTACACCAGCGGATTTCAAGTGGTGGCGACGAGCCGCCGAGTGGTTTCGGCCAATGGCAAGGTGATGACCGTTACAACCATCTCGCGGGATGAAGCAGGCAAGAACGTGACGAATGTCGGCGTGTATCGAAAGGCTGAGCCGGCACGAAGCGCGAGCTTTGACTTCGCAAAGCTCAGGGCGAGCCCGCTTGTGCCGAAGTGAGTGGGCTGTTTCTTCCTCATGCTGATGCGTATCCGGGACCGGCTGAAAGCCGTGGTTGGGAACTTTTGCGCCTGCACAGCATGACGGCTGGCGAAGACAGAGAGGTGTGGATCGATGATCCAGATTTTTCGATGGCTCCATGAACACGCGAGCATCTTTCGCCAGACGACGTGGGAACAAGGCGGCACCCGCACGATGCGGCGGGAGATAACCGTGGAGAAAGAGGAACGCACGCTGATGGTTGGCACTGGATTTTCGCAGAGCCCGATGGTTTGCCCGTTCTGCGGACAGAGCCTGCCGGTGAGGATGAGCACGCAGACGGCTGCTGCTCAGGAAAGTGAAGCTGCCAACGAAGGCGGCGGAAAGGGTCGAGAGTTCCCTTTATGAATCCGTTATGGAAGAGATATTTGTCTTTGGTGATGCTTTCTGCTTCTGTTTTGGCTCCGCTGGCCGTGGGGCAGGCTGTGCCGGTTACGCCGCGTGTGGTGGCTGTTGAACGCTAACTATCACTCGGGTACGAACTACTCGGGTAGTGGCGTCACGATTGGGCCATCGTTAAGGAAGAACCGATGATGCGAGCCGGAGCTGCATTCCCTTCCCTGACATGTGGATTCAAGGGCTTGCTTGTCTTGTACACTTGCCGCGGAGGGTGAAGGATGAACCGGCGGGAACTTTTGGCTTCTGTAACCGCGTTGGCGGGAGCAGCTCTGGCACCTGGAGCAGTGGCACAAACAGCACAGCAAATTACGCATGTGGATACGAAGACCGGCGGGCCTATGCTTTCAAGCAGTGTAGTGAAGGTGGAAAACCTTCAGTCGGAGGGCGCAGCGCCTGGCGCGAAGGCTTATGTCCATTTCAATGGGCCGACAGAGCAACTTGCCGCGCTGGCTTCCGGTCTTGTGACGCTGGAACCGGGAGCGCAGCCGCATCCACCACACCGGCATGTCGAAGAAGAGATCATGATTGTTGGCGAAGGAACGGGAGAGTTTTCTGTGAATGGCGTCGCCACACAGGTAAAGACTGGCGACATGGTCTTTGCTGAATCCGATATGCTGCATGGCGTCCGCAATACCGGGCAGACACGCATGACGTTCTACTTCATTAAGGTGATGGCGAAACACCCTGCTTGATTGCTGCCGCTCTCGTTCGATTCAACAAAGAGATGAAATGCTCGCTTAGAGGCTTTACTTCGTTGATTGTGAGGTTGGCTGTAGAGGCAAAACGGGGATTGCCATAATAGTTCTCTAGAGTGGGATTCATGTGCCGGGCCATGAACCACGGGACTTGCAGGCAAAGGCCTAGACATCCTCCGCAGTGACTGCAACGGCAAACGGTACGCCGATGGCTTCGAAGTGACGTTTCCCGCAGCGCACCTTATCTGCCTCCTGTGTTGGCAGCTTGAGAAAATCTTTTGTGCCTTTTGTTTCGCAGATAAGGTACATGGCATGGTCGTCCTGCTTTAGGATGGCCCAGTCGGGATTGTACTTTCCCACAGGCGTATCAATTTCGAACCATCCTGGCAACTTCAAGAAGAGCTTGATGTCGGCTCGCTGATCGAGCTTGCGGGCGAATTCCCGCTCAATTTCGGAATCGTAGACGACATATTCATAAACGGAGTGCTGCACCTGCAAGGCTGTGAGGTAGTTGATAAGTTCTTCGTTCTTGAACTGCATCATCTCCCACTCCGCCCCTGGCCCGCCGTCGATGCGCTCGTACTTGATGCCGTCTACAAGCAGGCGGTGGAGTTCGTATTTGACGATGTCAGCAACGGCGTCCATGAATTTCTGCGGATCAATGAAGAACTCGGCTAGCCTCCCCGACTCTTTCAAGATGCGAACCAGCGTGGAACGGGTCAATTCCGTTTCATTCTGCAAATACGCCAGTACATCGGGGATAGGATAGGAAGCCGGCGTAACTCGATCCTCGGACACGCTCACAGCCGTTGCGTCAATTCCTCCGCGTTTCACATCAAGCTGACCCGTGCTCACGCGAATTTTCGGAGCCTGGATTTTCTCCATACGCTTAATGCCCTCTACAGCGCGGGCAACCAGTGTATCCGTCTCGAACTCCACACAATACGTCGTCCTGGGCTTGATGCGCTCCCAAAGCTCCTGAAATTCGGGGCTGATTTGCACTTCTTTTTTGAGCCAGTTTGGACCTTCGTCTTTGTCTTTGCAGATGTGGCGTTCCATTTGATACGAGGTCAGTAAATCAACCACGGCGGAAGCAAGGTCCGCTTGCCCTTCCGGCAATTCCAATTTAAAGTCCGGTTTCTTTGGGTCGAAGGCGGACTGAATGCGCCCGTCTGCGTCCATCATCTTCTGCGCTACAAGGGCCTGGTAGATAATCTGAGCTACATCCCGGCCAATCGGCTTTTCCTCGCCATCCACCACGCGCAAGAGTTTCGCGAAAGCGGTAATGGGCACTTTGCCGAAGGTAACGCCGCACTCCTCCTCGTATTCCGCCTGAAGGGCGCGCGCAAAGTCCTCGTAGCTCTCGTTCGCCATGACAAGCAGCTTGTTTACGGACTCGTCAAAGACGCGCTGGCCGTTCTGGTCCACCGGCAGACGCAGGCCGCGCCCGATTTCCTGCCGCTTCTTCATCGAGCTGCGCGTTTCATTCAGAGTGCAAATCTGAAAGACGTTGGGATTGTCCCATCCCTCGCGCAAGGCCGAATGGCTGAAGAGGAAGCGCAGCGGTTCCTCCATCGAAAGCAGGCGCTCCTTGTCCTTCATGATGAGGTTGTAGACTTCGTCATCGGCCTGCGTGTCTCCGCGTGTATCTTTCAACGCGCCTTTCTTGTCTTGTGCGAAGTAGCCGTTATGCAACGCTCCGGCCGGCAGTTTCAGCCATTCGAGCACGGCATAGCGCGGGTTCTGGGCAAGCTCTGCCAGCGTGGCTTCAAAGACTTCCGCAAACTTGCCTTTCACCGCTTTTCCGGCGTCGTCGTAATCGCGATAGTTGGAGACACGGTCAATGAAGAAAAGGCTCAACACCTTCACGCCGCGACTGCGAAGTTGAAGTTCCTTTTCCAGATGCTTCTTGACCGTGGTCTTGATTTGTACACGCCACACATCCTCACGCATCCCGCCGGACTCCTCGCCCAGGCGCAAGACACGGCCATTATTGAACCGCACAAACTCATTGCCCGGCTCGGCGTTAATCTCGGCAATCACAAAGCCGTTTTCATAGGCGGCGCGCTCGTCAGAAAGCTGAAACAGGTCCGCGCCGTTCTTCACGGTCACGGATTTTTCCTTCGGGCCTTCCGCTGTCTGCTTGTGAATCCTCAGCTTGGCCTTGATGCCCTTCTTATAGTCGATACGCTCCACGCGGACAAAGGCATCGTTCGCCCCGCCCTCGGCGGCGGCGCTGGCCACAATGATTTGCTTCACCAAGCGAAGCTCGAAGGCGCGCACAGGGTCCAGGCGATAGACAAGGTTGTACGGATTTTTGTGGGTGGCGGAGTAGCGCAGCGTGCAGAGAGGGTTCAGCGCCTTGATAGCCTCCTGCGCTCGTTCGGTCGAGTCCACGCTCTGCGGCTCGTCAATGATGACGATGGGCCGCGCCGCCTGTACAAACTCGATAGGTTGGCGGCCTGAGAGTTTATCGCTCTCCTTATAGATGACGTTGCTCTTCTGCTTAGCTTCTGTGCCGGTAAAGTTCTTGCGAAAAGCGTCAATGTTGATGATAAGGATTTGCAGCGTATTGCTTACCGCGAACTGGCGGAGACGGTTCACCTTCTTTGCGTCATAGACGAAGTGCTCAAAGGGAATATTGTTATAGAGCGCGCGAAAATGGTCAGCGGTAATCTCAATGTTTTTGAGAACGCCCTCGCGGATGGCGACGCTTGGCACAACGATGATGAACTTCTGAAAGCCGTATTTGCGCGAAAGCTCGAAGATGGTTCGCAGGTAAACGTAGGTCTTGCCGGTGCCGGTCTCCATCTCCACGGAGAAATGCGGGCACTCGCGGATCGCATTCGCGGCGGTATCGAATAGCTCCCACGACTCTAGCGGCGCTGCCGGATTGGCCACTTCAATGTCATTGCGGGCCTGCACCGCGCGGGTATTGGAGTGGAGTTTTTCCGGCGCAAGCAGAAGCCGGTTGCCAAGGCCAAGCTCGCTCTGCTGCTGTCCTGCGAAGATGCCATCCATCCCTCCCATCTCGATGACGGAATACTCGGGCGCGCCCTGGGGCTGGCCATCGAAGAGGCCGGTAAGCGCCGCCACGGCATCAAGTTGGTACTGCTGGTTGGCATCAAATTGCAGCTTCATCGTCATCGCTTATACCGTCTTGAAGCTGGCAATGCCCTTCGTGCGGAAGATTTGCACTGCGTTGGTCTTGAGCTGGTCGTTTCCGGCAAAGCCCTCGTCAAGGCAGATGACGCGCTCCGGCTTCCTCTCTGCGATTGCGCGGATAAGCTCCAGCGTCAGCGCACGGTCAAGGCAAATTATCAAAGCGCCAGATGCGACGGAATAGACGGTCTTGCCTGCCATGATCTTTTTCTCCACCGGCGTCGTCAACTGGAAACCACTCTTGAGCAAAAGTTCATAGAGGATGTCGTCGTCCGTGCGTGCAGGACGGATATGGTCAATATGAAGATCGAGTTGTGCTGCAAGCGAAGAGGAGTCTTTTACATCCCCTGCCTTCCATGCCATAAAGTTTGATTGCGCGAGCTTCAAGGCGCGGAAGCCAAAGTCTTTACTTTTCCTCTCGCTCACAAAACGAAGTTTGTCCGCGTCTTTGTTTGTAATTTTCTCGATGGCACGGCGCACACGCTCCCTGGTAATGCTAGCGATTGTGGTGAATTCTTCATGGTCAGTAGGTTCAGGTAATTGCGTAAGGATGAACCGTCTCTCAGCGCCGGTTTCAGCGTTCAATTCAAGAACAGCCTGGGCCGTGGTTCCACTCCCCGCGAAGAAATCCAGGACAATGTCATTCGGCCCTGCGGCAATGCTGATGCACTTCTTCAATAGGTCCACTGGCTTTGGATGGTCGAAATAACCGGCAAGACCAAGTTCCCCGAGCTCCATTGTGCCTTGCTCGCTGATTACCTCGGTTTCCGTCCAAATTGACTTCGCTTTCGTGGTGCTCTTGCGTGATTTTTCATATATATTCCATTCCCCATCGCGCTTTTGTCTCGCCACGGCAACGGGGCAGGAGCTAGTCAAGTCAACGCCTTTCAGCTTGTCCTTTCCCCAGCGCCAGCACGCATCCTCCCCGTCGCTATTTCGTGGAAATACCTCGACCGAATACTCGTCGCTTCGAGCCAGGGAAATTTTGGAATAGCCGGATTCATCTTTACTTGCGGGAGCTACATAAATTGGGAAAAAGAGATTTGGCCTATTATGGCGGCCAAACTTTGGATTGCGATTTCTCAGCTCCCAAAGGTCGAAAAGACCTTGAGAATCCTTGAACGGCAGGGCGTCGTCATCTTTCTCAAGCTCAAAAAGCGAAACTTCCGGGTCGCGAGAATAGATGACGATGTATTCGTGCATCTTGGCAATCTCTTTATATGTTTGTCCGCGCTTGTTTGATTGAACAACAATGGTTGAGATTAAGCCGTCTTCTCCAAATACCTCATTCAGCGCTAAACGAAGATTGATGTACTCGGTATCGTCAATACTCACACAGATAATTCCGTCGTCAGTAAGAAGATTCTGAGCCAGATACAAACGCGGGTACATCATGTTCAGCCATTTTGAATGGAAGCGCCCATCCGTCTCCGTGTTTGTGCCGAACTTCTTTCCTTCTGCATCAACCTGACCCGTATATTCCAGATAGGTTTCGAGAGACTCCGAATAATTGTCCGGATAGATGAAATCGTTGCCCGTGTTATACGGCGGGTCGATATAAATCATCTTGATTTGACCGAGATAAGACTTTTGCAGGAGCTTCAGTACTTCCAGGTTGTCGCCCTCGATGATGAGGTTCCCGGTCGTGTCAAAATTGACGCTCTCCTGGGGCACAGGGCGCAATGTGCCCATGCTCGGAGCCTGGATGGTACGGAAGCAATCGGCCTTGCCCGGCCAATTCATGCCGTAGCGTTCCTTGCCGGTATCGACCGTTTCGCCCAGAGCAAGCTTCAGCCGCTCGAAGTCAATCTTTCCTCCCTCCGTGCGCACCTCGGGAAACAGCGCCCACAATTTCGCACGCTTTTCTTCAGGAATATCTAGGGAGCGAAGATCCAGCTTTTCAGGTTCTTCCGTCACTACTGTCTTTTTATTGTTCTCTGCCGCTATGCTCATGGTCCGTTCCGTCTTCTGGTTCAGTCGTTGGCTGATGCCGTCCAGAAGTGTGTCCTTCTTTTTCTCCACATCGCAGGAAGTTTCATCATAATTCCGCCAGGCATTGTTGCGCTTGGCCTCACGCTGCCGGGGCTGGCGCTGAAGTTCTAGCTCGGCGGGGAGATTCGGCGCCAGTAGAAGCTGATGGGGCACGCCCAGATCTCAACCACGATGAATATGTACGGGAATGCCTTGATGGAGCCCAAAACGCGAGGCTAACAGTAAGGGAGTCAAATTGGCATTCAGGAGGGTATCCATGCGTTCCCTGATATGCGTGATTCCCGAAAGGATTTAGGTCTTCCCCTCATCTCGATTACAGCAGCTTCAGGTACGTGATGATGTCTGCGCGATCCTGCTCGGAAAGCTGGATCTTCGCCTGCGGCTTGACGAAGCCGAAACCGCCGCGCAGGAAACGGTCGTAGTGCTCCAGAGCTTCTTCGAGCGTTCTCGCCGAGCCGTCGTGAAAGTAGGGCGCTTTGCGGGCGACGCCGCGCAGCGACGGTATTTTGAAGACCTCCGTGGGGAAAATGGAGGGATACTTTGCGAACTCCGGCGGCAGCGAAGCAATCTTCGTATAGGTCAGCGCGATACCGATGTCCGGGCTTTCGAGGGGAATCCATTTGCCCCCCGATCCCTGGACAAGCCACTTATGCACCTTGTAGCCCGGTTTGTTTTCCTCAGAAACATTGGTGGAGCCGAAGCGGATGCCTTTCGTAAGCCCGACCGGGGGCAGCTTCGGATCCAGCTTGACGGGCGGAAAGAAGCGCTCGATCTCCTGGTTAGCGGTGTCGAGACGCGGGCCGCTGTGGCACATCGCGCAGACGCCGTGTCCGGTTTTGAGGTCTACCGGCTGGTCAACGAAAAACAAGCGCCCACGCTTTTCCGCAGCGGTGCGACCGGGCGGCAGTCCCGGCGCCGGGCCGCCTTTGGCCCAGGCGCGTGTCTGATCGGACGTAAAGAGCATTGCCTTCTGGAAGGCGGCGACCGCGTCGAGATCAGCCTGTGTGGCCGCGCGTCCCGGCTGCATGTGCGTCTTGATGGCGTCCTGCGCCTGGAATTGCAGGTCCGCGGCGCGTCCATCCCACATGAGCACGGAGTCAAGTGCCGGTGCATCGTTCGTGACCAGATTCCGGCGGTAGAGCGTCACCGCGGTCGCTTTCGGATCGTCGGCAAGCTTCACATTCGGCGGCAGCGGAATTGTTACGGATACGGTGGCATAGCTGAGCAGCCGGTTATAAGACTTGCCGTCCCCGTTATCGCTGTCGATTGGGCGGAACAACGGATCATGCGGATTCTTCGCATAACGCTTGCGCGCGTCTTGCAGGCTGAAGGTGCCCGTGGTCAGGGAATGGCACGTTTCGCAGGTGCGGCCATTGCCGCCGAAGGTTTCCTGCGAAAACACGCGCAAGCCTTCCAGCAGTTGCGCTTTGTTCGCTCCCCCGTGGGCATCGATTACGGCCTTCATGTGTGCTGCGTCGGCAGACAGCGCGGGCGCATCGGAGCCGTGTACGCTCCGGTAGGCAGACAGAGGCAGCACAACGGCAGCGAATACGACAGCGAATACGGCAAACGTTCCCTTCATTATTTTGGTTCTCCTATCTGAAGATGAGCAGCAACCATCCTCCCCACCGGTTGATTCGCCCTATCAGGAGTCCCGCCAACACAAACGCCGCGCTGGCAAGGTAGACAGAGCCGAGCCTCAGGCTATCGATCCAGTGGTACACAAATAACAGAGCAAGATACCACTCTGGCTGTTGGGCCTTTGGGAGCAACGTCGCGGGCGTTATGAACTGCACCCACATCAGAAGGCACTCGATGATCCAGATGACGTAGGAGAAGGATGCGAGTCCGACCGCCGCGAGCGCGCCTCGTTTCTCGGTGTGCAATACCTCCTTGAGCGCTGCAAAGCCTAAGAAGACGATGAAGAGGCCTGTGAGAAGCCCAACATTGTTGTAGAAAGCCTGTGTGAGATCGTGGCGCGACGGAGGACCGGCAGCCCCCCACGGCCCAGACAAAACCTCCAGCGCCGGTGAGAAGGAACCTCGACAATCCGTAGGAAGTTGTGAGTTCCTCCCAATGGAACATGCCACTCGCCCACATCCCCAATGCGACCAGGAACAGGTGAGCCGCAGCGCATACTATACCTGCACGGAGTCCGAGCCGATGGTATGCGTACCACAGCAGAACTATCATCAGGGGTGCGATCCAGAGATAAGTGGAAGCTATTCGTCGCAACATAAATCCTCCAAATCCTTGATGGAGAAGTTGGAACAGCATGGCCGTTAGTTCGTGCAGAGGCCCTTCGGTTTCCAATCATCAGCCACAATTGTTGGCGGGCGGCCAGAGGAGTGAAGAACGAGGACGATGGAGCGGCGAGTTTCTGTCCCAGAGGCGGTGAGGCTCATGGGCTGACCTTCGGGAACGATGACATCGACGCCCTTTTTGCCGATGGTTTTGCCTTCCGGAGTTTCGAGGCAGGATTCGCCAGACTCGGTATAAAAGGCTTCAGGTCCAGGGTGCCGATGTGTCCGTGCAACAGCGCCTGGAGAAAGGATAGCTTCCATGAACTGCGCTGTGTACTGTTCTCCGCTCTTGACGGGGAGAGGTCCTATCTGGGCGATGCGCTTACCGCCGGGAGGCGGATCGGATTTTTGATCGACGGTGAAGAGCCAGACTTTGCCGAGGGCTTCGACGACTGTAGCACGCGGTCCCTGGGCGGCCTCGGCTGCAGCGCGGTTGGGATAAAGATCGAGCGACCAGAAGACAGGCTCTTTGGGAAGCTCTCCAAGGGGACGAGAAAGAATGATCCAACAACCAGCTTCGCCGGTTCTTTCGCTGAGCGGTTTGCAAGACACTAACCCGGCCTGTGCGCTCATCACGCATGTTGACCCAGCCAGTGCAGTGAACATAAGCAAAGTGCAGGTTGGTAGATTGATTTTCATTGTTGTTCTCCTAACATTTCTCTCGCGGCCAGTGCGCAATGGCTCGACGCGCAATATGAGATCAAGGGTGGTGCTGGGCCCAGTACGCGATGTGCTGCGAGAGTTGAGTGTTGATGATGAGATCGGAGACCGGATCAAGCGCCCAGAAGAGCAAGCCGCCGATCACGGTTACAGCAAGTGGTCTCTTATGTGTAGCGAGATCGAAAATGAAGAGCGCGACAATCATGGCAATCGGAATAGCACCTATGAGGAATGGAGAGTGGGCCATCACAGGAAATGTCATCCGGGGATGGTCCACCACAGGAATTGCCATTCGAAAGAGAGCAGGAGCCAACAGGTCGACGTTCGCGATGAACATCAAGCGTTTGTGCACGATGCGGTTGTTCCGCTTCCAGACGGCGATTGCGACATAAGCACCAAAGAAGAGCATCTCGAGAATATTGCCGATCAGAAAGTTCGCGGGAGTACCTAACTGTGACGGGAGTTGCACTAGACGTCTAAGTGTCCCAAATGACGTAAGAATGCCAAGAACCACCATCAGGCCGGCAATAACAGCGCCCGCTATTCCGAGCTTGCGATGGAGCCGGACATTTCCCGCCGAGACTAAACTGGACTGGACAACGAACAGTATGATCCAGGACGAGAAGACGGCCCCATGCAGGTGGACGAGCAGGCTGGGCAAGTGCGAGAACGCTGCTCCCCTCAGGAAATAACTGGAAGCGAAACCCATGAAGACAATCGCCAGCATGATGACCGACATGGTGGTGAAGAAGATGTCGTCAGCGCGTTTCCTGGTGGATGCGCTCGGGCGCGAAATACGCCTGATGGCTCCTTGCTTGTTCAGCAATACGTTTTCCATGGTCTCTCTCCAAGTCTTTGTTCTGGGAATCGATCGCAAGGACAGATCCTCATGTCGCGGGCTTGATGTTCTGGTTAATGGCAAAAACGTTGGAGGGGTCATAGCGAGCTTTGACCTTTGCTAACCTCTGATAGTTTTCCGCATAAGCTTTACGGACACTGGCCTCGTCCTCCCGGTCCATAACATTCACATAGGCGCCCTGGCCGAATGGCGCTAAGTTGGCTGCTGTTCGAGCGACCCAGGTGGCAGAACGATTGGGACCGGCATTGGGGTTCCAACTCGACGCAATGCCATACGCAAAGCCCTCCGTGCGCAATGGGAATGCCGTAGTGTGGAGGAAAACACGAGTGACCGCGCCATGGAGACGAACGATCCCTTCATTATTTTGGTTCTCCTGGCACAATGGCTGGTGAGGGTACCGGTACCGCTGTGCTGTGAAAGAAGGCAATCCGCCACTGTCCGTTTTTCTTCCTGAGTACGGCAGATTCCAGATCTTCATTTTTTATCATTGGAGGTAGTTGCTGACGCCAATGCTTTCGACTGAAAATCCGGATCACCGAAGTTCCACAGAAAGAAACTGAAGATGTCGGCCCAGTCGGAGACCTGCTGGCGAACCGTGTCGGTGAGGCCGTGTCCGGCATCGTAGTTGACGCGCAACAGCACTGGCTTACCGCTCGTACTTGCTGCGGCCAGCCGAGCGTACATCTTAGCGCCCTGCCACGGCGCGACACGAGGATCGTTTGCACCTGAGGTGACCAGAACAGCTGGATATTTTGTTCCATCCTTCACATGTGCGTAGCTGCTCATCTCAAACAGGCCTTTGAAACCTTCTTCTGTCTTCACAGAACCGAACTCGGGAATGTTGGGCGGGCCATTCGGTTCGTTTTCATAACGAAGACTATCTGACCACGGCACACCATCGACAGCCGCCGCAAACAGATCAGGCTTCTCGGTGATTGCGCGTCCGATGAGGATGCCCCCGGCACTCTGGCTCCAGATGCCCAGCTTTGCCGTCGAGGTGTATTTGTTGTGGATGAGAAATTCAGCGCAGGCGATGAAGTCCTTCCATGTGTTGGGCTTGTTCAGCTTCTGCCCGGCAAGGTGCCAGCTTTCGCCATATTCGCCGCCGCCGCGGACATGAGCTACGGCGACAATGCCTCCACGCTCGATCCAGGCCATGCTTCTCCTGTTGAAGCTCGGTTTCCACACATCGCCATATGCTCCATACCCGATAAGCGCCGTGGGGCTGCTGCCGTCGAGTTTTGTGTCCTTTTTGTAAATGATGGAGAGAGGAACCAGCGTGCCGTCCGCCGCCTTTGCCTGCCGTTCCTCGGCGACAATATTCGTGGGATCGACCGGGTTGGGAGGAACGAGTCCGATCGCCGAGGCTTTCTTCTTCTCCGGGTCGTATTGGAAATAATCGCCGGGACTGGTCCAGGCGGCCACATCGAGGAGCGCTCCCGCCTGGCCTGGATCGGCAACGACCGAATCGACGCTGCCGCCCTGGATCGCGGCAGGTATCTCTTCTGCTTTGGCGCTGGCGCCGTAGGGCAGGCGAACGACCTTGCCGATGCCTGCCTCCGCTTCCTGAATATAGAGCGCGTCCGCGGCGGGTCTGAGCGCATCCTGTCCAACATAATCTCCTGTAATTACGGCCTTTGACTCCGGCACAACCACCTCAGCTTTGGCGAGATCGGGATCGGAGGCGTTGAGTTGCAGTACCTTGCCGTTGGGCGCGTCCTTGAGCGTCACCAGATAAATGTCGTTGCTATGGACAGCTGCGTCAGTGATGTTATCGCTATAGGAAGCGACCTTTTTCCAGCCGGATTTCCGCTCCAGGGCATCGGCCCTGGAGATATAGACCTCCAGTTGCGCGCCAACGAAGCGCCGCACCAAGCCAAGGACATAGGGAGACCCTGGCGTGGTCCCGACATAGCCCGCTTCGTCCGGCGGAATATGGATCTCGGGAACAGTATCATAGCCGAATACGGGCACGTCCTTGCTCACGTCGGAGCCGATGGTATGCGCAAACTGGCGCAACTTCATGTACTTCTCTGTGGGGGGAACATCTGGAGCAAGCTGCTGCTCCTGCACGTAGTAGAGGGTTTTGCTGTCCTGCGAGAAGACGCCTGTGGCTCCGAAAGAGCGTTCAAATTTTTCCGGCAGACGCGTCGCGGTCGCCGTCTCGATAAGATAACCGGTCTCCGCGGCATACTCCGCGCCGCCCGCCGAGAGACCTGCGAAGACATATTTGCCGTCCCAGGAAGGCGTGTACTGATCGAGCGAGACATGCTGATCGGCAGTGCCCAGCTTGTTGGGATCGAGCAGCAGCCGCTCTTCGCCCCCTGACAGCGGGCGTATGTAGAGGGCTCCCAGGTTCTCGTCTTTCCGGCGCTTGCGGTAGAAAAGAGATTTGCCTGCGATCTGTACATCGGTGATGGTAAAGTCCTCGGCGTTGAGGTACTTTTCGATCTCGGCGGCAAGCTTCTGACGGCCGGGAATGCTATCAAGCACGGCCCGGGTGTAATCTGCCTGCGCCTTCATCCACACTGCGACCTGCGGATCTTTCTGGTCTTCGAGATAGCGGTAGGGGTCGTCGATTTTCTGGCCGAAATATTCATCGGTCACGGTGCGGACAGGTGCAACAGGGGGCTTTGCGATCTGAGCGTGGAGGCTGGAAGCCAGGCCAAGTATGGCGGCAAGCAACAGGTGTTGGCGTGGTATCGAATGCATATTTTCCTCTCTCCGTATTGGCGGCAGGTCTAGTACCCGGTCTTTGTCAGGAACACCTGTCCACCATTGGCGACTGACGGGCTGGTGAACGCCACATAGTGGCCATCCGCGCTGATGGATGGCCAGACGTATTCCTTGTCCGTGGCGGGATTGATGCCATCCGGATCGTTGCTCGCCCAACTGGTGGAGGGGGTGCAGCCCGCAGGCGCCCCGATGCAGGTGTCGCGCACGAAGATATCGGTGCCATTGGATTCTCCGCTCAGATACCCCTCGCTGATGAAAGCGACAAATCGGCCGTCCTGGCTTACGGTGCGCCAGGCGATATATGAGCTGATGCCAGGGGTAGCCGTGCCTGACCAGTCCGAGGGCCGGCTTGTGCAGCGAGTGGATCGTCCAGACTCCATACCGTTGCACCAAAACGATCCGGACATAAACGACATTGCCCTGCACCGTGGTCAGCCGCCCGTGCAGATATTCATGGCCATGCTCCCGGCTTCGGCGGCCCGGCGGGATCTGCACCATCGCCGATACCGCAGCAGCCAGCAAAGATGCGCGCAAAAACCTCAGATCGATCATCATGCTGCCTCCTGAATAAGGCACTCAGTGTTTACCCAGTCGAACGCGAATTCCCGCGGAAAGACGCAGGTCGTTCTGGTGATCGTCATATCCGTTGGAAAACGTTGTGAGCAGGTACGAAGCACGGACAGGCACGAGAGTCCATCGGTTCCCGACAGGGATGCCGAGTCCTCCGCCGGCCTGAAACGCAAAGGCGTTTGCTCCGCCATGGCCGGTCGCATCGGGAGAGAGGCTGCCGGAGGCATGTGCGCCGCCGAGCAGGACATCGCCGAATGGGCGCAGGTGTCTTGAAGCAATGGGCAGGAAGTACCGCAGTCCACCTGCGTAGGTCACCTGCGTCAGGTCGTAGTGGTTGATGGTGATGTCTCCGCTATGCGTTGCGGTGATATCGCCCAGCAAAGCGAAGCGCCGGCTCAAGTTGAACTGAACCTCCGCGCCGCCGCCGTTCAAGCCGAAGCAGTTGCAGTCCGGAAGCAGATTGGTGCGTACGTAGGTGTAGTTCACGCCTACGGAAACAGATCGCTCCTGCTGCGCGGAAAGAGATAGCGCACCGAACAGCACAAGAGCAGCGGACAGAGCGAACAGGGCTTTCAGCCGGAAGCTCGGAATCATGGCAGTCTCCTTAGTTGACCTTCAGGGTGACGGTGGTTGAGTGCGCTGTGCTTCCGCTTGTGCCTGTCACGGTAATCGTGGATGTCGAGCCTGGCGGCGCGAATCCTGTTGTTTTGCTGCCGCAGGCTGTGATCCCGGCGGCACAGGCAAGACTCGCAATGAGCAGAAGGAGGAGGCTGAAGCGGCGTGCGCGGCGGAGCGGCCATAGCAGGAGAATGCCCGCCAGGGAAACTGCCGCGGTCGCCATGCCGAAGGGCCGTTGCGGCGGCGCACCTTTCAATTCCGCGCTCAGGGCCGGCACGGTGACGGTTATTGTGCTGGTGGCCGCCTTAGTTGCTCCGGGCACGAGGCTGCCGGGAGAGAACCTGGCGGATGCGCCGGCAGGCAGTCCGCTTGCCGAGAACGTTACCGCATTGGTGAATGGATTGCCAGCATCGGCAGAGACAAGCTGGATGGTATAGCTGACCGATGAGCCACGTTGCACAGACTGCTGCGCCGGGCTGGCTGCAATGCCGAAGTCGGCGGGCGTGCTTGCCGCGCCGGAACCGCTCAGATTCGCGCTTTGCGTGCCGATGCTGTCCACTACCGAGAGTGTGGCCGAAAAATCGCTGGCGGCAGTGGGCTTGAAGGAGACGCTGATAGTGCACGAGCCTCCTGCATTCAACGTCGAGCCGCATGTATTGTTACCGACGATGAACTGTGATGCGTTTGCGCCGGTGATGCCGATTGAGGTGATCGGTAATGCGGCGTTGCCCGCATTCTTCAAGGTGAAGGTCTGTGGACCGCTGGTGCTCCCGGCATTCACGCTTCCGAAAGAGGCGCTTGCGGGAGAGAGCGCAGCCTGCGGAGCGGAAGGCGTAACGCCTGCGCCAGCTAGAGAGGCCGTTTGCGTACCGGCATTGTCCACAACCGAGAGCGTGGCCGAAGCATTGCCGGCAGCAGTGGGCGCAAACGTGGCGTCGATCTCGCAACTGTGACTCGGAGCCAGCGTCTTGCCGCAGGTGTTCGAGGAAATTTGGAATTCCGATGCATTCGCGCCAGAGATGGCGATGGATGTGATAGCCAGGTCGGCGGTGCCTCCGCTAGCCAGCGTGAAGGCGATGCGGTTGCTCGTGCTGCCGATGTTGACGCTGCCGAAGTTTCCGCTGGCTGGGCTGAGAATGGCTTGTGGCTGAGTGATAGCCGCCGTTACGGTGAGCTGGCCAGCACCGCTGGCAGCGCTGTAGTTGGAGTCCGCCGCGATGGAGGCGGCGATGGGATAAGAGCCTGCGCCCAGCGAGCTGGTGGAGAAGGTTGCGCTGCAAGTTTCAGCGTTCGTTGCGGTCGCACAGGTGGCCGTTTGCGATGCGCCGCCGTTGAGAGTGAAGGTGACCGCGCCAGTGGGTGCGGGGCCGTTGTAGCCGATAGTAGCAGTAAGAACAGTTGAGGACGCGCCAGCTGTGATGGAGACGGAGGGGACGGTGACCGTGAGGGTATTGGTCGTTCCGCCAGAGCCTGCGCCTGTGAGGTGAACGATGTCAATGGAGTTGGCTACGTTGCGATCGTCACCGGTGAAGGTCAGCGTCCCGTCGATCTCTCCGGAGTGCGAGGGAATGAAGGTGAGATCGAGGAAGTGGCAGGCATCGTCTGGGGACAGCGTTGCTGGTTCAGAGGTGGACGTCAGTTCTGGGCATTGGTCGGAGGTGGTTGTTTCGTAGGAGTAGTCGGCGGGCGAGAGGGCGGGGTTATCACCGCTGGCTGGCACGGAGAAGGTGAAGGGATCGGTGCCGATGTTGGCCACCGTGAGATAGTGATAGTTTTCTGTGTCTACCCCAACCGGGACGGTTCCAAAGGTGATTGTTGGCGGCGTTGCAATGGCGCTTAGGACTGCCGGGAAGATGTTGTTCCCCTGGACGGAGTTCGCGCCAAAGGTAACGTATACGTTGCCTCCGCCATCCACGGCTATCTGCCTGTAATCGTATTCGCCGCCGATGTATCCCGCGTCGGCTACGTTGGTGTAGGAAGCTTCGCTGCCATCTGCAGCGAACTGTATCCTGATCACGAAGTCTACGCCGTTTTCGTCCCTGGTTACGTATAGGTTTCCGGCGCTATCGAATGTCGATGCGCCCTCGGTCAAATACCCGGCTTTCTGGCTCAGGGTATAGTCGCCGTTCGAGGTCAGCGTGGCGATATAGCCGGAAATGTAGAGGTCTCCGTTCGTGGGATTCACCGCTAGCTGGATTCCCGAGGAGGAGGGTACGGCCAGGCTTTCGGTGTAGCTGCCGTCTGGCAGCATGGTCAGCTTCCGTATTCCTGCTTCCTTGGCTTCCTCGCCGTAGTAGTCCGACGAACTGACATAGACTTTGCCGCTGCTATCGACGGCTACGTTTTTGGGGTAGGACAACTCGGTGGAGATGGTTGTTGGCGTGTACTTGCCCGACGCGCCGGGAATGAACTTGATGAGTGTGCCGACGTTGAGCTGGTTCATGGAGTCATCGTTGTCGGCAACATAGACGTTGCCCGCACCGTCAACGGCCAGGCCGCGCGGGCCTTTCAGGTTGTCTGCGAGTACGGTTTCCGTGTAGCCGGATGCGCCGGGAATCTCCTTGAGCACGCGTTTGTTGGGGTAGTCGGAGACATAGACGTTGCCTGCGCCATCGACCGCGATGCCGGTATAGAGATCGGAGGCGGTATAGGAGCTGGCAGAGGGAAGCGCGGTGCCAATCGGAGTGTACTGGAAGGCGTCGAAAGTTAGCTGCGGGCCGGTTCCCTTGCCGCGAATATAGATGGAAGCGAGCTGCGTGCCGGAGCTGTCGAGCAGAGTGACTGCACCGTTGCGGATGCCGGCGTATTTGGGCGTGAAGGAGATGTTGGCTGTGCAGGTGTCGCCGGCGGCATACGAGTGGCCGGCGGAGCAGGAGCCGCCGCCTGCATCCGCGAAGTCCAGGCCTGCGGAGCCCTGCGTTGTGATGCTGGCGTGGTCGAGCTTGCCGGCCGCGGCGAAGGTGAGAGTGGCGGTTTTCGATCCGCTGGAGCCGAGCGCGACGGAGCCGAGGTCGAGCGTGGCCTTATCCTGAGCTGATGTGGGGTAGATAAACAAGCGGAAGCCGCCGAAGCTGGAAACGGTGCCGGAGACGAGAACGGCCAGCGTATTGCCGCCAGGGTTCAGAGCCAGTCCAGCGACATACTCATTGCCCGAAAACCTGTCGAAGACCTTTTCGGTATAGCTGCCGGAAGCGGGGATTTCCTTGTAGACGCGCTGGCCTGTCGTGCCTCCGAAGCCGTCCGCGATGTAAAGGTTGCCGTGGCTGTCTATGGCTATCCCTGCGGGGTTCGAGAGGCTGCCGGTGACCGCGACGGTTTGCGTGTAGCTTCCGCCTGATGGCGCGAGTTTGAGAATGCGGGCGTTGCCGGTGTCAGCGACAAAAACATTTCCGTCGCTGTCCACAGCGAGGCCGGTGCTGGAGAAGAGCGCGCCGAAGTCAAAAGTAAAGCTGAGACCGGTGGCGATGGGAGCCAGCGTGTAGCTTTCGCCGGAGAGAGTTCCCTTGAGTACGCGGCCGCCGTTGGTTTGGTCTGTTACGTAGAAATTGCCGCTACTGTCGATAGCCACGCTAAGAGCGCCGGTCAATCCGTTGGCGATTGTGCTCTGCGTGTAGGTTCCGCCGGAGAGGGTTTCCTTGAATACGTTCTGGCCACTCGCGATGTACAGGTTTCCGCCAGTGTCTATCGCCAGACCGGTTGGATTCGGGTAACCGCCCAGTCCGGTGACAATGGAAACCGGGTCGGCATAGCCACCCTGAGATGGCGTCATCTTATAAACGGCGCCTTGCTTGTTGTCGGAGTAGTAGAGATTGCCTTTGCTGTCGAAGGCTATCCCCTGGACGCTTCCTGTATTGCTGATTACGGTCTGCGCGTGAGCACTGCCTGCGGTCAGCAGCACTGTCAACACTGTGAAAACCGCAATGGAAAGGGACCACGAGCGGCCAGTAAATGGCTTCACGGCCATGTTTACCGAACGGCTATTTCGGCAAGAATCACGCCCTTCCCCTGGCTCGAAACCTAGGCCGTTCAACCACTTAACGAATTCTTTCAGCAGCATGAAACCTCCATCCAAACTCGAATCATGAAAAATCAAGGCACAATGCGGCCTTCTTTCACCGGGTTGCGGAATCCATCCGGACATCGCCACTACGGCATGGCGCCCGGCGGCCTCCAGAGAGTTCCTTCCGGCAGCTTCTGACCGCAGAGAGGACAAACATCCAAACCTTGTGAAGATGTGGAACCAATCAGCACTGTCCGTTCCTCCCTTTCCACCTTGACCTCTCGGCGTATCGTGCGATTGCCGCCATCTTCCCAAGTGGTGTGGCGAAATAGACTTGCGTGCTCCTGGAGCCACCGATAAAGCTGGATCATCGATCCACCTCTGCCTTTCTTGTGAGCCTGCAGGCAGCAACGTAAAAATGCCAATGACGGCTACCGCCACCTCCCGAATGCGCGTCAGCACATTCAGATCAAAGGTGCAAGTTACCTAGGGACAAAGCACTGATCAGCATTGAAGACAGGCCCCATGCCTGCGGATTTGACCAGCCCTGAAGGCGAAAATGGGTTTTGTGGATCGGGGTCGATTGGCAGAACATTCTGCGGCTGTTGCGCGCAGGTATCGCAGGTTCCTTCCAGTTCCGACACGCGCAGCAGGCTCTCATTGAAGAGCGCAAGCCCGTTTGTACTCAGGCCTGGAACCGGATTCGGGACCGTGGTTGCGGGATTGGGTTGCGGTCCGGGGTCTTGGGCACGTCCTGAGATCGCTCCTGGAGGAGTGCCGTGCCCAAATTGCCCGAACTGGGCAGAAGAGGTTGTCGCAGCAGCCAAAAGAAACAGCAACACAGCGAATGAAGAGCAGAGTCTTGTTTTCATATCTCGATCTGGCCTCACCTGGCGTTCTCCTTTGTTTCGATCCGGGATCAGGTCTACTGGACCTCGTTGATTTGCTGAAACAGGATCCAGTCAACCATCACGTCATGGAGCACTCCGGAATGTCGATAGAACAAAAGCGACAGCCCGTCGCGAAAAAGAACTTTGTGATCATGGTGGCTTTGGCTTGAGAGAAAATGCCAATGACCAGTTCTGACGCGTTCTGACAGGCCGCCTGAAGCCTGTCAAGTCATTGGAAATATGGACGATCTTTAAGGTTGATCGCGAGGGACGAGCCGAACAAGATCATCAGCGGAGACGGGTGGAATCGAGCTCCGCTTCTTCCAGAGCACGTTCATCGATCATCGCGTGAGGCAGCCGCGCTGAATTCTCACTTATCTTCCGGCAAGCTGCGCGGTCAGTGCACGGACGGGCAGGCTGAAGGCGATGGGTCCTGCGGAAGAATATTGCCCGCCCTTTCTGACCACTGCTAAAGTCGAACTATCAAAGCGTTCACGGTCTCGCGTTGTCCGTAAGGTTTGCCGCGGCCAAGCGAGAAATGCCGCGAACCGTTTCGGCGACCCTAGCACATTCAAGCGCATGGAGACTTTGGAGATATTCCAGTTTGGCGACTTTGAGGTCGACCCCGGATCCCGATCCGTCCGGCGGGGAGAGGAGACGCTTGTCCTCAGTCGGCGCGCCTTCGACGTACTGCTCTATTTCGTGCACAACCCCGGCAAAGTGTTAAGTAAGGATGAATTACTCCGAAACGTATGGCCGGATGCCTTTGTCGACGAGAACAACCTTGCCCAAAGCATCTCCGTCCTGCGCAAGGCACTGGGTGAGAAGCCGGGCGAGGCCGGATATATCCTTACCCTGCCCGGACGTGGATATCAGTTCATTTGCCCTGTCCGGTCCATTAGTCCGGAGGCTGGTGCGCTGGAACATCCGCAAGAAGTCTCCAACAGTGTTCTCTACGAGGAACACACGGTTCGAACGAGCGTCGTCACCGAAGAAGAGAATCTCGTCAAAGTCCCTAACAGGCGGGTTGGCCTAAGGATCGCTCTGTCCGCCGGAGTTCTGGTTGCATTGAGCGGCGCAGGGTTTCTTCTGTGGCGGCACTACCACCGCCTTCCCTCCGACCCCATCATCGTTCTTGGCGAAATGGAAAACACAACCGGAGACCCTGGTCTGGGCGATGTACTCAACACTGCCGTTGCCGCAGACCTCAAGCAGTCTCCCTACCTCAACTTCCTTTCAACGGTCCATGTTCAGGAAACACTAACCCAGATGCGGCAAGCGAGAAGCACTCCACTGACTCCCGCTTTAGCGCGGGAGGTCTGCCTGCGCAACAACGCCCAGGTCATGCTCAGGGGCGTCATTGCCAAGCTGGGTCAGAAGTATCTCTTCACCCTTGATGCCACCGATTGCATCTCCGGAAACTCCCTCGCAACCAGCAAAGCCGAAGCCGCCACCGCCGACGAAATCTCCCACGCCATCGACACCGCATCCGCCAGCATAAGAAAAAAACTGGGCGAGTCCCGATCCTCGATTCAAAGATTCAATACTTCGCTCGTTCATGAAAATACCGGATCCCTGGAGGCATTGCGGAATTATTCCAGTGCCAGGCGTCTTATGCTGCAGGGAAGATATGCCGACGCCATCCCTCTTCTTCAGCGCGCGATTGAGCTGGACCCGAAGTTCGCCATTGCCTATGTGGATATCGCCGTGGCTTATGGCAACAGCGGCAATCACGCGGAGAAGGTAGCCAATCTCACCAGGGCCTACGAGCTGCGGGATCTGGCTGACGAGCGGAACCGGCTTCTCATCGTCGCGCTCTATCACGAAAACGTCACCGGAAACATGGAAGAAGCCCTGCGGAACTATCGCAACTGGACGGAGGTTTACCCGCAAAACCCCACTCCGTGGGGAAACATGGCTACTATCTATAACGACCTTGGCCAGGCCGAATCAGGCATTCCGTTCGCAAAGCGGGCTCTGGAGATGGACCCCGGTGTAGCTGTGGGGTATGTCATTCTTGGCCGTGCCCTACTTCAGGTGGGCCAACTGGATGCCGCAAAGTCCGTTTGTGACCAGGCTGTGACCAGAGGCCTCGATGGAGCTGACCTGCACGCCCTGCTGATGGAGGTCGATGCTGCCCGCAACGATGCGGATGGCGTGAAGACGCAGATCGGCTGGGGAAAAGCTCACAACGCAATTCGGGTCCGGTTGCGGGAGGCATTTCTAGCATTTGCCGGGGGGCACATCCGGGAGGGACAGGAGGTTATGGCGGCGATCTCTTCGGTTCCTAAGCAGCAGAGCGAGACCTATCTGTACGTGATGTACCGGCTCAAGTCTTCGCGTACTCTCGCCGATACTGGCCACCTCCGGGAGGCCCGCGCTCTGCTCAATTTTGAGGGGCTTCCCGAAGATGTCATGGACCCTCTGGTGACGATGGCTGAAACGGGAGACGCGGGCCGCGCGGAGAAACTACTCAGCCAGGAACTTGCGAAGTATCCTGAGGATACTCTCTGGGCAGGTTTAGGAGCCCCACAGGTCCGGGCCGCCGTGCTTCTGGCGCGGCACAAGCCGGAAGAAGCCGTGGCTGCGTTACAGTCGGCTGCGCCGTACGAGCTCAGCACCCTTGAGATCCCCTACATGCGCGGCATGGCCTGCCTTGCTGCAAAACAGCCGGTCTTTGCGGAAAAGGAATTCCGCAAAGTCATCGACCACCGCAGTGTTGATCCGCTGTCTCATTACTATCCACTCGCACATCTGGGGCTAGCTCGTGCCCTTGCACTTCAAGACAAGTTACCAGAGAGTCGCGCTGCCTATCAGGAGTTCCTTGAGCTTTGGAAGTACGCAGATCCGGATGAGCCGCTGCTGAAACAAGCACACCTAGAACTTGACCGGCTCAGGTAAGCGGAAAAGATTCTTTCAACTCCCGATAACCAACGCCTGCTGGACCGGGCGCCATCAGCAATTCGTTTTGAAGGAAGTTCAACATCATGGGCATTCCCACGAGGACCAGCAAAGAGCCCGTCGCCTGTTTTTGTCAGGGCGGGAACGACCGAGCGAAGCGGCAACACGGAGTGTGTGGTCGTTCCCGCCCTGACCCTGCTTGTATATTTAGCTGGTCTGACCCTCGCCTTGACCCCGGATTACACGCAAGAGGTTGACAGTAAGGATGTTGACCTATCAGGAGGCAGAGCGATGAGGGGACCGCTCGATAGAGTGGAAGACTGGAGGCTTTCGGGACAGATGACGGTGTTGGAAAATGGGACAGCTCTGCGCCTGTAGCTCCGTGCGAAAGGAAACGGCGGAGCTTTGCGTTCCTAATAGCACAGGGATTTCACTGGCGCTGAAGCGTTTCACGCGCCACTGCTGATACAGCTTCTCATGTTCCCGCGAAGTGTACAGCGCGTTTCCTTCCCGGAGCAGAAGAAAATCCTGCATCGCCAGCCCACCAAGTCCGCTGTCATAGCGTGCCCGCACCCGCAGCCACTCCAGCAGATGCTCATGCCCTTTTGGATAAAGGGCATGAGCGTTGGCAAGCCGGCTCTGAGGGAAGAGCTTCTCGAACTGACGCCCGGCCCCCACGAAATTCAGATCGGAGTCTGACAGATAGATGAGTTCGAACTGCTCCAGTTCCTGGAACAGCCGCTTGTAGCTGGCAAGGAATTTTTCAAAACGAATGAGCGACCGAGTGCCTTCTTCCACGTAGACGAAGCGGGGAGCTTTGCTTATTGCCTCGTGGCTTATCAGGATGTGGTCGGCAAAAGGAACCTGGGAGTATCGGCCAGCCTGTGGTAGAGAGGCAGGCGAAACATGAAGAGTCCCGGTAAAGAATCGAGCCTTTGCTTCGCGGGTTTCGAGAAATTCCTCACCTAGATGCAACAGGACATAATCGAGCGCCATGAGCCGGAGCTTGATTTCGGCATCGCTTTTCCGGCGGCGGTCCTGCGAGTCGGGATTATCGAGCAGCCTGTAGAACGGTTTATAAAACAGGTGATAGACGTGACGCTGCAGGCCAAAGTCGAGAACGGCAACGTGTCCTCTGCGTTTGGCCCTGAGCAGAAAATGTTGGGCAATGGCCCCGTTGTGCCGGTCAATGAACTGATCGAACTGACGACGGAGAGGGTGGGGAGAAGAAGCCGATTGTGCTGACGGTCGAGCAGTATTACCAGATTCTCGCATTGATTCCGCAACCCTACCGGACGATGGTGGTGGTGGCGCAATGCACCGGCCTTCGGGCCGAAGAGGTTCTGGCGCTCGAATGGCAGGACATCGACTTCGAGAACCTGAGCATGAAGGTCGTCCGGGCAGTCGTTCACGGTCGGGTCAAGACCGTAAAAACCGAATACTCGGAGGACGAGCTCCCGCTCGATCCCGACTTCGCGGCGATCCTTCTGGACTGGAAGCGTGAGTGCGAAGTGGAGGCGCGGAAGGCCCTGCGAGATGGAAAGACCGATGGAACCCACTCTATTGGGTTGGAGCTGGTCTTCACCAGCCATGTCACCGGGCGTCACTACCACACGGCTCCCGTCCAGCAGGACTACATCCGTCCTGCCGGATGCTGCCTCGTGGCATGTCCGAAGTGCGGGGAGGCTGCCGGGAGGTACGACGGGGTAGGGTAGCACACCTTCCGCCACACGTTTCGTTCCCGGCTGGACAGCACCGGAGCGCCTATCGGTGTGCAGCAGAAGTTGATGCGGCACGCACAGGTCTCTACCACGATGAACGTGTACGGAAATGCCTTGATGACGGCCAAGCGGGAGGCCCACAGCAAGGTAGTGAAGATGGCATTGAGGAGCGAATAGCCTTGAAGGGAAAACCTTGCAACCTCACCAGAAAACCCACGGCGATTTTGGCGACCGCTGTTATTTGGGGTTATCTGGGGTTGGCCAATCGGCTGATTGGTTGCGGGGGTAGGATTTGAACCTACGACCTTTGGGTTATGAGCCCAACGAGCTACCGGGCTGCTCCACCCCGCAGATTTAGTTTACTAAAGGTTGAAAGATGGGTCAATGTACGCCGCGGCGTACCGGATGGGACACTGGTTCGATACACTGCTGCTTAAACGCTGAATTTTCTGGAGTTTTGGCGGACCTTTTCCCTGGGAGCTCACGAACTGATGTCTGCGCTGTATGTAGGTGTGCTGGCGGTAATTGTGATTGTGCTGCTGGCGGTGGCGGTTTACCAGGCCACGCGGGTGAAGACCAAAGCCGATTACCTGGTGGCCGGGCGGAGCCTGCCTGCTGTTGTACTGGTGCTGACGCTGCTGACTTCGTGGATTGGAGCGGGGTCGCTCTTTGCCGGGGCGGAGAATGCTTACCGGAATGGCTTTGCCGCGCTTTGGCAGCCGGCGGGCGGGTGGCTGGGGCTGTTGCTTATCTACTTTATTGCGCCGCGGGCGCGGAAGTTTGCGCAGTTTACGCTGCCGGATTTGCTGGAGGCTCGCTACAACCAGGTGGCGCGGGTGCTGGGGACGATTGCGATTCTGTTTGCGTATGTGGGGATTACCAGCTACCAGTTCAAGGGCGGCGGGGATGTGCTGCATCTGATTTTCCCGGATACGGTTTCTGCGCAGATGGGGACGTTTCTGATTGCGGCGTTTGTGATTGTCTCGACGGCGCTGGCGGGGATGTCGTCGGTTGCCTATATGGATGTGGCGATTGGGTCGCTGGTGACGGGGATTTGCGTGATTGCGGCTCCGTGGCTGCTGCACCAGGCGGGTGGATGGGATGGGCTGCACAGTTCCCTGCCGCCGGCTTACTTTACCTGGCTGGGGAATTTTCGCGTGGGGCCGGATGGCGCGGAGCAGCCGGTGGTGTTTGGCGTTATCAAGGGGCTTGAGTACCTGGTGCCGACAATGCTGCTGATGCTGGGAAATCAAGTCATGTACCAGAAGTTCTTTTCGGCGAAGTCGGAGAAGGATGCGCGGCTTTCCGTGTCCGGGTGGATTGTGGGAACGCTGGTGCTGGAAACGCTGATTGTGGCGATTGCCGTGTTTGGGCGAGCGCTGTATCCGACGGGCGAGGTGGCGGCGCATCCGCGGGAGATTATTCCTTATACGGCACGGCATGGGCTGCCTGCGGTGCTGGGCGCGGTGCTGCTGGGGGCGGTGTTTGCGAAGGTGATTTCTACGGCTTCCAATTACCTGTTCTCTCCGGCTACGAACCTTATTAATGATGTGTTTGTGCGGTACATTTCGCCGGGGGCCAGCGACAAGAAGGTGCTGATTATTTCGCGGCTGGCGGTGGTGTTGCTGGGGTGCTGGGCGCTTTACCAGGCCGTGTATGCGGAGAGCATTTTGCAGAAGATGCTTTGGGCGTACACGATTTACTCGGCGGCGCTGACGCCGGTGGTGCTGGCGGCGTTCTACTCGCGGCGGGTGACGGCGTGGGGCGCGGTGGCGGCGATTGCGGGCGGGACTTTTGTGACGCTGACGTGGGATTTGCCTGCGGTGAAGGCGATGTTTCCGGCGGTAATTGCGGAGCGGGATGCGATTTTTCCGGCGCTGATTGTGGCGGTGGTGTTGATGATTTTGGTCAGCCTGTTTACGCCTAAGCCTACGGCGGGGCAGTTGGAGCGAACCAGTTGACAGGTTACAGAGAACAGGTGACAGTGGACATTGCCTGAGGCGCTGCCCTGCTCGCGACTCTCTTTTCTATGCCGGTTGCCCAGTTGACACTTGAAGTTCGGATTGAACACGCGCGGTCGCTGAAGGACCGGCGGCAGGTGGTGCGCTCGCTCAAAGACCAGCTTCGGCAGGGGTTCAATGCTTCCGTGGCGGAGATGGATGAGGATACGACCTGGCAGTCGGCGACGATTGGGATTGCCGCGATTTCCCGGTCGCGGGATTATCTGCATGGGCTGATTGAGGAGATTGAGCGAGCCGCCCGGCGGATTCTCAATGAGCATGGGGCGGAGCTGGTGGACTCCTATTGGGAGTATTTGGAGAGTTAGAGGATTTATGCCTGCATATTGTTGATATGTTTATTCTTATGCGCGGTCTACGGTGTTTATATATTAGTTAATAGGTTTGGGGAAAGTGGTTACTTTTTTAAAAAAATAAAATTTCTTTCCTTTTTTCTGGGGTGGCTGTGGGTTCACAGTTCAGTGTTAAGAGGGGGTACCCTTCTGTGCCCTATATGGAAAAGTCCAAAGCATACCTCAGGGGCTAAAGCCCCCTTTGCCTTGTTGGCTTGGTTCCCGGGGATAAATCCCCGGCCCACCTTTTCGGCGTCTGCGCCATAATTGCGGTGAAAATGCGACGGCCCGATTCCTTTGGAATCGGGCCGTTCTTGCTGGTGATTTTGAGTATGGCATAGATGGGGTTAATTGAGCGCAAGAGTTATCCACAGATTGGGGATTTATTTTGCATTGCATGCAGCGGATGCGCGCTTGGCGCGCCACGAGGCTTTTGTGGCCCTTCCGATGGTTGGGATTCGAGATTGGGATGGGAGCAGTGGGCATCCCCGGTCCCCAAATGCGAGGGACCGGGAGCACCCGAAACTTGTTGCTGGACTGGAAAGGAAAAGCGGCGTGGACTTTGGGGTCCACGCCGCTTTGTTGGGTTTAGCGCCGCACTTTTAGAACTCGAAGCGGGCGGAGACCTGGCCGGTACGGGCAGGGCTGCTGGAGGCTGTCGCGTTGACCGAACTCGTAATCTGGCCGAAGGTTGCTGAGGCCACGTTCATGTTCGGGTTGTTCAGGTTTACGTGGTTGAGGACGTTGGTGAAGGTTCCTTCAAAGCGGAAACCTACGCTCTCGTGAATGCGGAAGAATTTGCTGAGTCCGGCGTTGAGGTTGACAAAGCCAGGGCCCGGAACAGAGCCGACCGAGCTGGTGCCGAAGCGGCCGATGGGGAGCGGATGCTCTGCGCCGGGGCCGGTGTAGCGCGGGGCACCATCCTTTCCAAAGCCAGCGCCGGTGTAGCAGCCGGTTCCGGGAACCCATGAGGGATCGCCAGGGCAGGCAAAGTGGGTAACGTCGAGCCACTTGTCGCGAGTGCGGCCGTGGGGAACAGCGCTGGTGCCAACAACAACGTCAGGATACTGCGAGCGTCCGGTGGGATTCCAACCTTCGAGCGAGCTGGAGAGGCCCGAGCCGGTGCCCGAGGGATCTGCCGTGTTGCCGGGCAGATAAGGCGTCTGGAACTGACCGCTGCGCATGGTGAAGATGCCGGTAAGGCGCCATCCGCCGACGATGAGGTCTTCGACGCGGCCCATTCCGCCGCCGAAGTGCTTGCCGCGACCGAAGGGCAGGTCATAAAGGAAGGTGGTGTTCCAGTAGAAGCGGGGGTTGCCGCCCGAGTTACCGAAGTCCACGCGAGGGTTAAAGATGGTGGTAGAGCGGGAGCCGCCGTTCTGACCGCCGTCGCACTGACCGGCGCAGGCACCCTGGTTATCGGCCAGCGAACGACCGTAGGTGAACTCGGAGTTATATTCCAGGCCGTTCTGGAGGTGGTGGCTTGCCGCAACCTGCAGCGAGTGGTAGCTGGCATCCGCACCGACCTTACGGGTGTTGATGACGCCCCAGTTGGGGTAGAGACGCTCGCTGAAGTCGGCATTGTAGGCCGAGCGGGTGGTGGAGTAAGGCACGGCGTTGTCATCCGGCGCCCATACAAGCTGATGGGACTCGGAGCCGATATAGGAGACGCGAGCACCGAAGCCGCGGCCGAAGTCATGCTCGACGCCGAGCGACCACTGCTCGAGGTAGGGGTCTTTCCACTTGATGCTGTTGGCGGTACCGAAGTAGTCCTGACCGTAGCAGGTGAAGCAGCCGCCTGCGCCCGCACCGGAGTAGATGGTGGGCCATTGGAACTTGAGGGTTCCGGGCCCGTTGTAGGCATTGTTGTACTGCACGGTACCGGCCTGAATGGTGCCGGTGAGGGAGTAGAAGGAACCGCTGCCCATGGTTTCGTTGTAGACACCGAAACCGGCGCGGACGGCCCACTTGTCGTTGTTGAAGGGACGGAAGGCAACGCCGAAGCGGGGCTCGAAACGCAGATTGGGATGCTGGCGGAGACCGATGGGCAGGCCGGCCTGCGAGTTGCTGAGCACCTGCATGCAAGCTGCTCCGTTGACTACGGCGCTGTTGGTGGTGTGCACGCCGTCCGGATTACAGGCGTTGGCGCTGGCGAGGTAAGACTGGTTGAGAATCTTAGACCAGCCATCCATATAAACGATGCCGGCGGTGACCGGGATGTCATCGCGGAAGTTGCCGATGTCGCCTCCCTTGTCGTGGTAACCCGGTTGCAGCTCATAACGGACGCCATAGGTGAGCGTGACGCGGGGGCTTACGCGCCATTCATCCTGCGCGAAGGCGTAGAAGTGGTTGGTGATGCCGTCGTTGTCATAGAGAACGTTGTCGTAGTTGGTGTATGTCGGCACGCCGAGGAGGAAGTCAGCAAAGTCAACGGGGTTGACGAGGCCGTGGTCCTGACCGTTGTTGAAGGTGTAGTTGCCGTACTGGTCAGTACCGAAGAAGCCGAGGCCCGAGATGGCTTCAAAGTCCTCGAACTGGAAGCCGAACTTCATGGTGTGGCGGCCCTTGTTCCAGATGAGGGTATCCGTATAGATGTTGGTGTGGCCGCCGCCGGGGTTGTTGAGGCGGGTGCCGATGCCGGAAATGGTGGCGAAGTCCATGGTGGGGATGGCGTTCTGCCAGAGGTTCACCAGACCCTGCCAGCCCTGCTGCTGGGTCCAGGCGGTGCCGTCAAAAGAGTTGCTACTGCCGCTGCTGTTTTTGGACCAGGCGTAGGCACCTTCATTGATGATGTTAGGCGTAATGGACCAGTTGGTATCCACCTTGAGGTTGTGGTTGATGTTGAAACCCGTTTCAGTGGGGAGGAGCCAGCCGCCACTCGGCATAGAGGAGCTGCCGTTGTTCTTCCAGGTGTAACGGCCCCAGATGAGGAACTTCTGGTTTGCGCCGAAGTACTGGTCGCCGCGCACATCGTACTGGTTGGAGTGGCCGCTGTTGTCCACGCTGGTGGTGTAGTTGGACGGCTGGCCGTAGGTGAAGATGGACTGAGTTCCCGGTACATTCGGATCGGGGTAGAACTGCTTGAGGGTGGCTGCCGCGATGGGATTGATGGCGCTGGTGGGAATCTTCTTGCCGTAGTTTGCGCCGGTCTTGGGGTCAATGATGGACCAGTTGCTCGGACTTCCGTCAGGATTTTGCAGGTTTGCGGAGAGGTAATCCGTGAAATCACCGCTCTTCATTGCCGCAGTGGGCAACGTGGCATTGGTGGTGGACTTTGCAGGGTGACGCCAGCCTTCCCAGTCGAAGAAGAAGAAGCTTTTCTTGCGGCCATTGTAGAAATGCGGGATGGCCACCGGGCCGCCGACGCTGCCGCCGAAGGTGTTGCCGATTTCGCTCGGCTTGGCAGCCGCGGGATTTTGCCAGACGGTCGCGTTGAAGTCCGAGGACTGGTAGTACCAGAAGAGCGAGCCGTGGAAGACGCTGGTGCCGCCCTTGGTGGTGGCGACGATCTGGCCCGGGTCGCCGTATTCGGCGTTGGCGAGCACGCTGTCGGCGCGGATTTCGTTGATGGCTTCACTGGAGGGGAAGCCGTTGGTGCCGTCGGTGAACTGGAGCGTGATGCCGTCTACCGTGGTATCCGTAAAGCCGCTCTGCGGGCCGTTGAGGAAGCCGTTGACCATGCCGGGCAGGGTGTTGACGATATTGGCCGGGCTGGTGCCGCCGAAGCTGGCGCGGGAGTTGATGGGCAACTGGAGAGCCATCTGCGAGCTGAATCCGCCTCCGATGGTGGGGCTGTCGGTTTCGATGGCCGGGAGGGTGTTGCCGCTGACTTCGACCGACTGCTGCACGGCGCCGATGGCCAGAGCGGCATCGAGGCGGAGGGCCTGGCGGACAGTGAGGGTTGCACCGGTGATGTTGTACTTCTCAAAACCGGCGGCTTCGACCGTCAGCGCGTAGTGGCCGGCGACGGCGTCGTTGAAGGTGTAGTCACCGCTGGCGTTGCTGGTGGCGGTACGGGTGGTGTTCAGGTCGGTGTTGGTGAGGGTAACGGTTGCGCCGGGGATGACTGCTCCCTTGACGTCCTTGACCGTGCCGAAGATGGAGCCCTGGGTGACCTGGGACCACGCGGGCGAGATAGCGAGAGCAAGCAGCAGGCTCAGGCACGCGGAAAGGCGTATCCAGAGACTGCGCGAAGCGGCTTTTGGTGCTGACATTATTACTGCCTCCTAAAAATGTTGCCAATGAAGGTTTCGGAGAGCCCGATAAGACCTGAAATGAGAAACACTTTTCCTCATGCCTGGGAAACCCCGGATAAGGAAGGAATTCAGTGAGGTGTAGCAGGTTCAGAGTAGCCAGTTGTGGTTACAAGATAGTGAACTAACGGGGAGTTACAAGGACTTAACGGTTCAGCGGACGCGGATTTCCTGTTCAAAAAAGCAATCGCATAAGGTTGGCCTTATATCACTCCGCAATGTTTGTTTATATGCGGAGTCTGAGCATGGTTAATCGTTGTCGGTGGGGCGAGTTAGGGTTTTGCGGGTCTTGTTCATATGACGGCTGATTTCTTCGGCGTCGTCCATGTCGAGGAGCTCGGCGGCTTGCTTGCGGGTTTTGGGCTTGGCGACTTTGGCGTTTTCCGGGATGAAGACGCGAGGATCTACGGGGACGGCGTGGAAGGGCTCCATGTGCGGCGCGGTGTCGAAGATGCCGAGGAGATCGCCGGCGAGGGCGTCTTCAAGGTTCATGGGCGCGAGACCGAGTAGCTCGTCGATGGTGCGGGTGATGGAGCCGAAGTCGGTGTGGGAGTGGGAAACGGAGCCGGGCTTGAGCCAGGGGCTGGCAATGCCGAGGATGGAGCGGTGAGCATCGACGTGATCGACGCCGCCCTGGGCATCGTCTTCTGTGACGAAGAGAGCGGAGTCGCGCCAGATGGGGGTGGTGGAGAGGTATTCGACGATTTTGCCGAGGGCGAGGTCGTTGTCGGCTACGTAAGAGGCTCTATATGGATAGCCGTCGGCGGGTCGCGGGCCTGCCATGTGGTCGTTGGGCAGGCGGATGACGATGAGGGCCGGGACTTCGTTTTTGGCGATGCGGGCGCTTAGGTCGCGCTGGAATTCCTCGAAGCGGAGCTGGTCGGGGATGCCGAGGTTGAAGGTGGGGAAGTTGCGGTCAGAGGACTCGAAGACGGGGACGGGGACGGGCGCGTTGAGGTAGAGGCGCTGCCCGGTGGGCTCGGTTCCGGGGCGCTCGTCGTTGCCTTCTACTTCGAGGCTTTCTCCGTAATTCAGGATGCCGTGGCCGGATTTGTAGGCGTTGGCGATGTGCTCCCAGAGGGTGCCGAACTGGGGCTCGTCTTCCGGCATGGGGGCGTCGGCTCCGCCGAAGATGGCGCGGCGTCCGGGCTCGTCGGGGTCGCCTTTGCGGCGGCCACCGTAGCCGGAGGACCATGCGGTGTTGAAGAAGGGCGTGGGGTTGGCTCCGACGACCCAGCGGTGGCCGTCAGCAGAGACGTCGGAATCGACGTAGAAGTTATCGCTGATGGCGTAGCGCGCGGCGAGGGCGTGGAGGTTGGGCGTGACTTTGAGGTGGAGGACGGATTTGTTTTCCTCGGTCCAGCCGTCGAGGCCGTAGCGGGCGATGGTGGGGTCGCCGTTGGCTCCGGGAATGTCTCCGAGGACTTCGTCGTAGGTGCGGTTTTCGCGAATGATGAGGAAGCAGTGCTTGAGGCGCGGGAGTTGCGGGCGCTCAGCGATGGCGGCCTGGTTGGTGCTGACTACGGTTTGGGTCAGGGCTTCCGCTGAGGGGAGATTGCCGAGGTTGAGGATGCTCAGGCTGCCGTAGTCGAGAGAGCCGACGTAGGTGGGGAGCGATTTGTCGTAGTTTTTGCCGCCGTTGGGGCCTGCGCCCTTGCCCTTGGCGTTGGTGACGTAGAGGAATTTGCCGTTAGGCGAGAAGGCTACGGCGGAGGGGTTCCAGCCTACGGGGATGTGCTCGATGACGGAGAGGTTTTGCTCGTTGAGGACGGCTACGGCGTTGATTCCTGATTCTGCGACGTAGACACGGCCCTGGTTGACGCCGATTCCGCTGGGCATGACGCCACGGAGGGGGCGGCCTTTGCTGTCTTTATATTGAGGGCCGGTGAAGGGCGTCAGCTCGGTTTGGGCAAGGAGGGTTTTGCCGTCGGGGGTGAGCTTGGCTACGGCGTCGTCGTGGGCGAGGGCAACGTAGACGGCCCCATTGGACGCGGCTACGCCGGTGGGAGCCGCTCCGCCAACGGTGTTGCCAGCCTGCTCGCTGATTTTTGCGCCGAGGCGAAGTTTGGCGGTGATGGCGGGAGCGGCGGGATTCGATATGTCGTAGGTCCAGAGGGAGCTGCCTTCGACGGAGTTTTCATCTCCGAGACCCTGAACGCGCTTGCCTTCTACGGTTCCACCTTCACGGGCGGCTTTGGAGGGGTAGCCGAAAGGTGGGAAGCGGAGGCCGGGGTCGTGGTCCTCGTCGCGGGGCTCGCCGTTGGGATTTTGGACGGCGGTGTACTCGAAGAGGCCGGTGTTGGTGACGTAGAGGCGTTTGCCGTCGGGCGAGAGGGTGAGCGAGTAGGGGTAGCGGCCTGAGGGAATGGAAGCGATGCGGCCGAGGCGCTGGCCGGGAACGGGAGCTACGTTGAGAACCACGATGCGCCAGTTGCCCTGGTCGAGGACGAAGAGGGTTTTGCCGTCAGCGGAGGCTACCAGTGTGGCGGCGAAGCTGTGTTTGTACTGCTTGCCTGCGGTCTCGCCGTCGAGGGAGAGCTCGCCGGCGTGCGACCAGTCGGCGGTTTTGTAGATGGAGACTTTGCCAGAGTCACCGGTGGCGAGATAGAGCAGCTTGCCGTCGGGCGAGTAGGCTACGCCGGCGTGGGTTTCAATGTCGGGGCGGCGGTTGTTGCCATTGGGTGTCTTCGTCGCGCTGGGGGTGGGGGTTTCAGGGGCGTCCACTACGTTGAGCGCGAAGGGAAAGCCGATGGAGGGGATGGCGACCTGGTTGCCATCGGGGCGCACGGCGAGCGCAAAGGGGTAGGGCGCGAGCTGGAGCCAGCTTCCGGCGGGGTGGATTGTGCGGCCATTGACGAGGGTGGCGGTTACATCCGTTTTGGCCGTGGTTTGTGCTGGAGCGAGAGACGAGGCTGCGACGAGGCTCGTGAGGAGCACGGGGAAAAGGCGGAAAGATGGCATGGGAGTTTCAGTATGAACGATGGGAGGTTGCAGTTTGGTGAAAGGAGGCGGACTTAACAGTTCAGTGCAGAATAGAGGGTACAGGGTGTAGGGGTATAGGGGTATAGGGGTATAGATAAACGACTAAACCATAAAAAGCTTATAGATATCCCATTCAATTTTGATGGTATCCCCAGTCCCCAAATGCGAGGGACCGGGGCACCCGATGTTTGTGGGATTGCTGATTGGATTTTTGGTTATTGGCTGATGGCTACGCCGCTGAAGGCCGCTGCGCCTGTGGCGCGGGTGATGGCTACCTGCGTCAGGTCGCCGTATTCATCAATGGAAAAGACGCCTACGTGCGCACCATCTGCGGCGGTGAAGATAACTGCCAGCCATTTCTGGTCGGGGGAGATGGTGATGTCCGTGGGGACGCCGGGCAGGGGGACAGATTTATAGAAGGCTCCGCCTTTGTCGTCGCTGAAGAAGATGGAAATGGCCTGGCCGGGGGAGTTGCCGGCGTACCAGAGGCTGCGCGGGCCTTTGACGAGCCAGCAGGGAGCGTTCGTCGGGAAGGACGGCGCGGGGCCGGTGACGGGGAAGACTTCATCCCTGGAGTTGACGATGGCGAAGCTCTTGGGGCTGTGCGCGGGGTCGAAGCCGAGGACGTCTCCCCAGAAGGCTGCGCCGAGGGGCGTGTTGTTGGCGTCTTCGGGCAGGGCAACGGAGGTACTGCTGCCGTCGAGGACTCCGCCCTGACGGGTAAGCGGCAGGTGGAGGAGCGAGCCAGAGGTCATGGTGACGGCGGCCCAGGTTTGGCCGACGACGATTTGTGCGGCAGTGTTGTCGGGGAGGCTGACGGCGCTGCCTTCGGGGGTGCCGTAGGGCCAGTTGTAGCTTTCGGCACAGGTGGCTCCGGCGACAAAGAGGTGGCCACTGGAGAGGGCTACGGAGTCAGGCGATTTGCAGCCGGAGACGAGGCGGATGGTTTGGCCGAGGGTGATGGCGTTGCCGCGGCGGACGATCTGGCTGACGGAGTTGGAACCGAAGTTGGCGACTGCGCCGAGGTCATCCTGGAACTGGAGGATGCCGGCGTTGCCGCCTGCTCCGCCTTTGCCGCCGGTGGGCAGGGTGTAGGCGAGCGGGAGGGATGGGGTTTTGCCGGATTCGAGCTTGAAGGCGAGGACTTCATTGCGGGTGGCGTCGTTGGTGCTGGTCAGGACGTAGGTGGTGCGGCCTGAGTTGGAGTGGTCGGGAAAGGGAAAGCCCGGCTCGTGCGCGAAGACGAGCGAGCTGGTGGCGAGCATGGCCGCGAGCGCAATGCCGCGTGGGGCCAGCGAGAACTTTTCAAGCTTGCTGGAAAACATCGGAATCTCCTGTGGTTTTGGAGTTGGGTTTATCTCTTTTGCGAACCGGAGATGCGGCTGGCAAAACGAAGCAGTTTGTACATGGGATTTCGCCGGGGAGGGGTGGAAAGTTACGATGGGAAGCGACAAAAAAGTTGAGAAATAAAAGCTGGAAAATTTCCTGAAGGCTGCGTAACTTTTTGCCGGGCTGAAGCGAATCTGTCGGTGTGAGAGTGGGCTTCCGGCACGGAAAGCGCCGGGGACAAGGGATAGATTGAGCGATGGCGCCGGTGCGGAAACTGATTGCAGGAAGGCAATCCCACTGATGCACCCGGACGACGAACTCAATCTCGCGATGCTGATGGCCCGTTACCAGCAGGGTGATTCCGCTGCAGCCGCGGAGCTGATTGGGCATGCCAGTCCGCAGCTCTACCGATTTTTTGCGGCTCAGATGGGCAGCCGCGCCGAGGCAGACGACCTGCTGCAGGAGACCTGGCTGCGCATCCACAAGGTGAGACATACGTATCGCATGGGGGAGCCTGTGCTGCCGTGGCTTTATGCGATTGCGCGGCATATTCGGGTGGACCACTATCGCAGGGGTGTGCGGACAACTGCGGGGGCGCAGCGGCTGGAAGCGGAGACGAAGAACGCCGCGGCGATTCCGGAAGAAACCGGGCGTGGCGAGGAGCTGGCGGCGATGCTGGCTCCGCTATCGGACGGCGAGCGCGATGTGGTGCAGATGCTGAAGGTGGCCGGGATGTCGCTGGAAGAGGTGGCGCGGGCTACTTCTTCTACGGTGGGCTCAGTGAAGCAGAAGGCGCACCGGGCTTATAAAAAGCTGAGGGCTACGCTGGGGGCGCGTGTGGGAGGACAGTCGTGAGAGACGACGAGATTGACGGCATGCTGAGGGGTGCGGGCGGCGCTGGCTCCGGGTCTGATCCAGGACCGGGACCGGAGGTGCTGGCGCGCATCACGGCGGCTGTGCAGTCGTCGGTGCGGCCTGTTCGCCCGCTGCCTCCGGGATGGGTTTTGGCGGCTGGGCTGGTGTTGATTACGGCGGCGATTGCGATTGGTGGCGCGGCGCGGGCGGGGTTCCTGGGGATTGCGAGGATGAATGCGTGGGAGCGCGGGATTATCTTTGCGGCGCTTTGCGGGTTTGTGGTGCTGGCGGCGAATGAGCTTGTGCATGCGATGATTCCGGGGCGGCTGCGGAGGGTTTCTTCCAGCGTGCTGCTGGGTGCGGTCATCGTGGCGATGCTGGGGATTTTTGCGGTGTCGTTCCGCGATTACGAGGTGGAGAATTTCTTTTCTGCCGGGATTGCCTGCTTGATTACGGGGCTGGAGCATGCGCTTCCGGTGGGGCTGCTGAGCTGGGTTCTGCTGCGAAGAGGGTTTGCGGTGAATGCTGTTTCTGCTGGCGCGGCAGCGGGGACGCTGGCCGGGCTAGCGGGGTTGGCAGAGCTGGAGATGCAGTGCCCTAATTTTGAGGCGGCGCATGTGATGGTTTGGCATCTGGCGGTGGTGCCGGTGAGTGCCGCGGTTGCCGTGCTTTGCACGGCAGGGTACAGGGTGTGGGGTACGGGGTACAGGGGGTTAGATAAAGGGCGGAAGCTGTAAAGGGCAACCGCAGATCCTTCACTCCGCCTACCCCAATGCGCTTCGTTCAGGATGACACTGCTTTCTTTTGTGTGAGGACGAAGGATACGGCTTTCATTTGTGGGAGAGCTTAGACAAGGGAGCTATCGGTATCGATATCCCCGGTCCCCAAATGCCAGGGGCAGGGGGCACCCGATGTTGGTGGAACTGCATCCGATGCCTGTTCCCTGTCTTACCTTCCCTTCCAGTCAGGCTTGCGTTTTTCCAAAAAGGCTTTGGTGCCTTCGGCTTTGTCTTCTGTGCCGCAGAGTCGACCGAAGCGCTCGGATTCGCGTAGGAGAGCCTGATCGCTGCGCCAGTCAAGGAGCTCGTCCACGGCCTGGATGGTTGCCTGGATGGCGAGCGGGGCGTTAGCGGCAATGGTAAGGGCAAGCTGCTCAGCACGGACCAGCAGGTTGGCGGCTGGAATAACTTCATCCACCAGGCCGAGGCGCAGGGCCTCTTGTGCGGTGATAGGCTCGCCGGAAAGCAGCAGCCTGAGCGCAGCGCTGCGGCCAATGATGTTGGGCAGGCGCTGGGTTCCTCCGTAACCGGCCATCAGGCCGAATTTCACCTCGGGATGGCCGATGCGGACATCGTCAGAGGCCAGGCGAATGGTGGCTGCAAGCGCCAGATCCCATGTGCCACCGAGGGCATAGCCGCGGATGCAGGCGATGACCGGCTTGCCGAGCATTTCCACGCGACGGAAGGTCTCCTGTGCGCGGAGATAGAAGGCTGCGCCCTCGCGCGGGGTAAAGGCGTTGAGCTCGGAAACATCGACACCGGCTCCAAAGGCGCGCTCGCCGGAGGCCGTGAGGAGAACAGCACGCACCTCGTTGTCCGTGCGCACCCCGGTCAGTGCGGCGTCGAGCTCCGCCAGAACCGCCACGCTCAGGGCGTTCAGCACCTCCGGTCGATTCACGGTAATGACCGCGAGTGGCGGTCGCCGGGTAATGTGAATGAACTGTGGGGCCATTTGGGGATGAGGGTAACAGATGAGGGTATCGGGAAAAGCAGGTTTTCGGCAATGGAAAGGGCCGGAATAGAAATGGGCGGCTGCCATGTTGGAATGGCGCCGCCCTTAAGAGGTACAGGCCCTGATTAGGAAGGCCATACAGGAGACGGGTAAAGAGTATCGCCGGGGGCGGGACGCGTCTTGGACCTATGGAGTGAGGGTGGGTTCCATCGATGGATGGAGAAAAAACAGGGACTTAGGGACTATGGGGGCTGGGGGACTGGAAGGGCGTTGCAACCAGTATTATCTAGGACATGTTGCGAGTGAAATTGCTGGAAACAGGGGCGCGGGCGCCGGTGGTTGCGCATCCGGGCGAGGATTTGGGATATGACGTGTTTGCGCTTGAGGGCGCGGTGCTGGCTCCGCATGTGGGCGTGAAGGTGCGGACGGGGATTGCGGTGGAGGCGCGGCATCCGGAGACGGGTGCGCCGCTAGGGCTGCTGGTCAGGGACCGGTCGTCGATGGCGTCGAAGGGGATTGCTACGACGGCGGGCGTGATTGACGCGGGGTATCGCGGGGAGATTCTTATCCTGATGACGAATATTGGGCTGGAACCCTTTGAGGTGAAGGCCGGGGATAAGATTGCGCAGATGATTCCGGTGCCGATTTTGACAGGGGATGTGGTTGAGGTGGAGACGCTGGAGGATTCGGCGCGGCTGGATAAAGGATTCGGCAGTTCAGGAAGGTAGTTTTTCCTCTATCCTTGTGTGTACAGCCGGGGAATGGGGAACGCTGAGCTGTTGCTGTGCGTAACTCTGGTTGCGGATGATGGTGGGGAGATTGCTGCCTGCGGGACGCGGGCGGCTTTGAGCGACAACCATGCAATGGATTGAGGCATTTCGACTGGCTCTGCAATCGCTGTGGGCGAATAAGCTGCGCTCGCTGCTGACGCTGCTGGGCGTGATTATCGGCGTGGCTTCGGTCATTACCGTGGTGACGCTGACCAACGGCGCAAAGCAGTTTGTGACCAACAAGCTGAATAACTATGGCGCATCGAAAGTGACGATCAGCAAGATGCCGAGTGTCATCTTCACGCTGGAAGAGTACCAGGAGTACCAGAAGCGGCGGGACGTTACATACGAGGATTACCAGGCAGTGCAGGCAGGGTGCACGCTATGCGCGGATGTAGGCGCGGAGCGGAGCACTGTGGGCAAGGTTGTGTATGGAAAGCAGAACACGACGGACACAACCATCAATGGATGGACGTGGACGATGCCGGTGATCTCGAACCAGAATATTGCCGTGGGACGCGCGTTTACGCAGGCCGAGGATGACCACGGAGCGCACGTGGCGATTGTGGGCGCCGATATTGTGGACAACATGCTGGGCACGGGCGATCCGATTGGCAAGGAGGTTCGCGTGGACGGCACGCCTTACACGGTGATTGGCGTGGGCGAGGCGCAGGGGAAGATGTTCGGGCAGAGCATGGACAACTGGGTGTCTGTGCCGATTACGACGTTTCTGCACCAGTATGGGGCGCACGCTTCGATTTCGATTGACGCGGACACGGGCGGCGGCGGCGCGGTAATGGACAACGTGATGGACCAGCTACGCGCGATTATGCGTGCGCGGCGGCACCTGGGGCCTGCGGACAAGGATACCTTCGAGCTTGCGTCGAGCGACACGTTCCAGAACCTGCTGGGGAATGTGTTGAACAACTTTGGCGCGGTGGTGGCTGCAATTGCCGCGATCTCCCTGGTGGTGGGCGGCATTGTGATTATGAACATCATGCTTGTTGCCGTGACGGAGCGGACGCGCGAGATTGGCGTGCGGAAAGCCCTGGGTGCGAAACGGAATGACATTCTGCGCCAGTTTTTGATTGAGTCGGGGACGCTTTCCCTGCTGGGTGGGGCGATTGGGATTATCGGCGGCATTGTCGTAGCGAAGATTATTGCAATTTCGATTGCATTCCCTTCGCCGGTTGAGATGTGGTCGGTGGTTGCCGGTCTGTTTGTTTCAACAGCAGTGGGACTGTTCTTTGGGATTTATCCGGCATATAAGGCAGCTCAGCTTGATCCGATTACCGCACTGAGGGCGGAGCTATGAGGATTGTCGATGTACAGGAATCAATCAAGCTGGCGCTGGATACGCTGCGCGCGAACAAGCTGCGCTCAGGACTGACGATTCTGGGCATCATGATTGGAATTTCAACGGTAATTCTGATTTCGTCGGCAATTAACGGCTTGAATTCCAACATGGCTGACTTTATCCAGGCGCTGGGAACGAATGCGCTGTGGGTCTTTCAGTACGAGCCCTTTGGGCACCAGGTAACGACGGAGGAGCTGAACCGGAAGAAGCTCACCTATGAGGACGCGATTGCATTACGGGCGCTGCCGCACGTGGCTGCCGTAGACCCGGAGCTGACTTCGCAGTTTGCGCAACAGTCGGGGCAGATGCCTCCGGTAGCGGTGAAGGCCGGGACGCATAAGATTTCAAACACCGTGTTGAATGGCGTAACTTCGCAGGTGAAGGAGGTCAACGACCTGAACCTGATTGATGGGCGCATATGGACCGATGCGGAGGAACAACGCGCGTCCAATGTGGTTTTGCTGGGCTACGACACGGCTGCGGACCTTTTTCCCGGCAAGTCGCCTATCGGCCAGGACGTGGACATTGCAGGGGATGTTTTTACTGTTATCGGCGTGCTGGACAAACGTGCACAGCCCTTTGGAAGTGGGCGCAATCCGCGGGACAACGTGGCGATGTTTCCGCTTGAGACCTTTCACAAGATTCACCCGGAGGTGAAGGACTTCTGGGTTGTGGTGAAGTATGACGACCCGAAGAATAAGGCCCTGGTGACGGAAGAGGTGCGGGAACTGCTGCGGGTGCGGCGCGGGCTGCGGGTGCAGCAGGATGATAATTTTGCGATCTTCGGGCCGGACTCGCTGGGGAGGCTGTGGAACTCCCTGACGGCGGGGTTGTTTTTGTTCATGATTGCGGTGAGCAGCGTGGGCCTGATGGTGGGCGGCGTGGGCGTGATGAACATTATGCTGGTGAGCGTGACGGAGCGAACGCGCGAGATTGGCGTGCGCAAAGCAATTGGCGCGACGAAGAAGACGATTCTGCTGCAGTTCACGCTGGAGGCGGTGACGCTGTGCGCCGTGGGCGGGCTGTTTGGGATTGTGATGGGGGCGCTGTTTACGCTGATTCTGCACTTTGCCGTGCCGTTTTTGCATGCGGCGCTTTCGGCTACATGGGTGGGCGTGGCGTTTAGCGTGTCGGCGTTTATTGGGCTGGTGTTTGGGATTTATCCGGCGTGGAAGGCGGCTAGCCTCGATCCGATTGAGGCGTTGCGGTATGAATGAAGCAGGGACAAGGGAATATTCCCTTGTCCCTGCTTCTTTTTACTTCTCCGGCGTGCCGCCTGCTACCTGCAGCTTGTTGTCTACGCTGAAGGCGCCGGGGACGCTGTTGGCGCGGATGCCCGCGGCGTTTTTGTCGGCCTGCGAGTCTACCTGGCCGTAGAGCGTTATGTGGCCGCCTGAGACCTGGATGCGGATGGGCTTGGCCGGGTCGATGGCGTACTTGTTCAGCATGGGGTAGCCATAGATGGCGCGGAAGGCTGCCATGCGGATGCGGTCGTCATTCGGCGAAGTGGGGTTGACCGTGATCTGGTCGATTACATCCTTTACACCCTTGGTGTTGGAGGCGACGGAGACGGCAGAAGCCGCGTCCGTGGGGCCCCAGGCGTAGCCGCCCAGCGTTACTACGCCGTTCTGCACCGCTACCGAGATGGAGTTGAAGGCCGTTGTGCCGTATCCCACGCGGTCGCTCTGGATGGCGCGCACCAGCTTGTCCTGCAACTGTGCGTCAGGGACGGAGGCGCCGGCTACCTGGATGTGGTTGCGGATGGCGTCCACGCCTTTCACGTGGTGAACCTTCTGCTCGGCATTCAGCTTGACGTCGTAAACGTCCACGGAGCCGGTCAGGGTGGCAACACCGTTTTGTACGCTCACCTGCACGTTCTTAAAACGCGACGCGCCGAGTGCCTTTTGCGCGGCGGCCTGTACGTCGGCTTGTGCCCACGCGGCGGGAATGGCAAGAATCGCCGCAAAAGCGGCTGCCAGCAGAAAACGCATTGAAGCTTTCATCGCTCTTCTCTCCTGCCGTCTCCGCAAGTTTTGAAAATTCCAGCCTATATGCGCCGGGGAGACGGATACGGCGCTCATTGTGGCACAAGCCGGGGGTGGGGAGCAAAACCCACTCTACGGATTTTCCTGCCACATCCTTATCAACACGGGTTCCTGCATGCGGTTGCGGTAAGCTCAATCGTGCATTGCACGCCTATCTTTAGAGTTAGACGGAGAACGAATGGTTACACTCGCCGATTATCCTCTGCCTCTTTTTGCGCTGGCGCTGGTGGTGCTGGCGCTGGCTGTGCTTCTGGGCTCGTGGCTGGGCAGGCTGAAACCTATGCGCGACGAAGACCAGAGCCACCTGTCGCAAATTACCGGGGCTACCATTTCCATTCTTGCGCTGCTGTTGGGCTTCAGCTTTTCGGCCTCGGTGACGCGCTATGACCTGCGCAAAAGCTGCGAGCAGGAGGAGGCCAGTGCGATATCGAGCGAGTACATGCTTGCCGGACTGCTGCCGGACGCGGCGGATACGGCGCAGCTTCGCGGGCTGCTGAAACAGTATGTGAAGCTGCGCATTGCCTTCTACGAAACCTATGACAACACCGGTCTGGACAGCATTCGCGCGGAACGCACCAAGCTGGAAAGCGAGATGTGGCCGATTGTGGAGCGCAACGCGAGGGCCAACCAGACGCCGATTATCGGGCAGGTGGTTGCGGGGATGGATAAGGTGCTGAGCAGGCCGGGGTACTCTGCCGCAGCGGCGAATGACCGCATACCGGATGCGGTGTGGACGCTGCTCTCGGTGCTGGCCTTCTTCTGCTGCGTGCTGCTTGGCTACATGGGGCACAGGCGGCATGGCACGCTGCTGCGGCTGGTGGTGCCGCTGTTTCTGGCGATTTCCTTCTTTGTGATTGCTACGCTGGACAGCCAGCGGCGCGGGGTTATCCGCGTGCTGCCGGAGAACCTGATTCGGGTGCAGGGGGAGTTGGCGGCGGGGGCGTAAATGCTGGCGAGACTATCTGCAACCTGTCCCCTGTAACCTGTAATTATGTCCCATCTTGTTCTCGCTTCTTCTTCCCCACGCCGCCGCGAGCTGCTTACGCAGGCTGGCTTTTCGTTTACGGTGCGTCCGGCACATATCAACGAGGACGTGCAGCCCGGCGAGAGTCCGACTGCCTATGTGACGCGGCTGGCGCGGGAGAAGGCGGAGAAGGTTTTCAAGGAGCTTGGCGACGCGGAGGCCGTCGTTTTAGGGGCGGATACCACGGTCGTGCTTGATAACGAGATTCTGGGTAAGCCGGTGGACGCGGCAGATGCAGAGCGGATGCTGGCTGCGCTCTCCGGGCGGACGCATACGGTGATTACCGGCGTGGCTGTGGTTTCCGCCGAGCGAACCGAAGTAGCCGCGGAGGTTACGGGAGTGAAGTTTCGCGTGGTTTCCGCGGAAGAGATTGCCGGGTATGTTGCTTCGGGGCATCCCATGGATAAGGCTGGGGCCTACGGGATTCAGGGGCTTGCGGCGAAGTGGATTCCCCGGATTGAAGGGTGCTACTTCAACGTGGTGGGCCTGCCGCTGGCGCTGGTTAGCACCATGATTGGGGAATAAGACAGGGGGCAGGCTGTGGTGTAGGGTTCGATATACAGCAAAGGCTATAAAAAGCCCGGGCACGGCGAGACTGTACACAAACGGGACACCCAGGCTTTATGGAACTGCATCACAGACCTATCCCCTATGCCCTGTTTCCTTGCAATTTTCTCTTCCCCTCTTATCCGCTTCACGCTAGAATCCCTCCAGATTTCCTGTTCTACATGGGTTCCCTTTTTTACAGCTCGGTAACATAAGGAACGGCTGGTATGCGGTTTCGCCCGGTTCTCTCTTGTGGTCTTTCTGCCTTGTTTTTCTGCCTTGTTCTTCCTGTGGCTGCGCGCGCGCAGTTTCAGGAGCCAACGAAAGAAGAGCTGTCGATGACCAGCGACCCGAAGGCTCCGGGCGCAGCGGCTGTTTATCTCTACTACGAAGAAAAGACCGACGACCCGATGCACTATCACAGCGTGCGGGCGCGGATTAAAGTGCTCACCGAAAAAGGCAAAGGGCTGGCCACGGTCAATGTGCCGTACCTGCGCGGAGAGCAGAAAGTCAGCGACATCAAGGCGCGCACAATTCACGCCGATGGCACGGTGATTCCACTGAACGGCGCCCCGGCAGACCTGCTGCAGACCAAGACGGGCGATGTGCAGGTGGGACGGCGCGTCTTTAACCTGCCGAGCGTGGAAGTGGGCAGCATTCTTGAGTATGAATACGAGGTCCGCTATGACGACAACGTCTACTCGTCACCTTACTGGGAGATTCAGCGGCCATATTTCATCCATAAGGCGCACTACTCGTTCATGCCGTTCAAGGCATTCCAGAAGGGCCCCAATGCGCAGACTTCGCAGCATCTTGTCGATGCCAAAGGTCATGAAGTCAACACGCTTCTCTACTGGCCGCAGCTTCCCAAGGGCGCCGAGGTAAAGAACGACGCAGCCGGGCGCTTCTCACTCGACCTCGATGACATTCCCGCCACTCCCGACGAAGACCACATGCCGCCGATGAGTGCCTTTCTTTATCAACTGCTCTTCTATTACTCTCCCGCCGTAAGTGGCGCGGACTTCTGGATGACTGAAGCCAAGCGCTGGTCAAAAGAGGTGGACCATTTTGCCGAGCCGACCGGCGCTATCAGGTCCGCCGCATCCGAAATTGTGGCGCCGACGGACAGCGACATGGATAAGGCGAAGAAGCTTTATCTCGCCGTGCAGGCGCTGGATAATACGGACTTTACGCGGGCCAAAAGCAAGGCCGAGCTGAAGGCGATGGGCTTGAAGCCCGCGAAGCGAGCCGAGGATACATGGGCGCAGAAAAGCGGCTCCTCGCAGGATATTGCGCTGCTCTATCTCGCCATGCTGCGCGCCGCGGGGCTCACGGCCTATGACGCAAAGATAGTGAACCGCGGCCGCAGCCTGTTTCAGCCGAACTACCTCAACTTCAACCAACTGGACAACGATGTGGTCCTCTTAACAACAGGTGGCAAGGACTACGTGCTGGACCCCGGCGAAAAAATGTGCCCCTTCCAGTTGGTGAAGTGGACCCACCAGGGAGCCGGCGGCGTTCGCCAGGTTGCTGATGGGCGCAACGCGTTTACCACTCCGCTGCAGCCTTACTCCATGAACGCACTGACGCGCGTGGGGGATGTGACGCTGGAGGCAAACGGCTCAGTTACCGGCAGCCTGCGCTTTGTGATGAGCGGGCAAGAGGCGCTTTATTGGCGGCAGGTGGCGCTTGAAAACGACACGGATGAACTGAAAAAACGCTATGACCGCACACTGCGGCAGGTTATGCCCGAGGGCGTGGAAGCGCATGTCGATCACTTCCTTGCGCTCGACGACGAGAACGAGAACCTGATGGCGGTTGTGAAAATAAGCGGCACGCTGGGCTCCTCTGTGGGTAAGCGCGCCATACTGCCGGGCTTCTTCTTTGAGTCGCGCGCTCAGCAGCCATTTGTCTCCGAACCTACGCGGCAGGAACCCGTGGATATGCATTACGCAAGCCTTGTGACGGACCAGGTTACGTATCACCTGCCCGCTGGACTGCAGGTGGAAGGCGCGCCGCAGGACAACCATATTGCGATGGCACAGAAAGCCGTGCTTGGGACAAAGATTACGCAGGCTCCGGGGCAGATTTCCGTGACGCGGCAGCTTGCGCGGGGATTTACGTACCTGTCCGCCGATCAGTACCAGGACCTGCGCGGCTTTTACCAGAAAGTAGCCGCGAGCGACCAGCAGCAGGTGGTGCTGACTACAGCGGCTAAGGGCAACTGAGGCGAGGGACGAGTGACAAAGGACGAGGGACGAAAGTATCAGGCCATGATTCCACACGTGGCGATTGGCTGCGCGGTATTGCTGGCTTGCACGCCCTCATGGGCGAAAGAGAAAAATATGCCCGCGCCGGATTGGGCTTTGGCTGCTGCCAGGACAGCTACTCCGGACTCTGCGAAGAACTCTGCCGCTGTGCTTTTGTATGACGAGTACGTGATTACGGTGGATGAGCAGAACCACGCCGTGGAGCGCGAGCGCTATGCTGTGCGCATTCTGAAGCCGCAGGGTCGCGATTACGCGCACTGCTCGGCTTCCTATGACGTGGACTCGAAGCTGAACGCATTTCACGCATGGACGCTGGCGGCGGATGGAAAGCAATTTCAGGCCAAGGACGAGGACTTTACCGACCGTGGGCTGGCAGATGGAGCAGTGCTGCAGTTCACCGAGCGGATGCGGGTTGTAAACCCGCCGGGCGCGGACCCCGGCGCGGTGGTGGCCTGCGAAACCGAGCAGCAGTTGCGTCCCTACATGTCGGAAGAGGACTGGTCGATTCAGTACGCAATTCCGGTGGTTTTCGAGGCTCTGGAGCTGGCGCTGCCGGCGGGTGGGCATTACTCCGATTCATGGCGCGGACATGAGGAGATGAAGCCAACCGAGGTTGCCGCGAATCATCTGCGCTGGGAGATTCACGACATGCCGGCGCTGGACCTGGAAGATGTGCGCTCGGTTCCGCCGTGGCGTGCGCTAGCGGCACGCATGAGCGTAAGCTGGGGCGCGACTGCCGTAAAAGGCGCGGATGCGCAGTGGCGCGCGCTTGGGTTGTGGCAGGCTGGCCTCGAAGAGCACAGGCCCGACCCTACGCCGGAGATTACGGCAAAGGCGCAGGAGCTGACCGCGGGAGCGCCAGACCTTTACACCAAGTTGCAGCGCATTACGGACTACATCCAGAAGAACATTCGCTACTTTGTGGTGGAGACCGGCGTAGGTGGGTGGCAGGCGCATTGGGCGGGCGATATTTATCGCAACAAGTATGGCGACTGCAAGGACAAGACCACGCTGCTGATCTCCATGCTGCAGGCTGTTGGCGTGCACGCCTACTACCTGCATGTGGACAGCCGGCGCGGGATTATCGACCCCAAGGCTCCATCGCTGATTGGCAACCACATGATTACGGCGATTGAGCTGCCTGCGGATGAGAAAGACCCTCGGCTGGCGGCGACAACAAAAACGCCGCAGGGGAAGACGCTATTGATCTTCGATCCCACCGACGAATGGACGCCGGTGGGGCTGATTCGCGCGGAGTTGCAAGGGGCGTATGGCAACATTGCCGATGGCGAAAACAGCCAGGTGCTGCGCATGCCCGTGCTTCCGCCGGAGTCCGGCGGCATGACGCGCAAGGGCGAGTTCACGCTGGCAGCGGATGGCTCGCTTTCCGGCGAGATTCGCGAAGAGCGCATTGGCGATGACGCGCAGCGCGAACGCATGGACATCAAGTACACCGACGCGAAGGAGCTGCATGAGCAGATGGAGCGGCGGCTAGGCGCGGATTTGCCGGGGCTTGCCTTCAAGGACTACCAGTTTGCCTCGGTAAATGATTTGGAAAAGCCGCTTGATTTGACAGTGAAAGTTTCGGCGGCGAACTATGCGCACTCGGCGGGAACGCTGCTGCTGCTGAGGCCGCGCATTGTTGGCTCGCATGCCCATGTGGTGGCGGATGTGATGTCGGGCAAGCAGCGGGAGTATCCAATTGAGATCGGGCATCCGGGCACATGGCGCGACAGCTTTGATGTAGCGCTGCCCGCGGGTTACACCGTGGATGATGCGCCGGAGCCGGTCAGCGTGGATACAGGCTTTGCGAGTTACAAATCGAGCGTCACCGCAAAAGGAAGCACGCTGCACTACGAAAGCGAGTACATTGTGCGCGATGTGGAGATTCCGCCGGCGAAGGCTGCGGAGTTTCGTAAGTTTGAGGCGGCGATTGTTGCGAGCGAGAAGAGTGCGGCAATTCTGAAGAAACAGTGACTTTCAGGCAGCGGACTTCATGCCGCAACTAAGTCAAAATGCCCGTATGGACAGGGAATCGGTCATGCAGACTTTGCGGCAGCACCAGCAGGGGTTGCAGGACGCTGGCATTGTCCATCTGCGCCTGTTTGGCTCGGTGGCGCGGGGCGAGGCCAATGAGAATTCGGATGTTGACCTGGTGGAGGATTTTGACCGTTCACGGCGGCTGACGCTCCTGAATATGGTGCATTTGGAGCGCCGCCTTGCCGACATTCTCGGCGTCGAGGTTGATCTGGCGCTCGCCGAGGCCCTGCGCGAGCGCGTCCGCGCTCGTGTCATTCGTGAGGCAGTCGATGCCTTTTGAGGACACGCAGCAGTATCTTGAGGACATTCCGGCCAGCATTCAATCCATTGAAAAGTTCCTGCAGGGAATGGACTATGCGGCTTATGACCAAGATGAACGGACCCAGGCTGCCGTTGAGCGAAAGATCGTGATAACAATGCGCGGTGGGGAGTGGACAGTTTGGTTCCCTTTCGGGAAATGTGCTGCCATCCTGATGCAAACCCTGTCCTATACTGCGAAGGAAGCATGGCGTTCCGGATGCGCCTGCGCTCACATATAGATGGCTCAAGCATTAAAAAAACACGCTGCTCCTGAAACTCCCGTTATTCCCGACCGGCTTTACTTCAAAATCGGGGATGTGGCGCGTATTTGCGGTGTAGAAACCTATGTTCTGCGCTTCTGGGAGACACAGTTTCCGCAACTGAAGCCCAATAAAAGCGGCACCGGGCAGCGGCTTTATCGCCGCCGCGAGGTAGAGCTGGCGCTTGAAATCAAGCGGCTCGTTCATGCCGAGGGCTATACGATTGCCGGGGCAAAGCAGGTGCTGGAGACTGCGCCGAAGCAGGCCGTTCGCGCTGCCGCGGTTGCTCCCGCGCCCGCAATTGCTTCCACGCCCAAGGTGCAGGCTGTAACGCCAGCGCCGCAAGCGGCCACGTCTACCAATGAAGCAGTAAAAGCGACCATTGGCCGCGCCCGCGCAGAATTGCGCGAAATCGCTGCGATGCTCTCGAACGACGAGCCTGCGGTGGGTGTTGCCATGCCGCGTCCCAAGGCGAAGATTCTGCGTGTCAGGCAGGAGTCGGAGCAACTGTTTCCGTTTTAAAGACAGGGTGTAGGGTTTGGGGTACCGGGTTTTAGATACACGGCTAAAGCTGCAAAAGACGAAAAGCCTGTAAAAAGCAAAACTATAAAAGACAACCGCAGATCCTTTACTCCGCCTACCCCACTTCGTGGGGCCCAATGCGCTTCGTTCAGGATGACACCCGCTAATTTTGTGGGTGAACGACGATTGGTGAGAACGTAAAGCGGGAAAACTAACGGTATTGGTATCCCCCGGTCCCCAAATGCTACGGACCGGGGGGCACCCGAAGTTCGCAGAACTGCATCCCACCCCTATCCCCTGTCCCTTCTGTGCTATTCTTCTGCCAACAGGCAATCATGCACACACGCGCACAATCCGCGTTTCGCTTTGAGTCCGCACGCCGGACCAGTGACAACGCGCGACCTCGCCGTTATCTCCGTGTGCTGCCTACCCGCACGCGACCTAGCCTCTTCGGCGGCGATTAAATTTTGCTGTAAGGTCCGCCGAAGATCCTCGCCTATATTCCGGGTTCGCGTATTTCCACGCCTTCTTCTTTTTTGCGAATCCGGCCCCGTTGACCCCATGGGCCAGCGCGGATGCGGCACCTCTGCACGCACGCCTGCGCCCGCCAACGCGAGAGGAATGGAAGATTATGTCGAAGCTCAGTTTGTCGAAGCAGGAATTGCACGCACAGTTTGGACCGAAGCTTGTTACCGCTCTGCCGGGCCCCAGGGCCAAGGCCGCCGTGGAAGCCGACACGCGGCTTATCTCGCCCAGCTACACGCGCAGCTATCCGCTGGTGGCCAAGAGCGGCCGCGGCATTCGCATCACAGACGTGGACGGCAATGAGTTTCTCGACTTTGCTGCTGGCATTGCCGTCACTTCCACCGGGCATTGTCATCCTGAAGTGGTTGCCGCCATTCAAAAGCAGGCCACGGAGCTGATTCACATCTCCGGCACGGACTTTTACGACGAACATTTGACGGACCTGGCCGCGAAGCTCTCCGAGATTGCCCCCATGAAGGGGCCGCATAAGGTTTTCTACGGCAACAGCGGCGCGGAGGCTGTTGAGTGCGCACTGAAGCTGGCCCGCTACCACACCAAGCGGCAGCACGTGATTGCGTTTTACGGCGCATTCCACGGACGCACCATGGGCGCGTTGTCGCTCACTGGCTCCAAGCCGCAGCAGAAGCGCCGCTTCGCTCCGCTGATTCCCGGCGTCACGCACATCCAGTATCCCTACGTGTATCGCAACTGCAACGGAACCGAAGCCGAGCAGGAAGAGTGGGCGCTCAACTGCGCACGCTACATCGAAGAGAAGCTTTTCAAGACCACTCTGCCTCCCGAGGAAGTAGCAGCTATTTTCGTAGAGCCCATCCAGGGCGAAGGCGGCTACGTTGTCGCACCAACAAACTTCATGCGCGAGCTGCGCCGCATCTGCGACAAGCACGGCATCCTTCTCGTAGCCGATGAAGTGCAGTCCGGCGCGGGCCGCACCGGCAAGTGGTGGGCCATTGAGCACACCGGCGTGGAGCCCGACATCATCACCAGCGCCAAGGGTATTGCCAGCGGCATGCCGCTCGGCATCTGCATCTCCAAGGCCGAGATTATGGACTGGCTTCCCGGCTCGCATGCTTCCACCTTTGGCGGCAACCCGATTTCGATTGCGGCCTCGCTGGCAACCATCGACATCCTGGAGCGCGAAGGCATTGCCAATGCAGCCAAGGTTGGCGCGCAGATGCTGGAACGCCTTGAAGGCTGGAAGAAGACGCATCCTCTGGTCGGCGACGTGCGCGGACGCGGCCTGATGATTGGCATCGAGCTGGTGAAGGACAAGGCCACCAAGGCTCCCGCCACCGAGATTCGCAACAAGGTGGAAGAGTTGGCCTTTGAGCGCGGCCTGATGGTGCTGGGCTGCGGCGAAACGACGATTCGCCTATGCCCGCCGCTCGTCCTCACGGAAGAAGAGGCCACCGTGGCGCTCGACATTCTGGAAGAGGTGCTGACAGAGCTGGAGAAAGAGCACGTCGGCGAACTGGCGACCGCCAGCGCATAGCTTGTTGTCCCGCCTCTCTTCACAAAGGAGAGGCGGGAACGCCTATGTACGTTCAATCTGCAATGAGAAACCCAACATCAAAGGGCCGGAGCGATTGCTCCGGCCCTTTTGTCTTGCGCTGCGAAGGAATGCTTAGTTCGCCGAGCAGGTCTTGCCGCGGGCGGCGCGAGCGCCGTCGGCCTTGGCCTGGGCTTCGCTCTCATACTTGCCGGCCTTGGTGGTGCCGTAAGCAGGGTCGCTGCCATAGCAGTGGTAAACCTTGGTGCCGGTATTCACCCAAACCACTCCGGGGCCGCCGCCAGGGGCAACGGTCTTGGGGGCCTTGGCTGCCTTGGTGGTGGTGGGCTTGGCAACCGGGGTAGCAGCAGGCGTCGGGGCCGGGGCGGGAGTTGCAGCAGGAGCTGCGGGCTTGGCTGCCGGAGCAGCAGCAGGGGCAGCGGCGGCGGGAGCAGGGGCAGCCGCGAGCCATGTATCTACACCTTTATGGCCACGGCAGGCGCCCTTTTTCGTGGGAGTCGTCGTGTATGTACCGTCTTTACACTTGCCCGTTGCGCCGGCGGGGGCCTGCGCGTGAATCGCCAACGGAGCCAGAATTAACGCGGCTGCCGCTGCAACCAGAAATTTCGCTTTCATGTACTTCCATCCTTCCTGATGGGGAGAATCAGGCTCTTGAAATTAAGGAATACCCGGCCCGAGTCCCAAATCGTACCGCACTGAGTATTCAGATGCAAAAAAAATTCTCCGTGCTGTCCCGAAGTTCCGGGAAATGCTTGTGCGGCAAAAATTTGTACAACCTTCATCGACCAGCTTTACATCTGACGTTATATTGTGTTCCAGCCCAAAATATGGGTTTTTTGAAAGGGGAGTAAGATTATGAGCATTTTTGACGCGGTAACAAATCTGGTGAGCGGACTTGCAGGCGGCAACAGCGGTGGCGCGGTCGATCACTCTGCCGTTGCGGGCGGCTTGCTGCAGGAGCTCGGCGGCACGGGTGGCATTGGCAACCTCATCCAGTCCTTCCAGCAGAACGGCGCCGGCAGCCTGATTTCGGATATCGCCAGCGGCAACACAAGTGCAATTGACCCCAACACGATTGAGTCCGCGCTTGCCGGCACTGGCCTCATCGACAATGTAGCCGCGCGCACCGGCATGTCTGCTGACACCATCAAGTCCGGCCTCGGAACCGTGCTTCCCGTGCTGCTGAACCACACCATTGCAGCCGGACATGTAACCGCAGACGGCCAGCCCGGAGCAACGCCGGCCCCTGATGCCGGTTCGCTTCTGACGTCCGTTCTCGGCAAGCTCGTTTAGCCTCCCCTCTTTTCCGTACCGCACACGGACTTGTACGGTTACCGGCGATTTGTCGGCAGCCGTACAACTTATGGCTATTTGTGCGCAACTAAACAGAACAGATGCTCCCCCCTATCTTTTGATTTTTCAGGCGAGGTAAAGAATGGCAGGCAAGTTTGAGATTAAGAAAGCCAAGGATGGCGAGTATTACTTCCATCTCAAGGCCGGCAATGGCGAGATTATCCTCTCCAGCGAAATGTACAAGGCCAAGCCCTCGGCAGAGAACGGCATCGCGTCCGTGAAGAAAAATGCCACGATTGACGCGCATTACACCAAGCTGACCGACAAGGCCGGCCACTTCCGCTTCAACCTCAAGGCCGGCAACCACGAGATTATCGGCACCAGCCAGGGCTACAAGACCGAAGAGAGCCGCGATCACGGCATCGAGTCGGTCAAGGCCAACGCGCCTGACGCCGCCGTCGTTGACGAGACGGAGTAAAACAACATCAATTTTGTGCGGGCATATCGGGCCTTCGCACTACCAACGAAGCGGGATTGCCTCCGGGCGGTTCCGCTTTCTTTTTTACGCTTGCAACCGCCGCGAATCGCCCTCACAATGAGAAACAATGCTCCCCACATCCATGCGTGTTGCGCTGCTTGAGCGCACGGTTGCTGTGCTGGATGCTGTGACGCGCCGCCGCGACGCAACGCCTGCCCATTTAGCCGCAGGCATGCGCGGAGAAGACGCCGCCTTCTTCCATCTGCTTCGCAAGGGATACACCGTCGTAGCGCGCCGCTGGTCTGCCGGACACGTGCGCGGCGATGTGGACCTCATCGCATGGCAGGGCGAGACGCTTTGCTTCTTTGAGGTGAAGTCCCGCACCGCCCGCGACCTTACACCTGCCGAGTCCGCCGTAGACGAACACAAACGCATGACGCTGCGAAGGCTGGCGCGGGCTTATCTGCGGCAGTCTTCGCGTGAAACGCTTCCAGCAGTCCGCTTTGACGTGATGAGCGTCTACCTGCTCCCCGGCCACAAGCCGGAGATTGTGCATTTTGAAAATTCGTTCGGATGGGGCCAGAAATATTAGCTGCTAACGAGCGGCAGTAGCCTTAGGGCCCGCAGTTTTGGCACGGGCCGGGCTCTTCTTCACCGGCTTTTCCTGGGTCAGCGTCTCAATCACGAAATCACCATCCGGAAAAATAGCCCGCAACTCCAACTGCCCTCCCAGCGCGCCCACATACTCACGAAGCGTGCTCAGCAGAAAATCCGACTGCCTCTCCATCCGCGAAACCGCACCCTGCGCAATCTTAAGCTTTTTCGCCACAGCTACCTGTGTCTGCTGGCGTGCCTGGCGCAGTTTGTAAAAGCCGATGCGCTCAAGTTCAGCACGTGCTTCCTGCTCCGCCTTCGCACGCTGTTCCGGAGAACCCTTGTGCTTGAGATCGTCCCACTTGATCGCCATGTGCCCCTCCATCCTTCTTCGCGTGATCGGTTTACCGGGAATGCTTTCGCTTGTCCTCAACCCGATGTTCTCGCTCTAATGCCTGCAGATGCCGCTCATAAATAGAGTCTGCCTTTGGGATCATTCGTTCGTACCAGCGATCGTCCCCTGTTTTGTCGCCGCCAATCAATAAAAATGCGGCTCGCCTGGGATCAAAGGCATAGAGAATCCGATATGGCCGTCCCTGATGTTGAACTCGCAGCTCGCGCATATGTCCGTATTTTGATCCCTCAATACCGCTGCTATACGGAAAGCTTAAAGCTGGCCCGGCATCTGCAAGCATTGTTACCGATTGCCTGACACTAAGCTGTTCTTCCAGTGAAAGCGGCTCGTACCAGTCTTTAAACTCGTCCGAGACTTCCACCTCATATGACATAGATGGAATATACCATAGAAATTATATTTAAGATTTAGATGCCTTCACCCATCGACACATACTCCGCAAGCTGCGAAAGCTCCTTGCGGTATGCCGAGCGGTCAGCCTCTTCGGCGGCAAACGGCTTTTGTGCTGCCGTCGCTCCCAGCCTTGCCTCCAGCTCATCCACGCGGTCAGAAAGCGCAATCAACGCATCGGAGAGCGGGTCTTTAATGTCATGCGGGTCAAGAATCAGCACGCGCTCGCCGTTGCTATACACAATATGCGCCGGCACGCCCACGGCAGTGGAGTTCGGCGGCACATCCGCCAGCACCACCGAGCCTGCGCCAATCCGCGAGTTTTCGCCGATGGTGATATTGCCCAGCACATTGGCGTTGTTGCCGATGAACACGCCGTTCGAGATAGTAGGATGCCGCTTGCCGTGTCCCTTGCCTGTTCCGCCCAGCGTTACGCCCTGGTAGAGCGTCACGTCATCGCCCACCACGGCTGTCTCGCCAATCACCACGCCCATACCGTGGTCGATGAACAAACGCCGTCCAATCGTAGCGGCGGGATGAATCTCAATACCGGTATAGAACCGCGCAATCTGCGACAAAATGCGCGCAGGCAACCGCAGCCCCGCATGCCAAAGCCCATGCGCGGGCAGATGCAGCCACACCGCCCACAGGCCGGGGTAGCAGGTAACAACCTCAAGCCACGAACGAGCAGCCGGGTCGCGCTCGAAGACCGAGCGGATATCTTCGCGAATACGTTGGAACATAAGTCAGGGTACAGGGTATCGGGTATCGGGTACAGGGAGTGGAAGAGCCAGCGTCTTTTGCACTCAACAGCCCGATGTTTGCACATCCGGCTGATAGCGAAGAGCTTTTTCTATACCCTATACCCGACACCCTATCCCCTGTTCTTACACCGTAACCGTTTCCGTAGGCAGCGCCAGAGCCTCTTGCCGCAGCGCGTCAAACAGCACGCTCGACAAGTAGCGCTCGCCGAAGTCGGGCAGAATCGCCACAATCAGCTTGCCTTCGCTCTCCGGACGAGCCGCCACCTTGAGCGCCGCAGCCAGAGCCGCGCCGGACGAGATGCCAATGAAGATACCTTCTTCCTTCGGGGCGCGGCGGGCAATGTCGATGGCCTCGTCGTTGGTCACCTGGACGATTTCGTCAATCAGCTTGGTGTCGAGAATCGACGGCACAAAGCCTGCTCCGATGCCCTGAATCTTGTGCGGGCCCGGCTTGCCGCCGCTCAGCACGGGGCTGTCCACCGGCTCCACAGCAATGGCCTTGAACTCCGGCTTCAGCGGCTTGATGTAGCTGGCAATGCCGGTAATGGTGCCGCCCGTGCCCACGCCGGAGATGAGAATATCCACCTTGCCGTCCGTGTCGGTCCAGATTTCGGGCCCCGTCGTCGCTACGTGAATCGCCGGGTTGGCCGGGTTGTCGAACTGTTGCAGGATAAAGCCGCCGGGGGTCTTTTCCTTAATCTCGTTGGCCTTGGCGATAGCGCCCTTCATGCCGTTCGGTCCGGGCGTCAGCACAATCTCCGCGCCAAAAGCCTTCAGCAGCACGCGCCGCTCAACGGACATCGTCTCCGGCATGGTGAGGATGAGCTTGTAGCCCTTCACCGCCGCCACAAACGCAAGCGCAATGCCCGTGTTGCCGCTGGTGGGCTCAATCAGCACAGTCTCGCCCGGCGTAATCTTGCCGGCCTTCTCCGCCGCGTCAATCATGGCAAAGCCAATGCGGTCTTTCACACTGGCCAGCGGATTGCGGCTCTCAAGCTTGGCCACCACGGTTCCGGGCAGGCCCGCGGACAAGCGGTTCAGCTTGACCAGCGGCGTGCCTCCGATGAGTTCAGTAATATTCGCTGCAATGCGCGCCATTGTGTTCTCCTCATTTCGGCGGGAAATCTCCCGGCTATTCTCGAAAAAATCCAATTTGTGTTCAGGGAATGGTGGAGCAGGTCAGGCGGGAAAATACGCGCGCAATCAGGGCACACGTCAGCGTCGGCACTCGCACCAGATCGGCGTTAGCGACATCGACGCATGCAGACAGGGTAGACCGCGAGGGTTCCATGTGGCAAGCGCATGGACGCATTTGCCTCATGGAGGCTAATCAGGAAGCAAGCCGGAAGAACGCAAAAATCGCCCCTCCGATGGCTAGCGGAACCAGTACGGCATAAGCGAAGGCCTTGCGTCCGCTCACCCACCCATCGCGAACACCCCGCACCATCAAATAGCTCATCAGAGGAAGATTGATTGCCACAGCAGTAATCACGCCCGGCGTGTATTGCCGATAATGCAGCGTCGCCGGCAGATGTGGCACGAAGACATTCAGCAGCATCGTAAACATGCCGCCAAAGAGCAGGTAAGCCGCAAAGCTCTGCTTGCCGTTTCTTGCGCTCAGAGTGGTCACAGCAAACGCGGCAAGTGCAGACACCAGCAACGCAAGCCGAAGCGGCCCTGCCTGCGGGCAAAACGGCAGCATGCCGCAATGCTCATGCACCCATCGCGGCATGGTAAGCGCTTCCTCGGCATTGTGCACGGCAACAGCAACCGGAAAAAGCCACTGCAGCTTGCGGTACGACATAGGCGTCCCTGATGAAACAGTCCGGCCAAATAGCGCGGAAAGAATCAACCCGTGTTGCGAAGGCCCGCAGCAATGCCGCTAATCGTCGCGGCAATTGCGCGGTTCACTTCCGGCGTATTCTCCCCATTGCGCTTGCGCCGCAGCATATCCACTTGAATCAAGTGCATCGGGTCCACGTAAGGATTGCGCAGGCGAATCGAAGTAGCCAGCACCTGGTTGCCTTCCAGCAGTTCCTTCTGCCCGGTGATGGCAAGAACCGCCTTCACGCTGCGATGGAACTCATCCTCCAGCATGCCGTACACCTGTTCGCGCAGCTTCTTATCTTCCACCAGCGTGGAATACAGCTTCGCCGTAGCGAGGTCGGCCTTGCCCAGCGCCATCTCCACGTTGCGAATGAGGTCGATGAACAGAGGAAACTCCCGCGCCATCTCGCGCAGCAGCGTTACCGCGCCGCGCTTCTTGAGGAACTGCTCCATCGCATAGCCCACGCCGAACCACGCCGGCACCAGCAAGCGCGATTGCGTCCATCCAAAGACCCACGGAATGGCGCGCAGGTCCGAGATGTTCCGCGTAGCCTTGCGCCGCGAGGGCCGCGAGCCAATCTTCGCCTGCTCCAGTTCACCCACCGGCGTCGATTCCTCAAAGTAAGTAATCACGCTGGGATTATCGAGAATGTTCTCGCGATAAAACTTGAACGAAATCTCTGACAACTCATCGAGCGCTGCTTCCCACGTGGGCTTCATAATGCCGCTGAAGTGCCCCTTCGGGTCGCGTGCATTCGGACGCGCCAGCGCATCCAGCGAAGCCGCAATCATCAATTCAAGATTGCGTTCCGCCAGCACCTCGTCCGCATACTTGAAGTTCAAAACCTCGCCCTGCTCCGTAATGCGAAGCTGCCCTTCAAAGGCATCCTTAGGCTGCGCAAAGATGGCGCGATGCGTTGGCCCGCCGCCGCGTCCTACCGTGCCGCCGCGCCCGTGAAAGAGCCGCAGCTTCACGCCGCATTCCCGCGCCACTTCATGCAGATCGCGATGCGCGCGGAAAATCTCCCACGTGCTCGTCAGCATGCCACCATCCTTGTTGCCGTCGGAGTAGCCCAGCATCACTTCCTGCCAGTTATCCCAGGACGCAAGCAGCTTGCGATAATCCGCCCGTGACCACAGCTCGCGGCATGTGGCCGGAGCATTGCGCAAATCTTCAATCGACTCAAACAACGGCACCGGCATCAAGCCGGGGTCATGCTTGGAACCCGCTACATGCACGCCGCCCAGTCGCGCCAGCCGCACCACTGTCAGCACGTCTTCCACACTGGAGGCGCCGCTAATCACATACTGCCGAATCGCTTCCGGCGAGCCGTTCTGCTTGGCCTCCGCCACCACGCGCAGCGTTTCCAGCACATTCGCCGTCTCTTCCGAAAGGCCGCCCGGCAACTCCGGCGCAATGGCATCGGCACTCGCTTCCTTCAGCGCCTGCGCATGAATCTTTGCATGCTGCCGAATATCGAGCGTATGCAGATGCAGCCCAAACGTACGCACAGCCAGGATCAGCGGGTCAATCTGCGAGCGCGCAATGCGCAGCCCGCGATTCTCCGCAAGCGAACTCCGCAGCGTTTCAAGATCGTCCAGCAGCTCACGCGCCGAGCCATACGCAGGCAGCGCCTGGGCCAACAGCTCGTGGCCCTGCGCCACCACATCTCTCCACGGCGGAGCCGCGCCGCCGCCCGTTGCCTCCAGCGTCCTGCGCACACGCGCCTTTACACACAGCGCAAAGCGGCGGTACATCTCAAACTCAAACTGCGCGCCAAAAACCTGCTCCGCCGGAACATGCAACTGGTCAATGTACTCATCCAGCCGCTTGCGAAGCTCCTTGCTCACCGGAACCTGCTGCGCGCTCGACGTCAACAGGTTAATCACGCGCTCCAATTGCTGCCGGTAATACGCCAGCAGATGTGCCCGCGCCATGCGAATGGAATCGCTCGTCACCTCCGGCGTGACAAACGGATTGCCATCGCGGTCACCGCCAATCCACGAGCCGAAACGCAACACCTGCGGCAGCTCATGCGCCTCAATGCTCAACCCATAAACCGCACGCAGCGCCTCGGAAATCTCCTGGTAAAGCGCAGGCAGCGTGGCAAAGATGGAGACATCGTAATAATCGAGCCCCATCTTAATTTCGTCATACACCGTGGGTCTGTGCGAGCGCACTTCATCCGTCTGCCACAGGCTCGTAATCTCCGCACGAATCGATTCTTCCAGCCGCGCAAGGTCCTGTGGCGCCATCGGCATGCGATCCAGCGCAGCAAGAAACTCGCCAATGCGCCGCCGCTTCACCATCACGCTGCGCCGCGCCGCCTCCGTGGGATGCGCCGTAAACACCGGCACAATCAGCACGCGGTTCAGCCACTCCAGCGCTTCCTCAGCACGGATGCCCACGCGCTTCATTGCGGCAAGGGTGCCCGCCAGCGAGCCGCGCTGCAAAGCCGTCTCACCGGTAAGCTGCAAGGCCAGCCTGCGGCGCTTGCGATGATTCGTTTCCGCAAGATTGATGAGCTCAAAGTAGAACGCAAAGGCACGCGTCAGCAGTACCGCCTGCTCCACGTCCAGCTTGTGCACCAGCTTCAGCGCTTCGGCATCCTGCCGCGTAGCCTCTTTGCGATTGTGCCGCGCCTCCGCCGCACGCCGGCGAATCGTTCCCTTGCGCAGCGCCTCAACGGCCTCAAACAGCTCGTCCCCGGCCTGCTCGCGCAGCACTTCGCCCAGCAGAATCCCCAACGAGCGAACGTCACGGCGCAACGGAGCGGCCTTCAGATCACCAGACCGCGCCTCCAACTCAGCCAGCCGCTTCGACCAGCTCTCAGGATTCCACAAAAGTGCCATCGTATCTTGATTATGCACGAGCACTGCGCATGCGGCGAACTGCAGCCAGGCATCCGCCACGTATGGAATGCGCATGCCGCGCATCTCGCTTTTGAAATGTGGGATAACAAATGAGCTTCGGGAATCTAACTAACCGACGATTCATCCAATTATAAAGACAGCGCTTTCGCGCAAAACGCATTCATGAGTACCGCATCCACCCAACCCGCAGCCGAAGCCCACTCCACGCATACCGTACCGCGTGGCGTGCTCATGCTGCTTGCCGTGGCCTGCGGCATCATTGTAGCCAACATTTATTACTCGCAGCCCATCGCCGGGCCCATTGCGCAGGCCCTCGGCATGGATATCAGCACCGCCGGCCTCATCGTCACACTTACGCAAATCGGCTACGGCCTCGGGCTGCTCTTTGTTGTGCCGCTCGGCGACTTGATTGAAACGCGGCGGCTCGTTCTTTCCGCACTGGCTATCAGTTGCATCGCGCTGCTCGTTGCGGGGATCGCTATGCATACCGCGGCATTCCTCACCGCGTCGCTCTTCATCGGCCTCAGCTCTACAGCCGTGCAAATCCTCGTGCCCTACGCCTCGCATCTTGCGCCGGAACACATGCGTGGCCGCGTCGTCGGCCAAGTAATGAGCGGATTGCTCATCGGCATCATGCTCTCGCGCCCCGTCGCCAGTTTTGTCACAGACCTGTGGGGGTGGCACGCCATCTTCTACATCGGCGCGGCGCTCATGGCGCTTATCGGGCTCGCCATTGCAACGTTAATGCCGCCGTGGCAACCCGCAGCGGGCAAGCACTACGGCGCGCTGCTGCACTCCATGCAGTGGCTTTATCGCACGCAGCCCATCCTGCGCCGCCGCGCCTTTTACCAAGCCTTGCTCTTTGGAGCCTTCTCGCTCTTCTGGACCACTTCGCCGCTGTTACTGGCAGGCTCGCAGTTCCATCTCTCGCAGCGCGGCATCGCACTCTTCGCACTCGCAGGCGTAGCAGGAGCATTCGCAGCACCGCTTGCCGGAACACTCGCCGACCGCGGCCACAGCCGCATTGCAACAGGCCTTGCGATGTCCTCCGTCTTTGCTGGCTTCCTGCTCACACGCATCCTGCACAGCGGCAGCTTCGCGTCCATTGCCTTGCTCACACTGGGAGCCATCCTGCTCGACTTCGGAGTGGCGTCGAGCCTCGTCATCGGCCAGCGCGCCATCTATTCGCTCGGTGCGGAATACCGCAGCCGCCTCAACGGGCTCTTCATGGCAACGTTCTTCGCAGGCGGAGCCATCTGCTCCGCGTTAGGCGCATGGGCTTACGCCCACGGAGGCTGGCACCTTGCATCCCTCATCGGCCTCGTGCTGCCAGTCATCGCGCTCGCCTACTTCGCCACCGACAGGCACAACTACTAAGCCGACTGCTCTTCCAGCTGCAGCATCAGCTCTTCCCACTCGGAAGTAAGCGATGCAAGCTGCCCGCGCAGGTCTTCCGCAAGTGTAGTGAGCCGCTGCGTCTCCTGCGCAGAGACAAAGACGCCAAGCTGCTCTTCCGTCGTAGCAATCGAAGACTCAATGCGCGGAATCTCTTCTTCAAGAAACGCACAGCGCTCTTCCATCTGCTTCTGCTTGATGGGATTCAGCCGCTTCGGCTTTTCCTTTGCAAGCTCTGGTTCTGGCTTACTGTCTACGGGGGCTAAAGCCCCGTTGCTGTCTTGCGGAGTTTTCGGCACGACTGAAGTCGTGCCCTGATACAAGGCCGAAGCTGCAGTATCGGCAATGCCGGTGGCCTGTGCTTCTTTACTCCGTGTGTAATCTTCGTAGTTGCCTTCGTAACTGGTAACAGACCCATCCACTACTTCCAGCACGCGCGTCGCAAGCTTGTCGAGAAAGTACCGGTCATGCGAAACAAAAACTACTGTACCGCTGAAGTTGGCAATCGCTTCCAGCAGCACATCTTTCGCACGCATATCGAGATGGTTCGTTGGCTCGTCGAGCAAGAGAAAGTTCGACGGCGAAACAAGTATCCGCGCCAGCGCAAAGCGGTTCCGCTCGCCGCCTGAAAGCACGCCAAGCTTCTTGAAAACATCGTCGCCGCGAAACAAAAAACATCCCAGCAGCGAACGCAACTCACTCTCAGGCACCTTCAACGCCGCACGGCTAATGTCATCCAGCATCCGTGCCTCTGGGTCCAGCACCTTGTACTGGTCCTGCGCAAAGTACTCGCTGACAACGTTGTGGCCCATCTTCACCACGCCGCTCGTCGGCTGCTCCACGCCCGTCAGCAGCTTGATGAGCGTCGATTTACCCGCGCCATTCACGCCCACCAGCGCCACGCGGTCGCCGCGCTCAATCGTGAACCGAACATCCTTGAGCACGTGCTTCTCGCCATAGCTCTTCGATAAGCCTTCCGCCTCCACAACCGTGCGCCCCGAAGGCGGCGGCTGCGGAAAGGTGAAGTGAATCACCGGCTCTTCTTCAGGAATCTCGATGCGCTCAATCTTCTCCAACTCCTTGATGCGGCTCTGCACCTGCTTCGCCTTCGTAGCCTGCGCACGGAAGCGATTAATGAACGCCTCAAGATGCTCAATCTGGTCGCGCTGATTTTTATAAGCAGCCTCAAGCTGCGCCTTCCGCTCGTCCTTTTGCGACAGATACTTCGTATAGTTGCCGTTGTAAATACCGAGCTTCTTATTCCATATCTCGACTGTGCGATCAATCGTCACATCAAGAAAATATCGGTCGTGCGAGATAAGGATGTACCCAAACGGATAGGCCTTCAGATATTCCTCAAGCCAGTTGCGCGTTTCAAGATCAAGATGGTTCGTAGGCTCGTCAAGCAGCAGCAGATTCGGCTTGGCCAGCAACAGCTTCGCCAGCGCAATGCGCATCTGCCAGCCGCCGGAAAACTCTTCCGTGCGCCGCGACCAGTCTTCCTTGCTGAAGCCCAGCCCCATCAGCACCGAGCCAACCTGCGCACCGAGCGCATAGCCGTCCAGTGCCTGGAAGCGCTCCTGCAGCAGCGAAAACCGCTCCGCCGTCTGCTCATACTCGGCACTCGCATGGTCAATCTCTGACATGCGCACACCAAGCTGCTCAATCTCGCGCTCCATCGCGTGAATCTCGTCAAAGACCGTCAGGCACTCATCGAAAATCGTGCGCCCCGTGAGTTGCAGACCCTCCTGCGGCAGATAGCCAATGCTCATGCCGCGCGTCCGCTGCATCTCGCCGTAATCAAGCTGCTCCACGCCCGCCAGCACCTTCATCAGCGTGGACTTTCCCGTGCCATTCGCGCCCACCAGCGCCGTCTTTTCCTTCGGACGAATCAACCAGTTCGCGTCCATAAACAGCACGCGCGCCCCAAACCGTTTACCCGCATTTTGCAAAGAAAGCATTCTTCTCTATTTTCGCAGAGAAGCAACGAATCTGCGCTATAGTAGTGAATATCACTACATGGAGACGAATATGGAAAAAGCTGTCTCCGCAGCCGATGCAAACCGCAAGTTCTCGCAACTTTTGCAGAATGTCCGCAAAGGACGCAGCTATGTGGTTACCAGCCATGGCCAGCCTGTAGCAAGACTGTCCCCCATTGAGGCTCCAGGAAAAACAGAAATGGGCGCACGCGCCGCGCTCTTTACGCGCCTCCGCAAACAGCCCACCACGCAGATTGGCCGCTGGACACGAGAGGAACTCTACGAGGACGAAGCGTGAGAATTGCGCTCGATACCAACATTCTGGTCTACGCGGAAGGCGCCAACGGTTCACTGCGTAGACGAGAAACTCTCAGCCTTATTGAAGCGATTCCGCAAAACAATATCGTGCTTTCCGTGCAGGTGCTTGGAGAACTGTTTCAGGTTCTCACTCGCAAGGCCGGACGAACTCAGTCAGCCGCACGTACCGCAGCCCTGAGTTGGCGCAACGCCTTTGCAGTAACCGAAACTTCGCCCACTGCACTTTTAAGCGCAGTGGACTTAACGCTCGATCAGTTCAGCCTTTGGGATGCTGTAATTTTGTGTGCTGCCGCAGAAGCCGACTGCCGCATCCTGCTCTCCGAAGATATGCAGGACGGATTTGTGGCGAAAGGTGTAACAATCATCAACCCTTTTGCGAAGAAGCGCCACCCGCTGCTCCATGCGATTCTCGAAGAACAATAAGCATTGAAATCAATGAGGCCGTGGACATAGCATCCACGGCCTCGTTCTCTTACTGCCCCGACTGCTCCCCACTTCCCGAAGCATCCGGATGCACCGTGCGATAGCTCGCGCCACCACGCGACCAGATGAGCAGCAGCATATCTTTACCTGCCGGGCTTGCGTGAATCTGCCCAACAACCTCACTCGCGGACGTAGCAGGCTTGCGGTTTACTTCCAGAATCACATCTCCCTGCTGAATCCCCGCATCCTCCGCGGGACTACCGGGACGCACCTCCTGCACCACCACACCCTTCACGCTCTGCGGCACGCGCAACTGCTGCCGCGTGTCGTCATCAAGGTCGGCAACCGCCAGCCCAATGCGGCCCTTCTGCTGCGTCGCATCGCCGCTGTTGCTTGCCTCGTCCGTCCTCGCCTTGTACTGGCCTACGGTCATGTTCACCGTTACCGGCTTGCCCTCGCGCAGCACATCCAGCTTCAGCGGAGTTCCCGGCTGCATCTGGCTCACGGCCAACTGCAGCGCGCTGCCCGTATCCACCGTCTGCCCGTTCGCCTGCCGCACTACGTCGCCCTGGTGCAGCCCGCTCTTGCTCGCCGGCGAATCCGGTACCACCTGCGCAATGAGCGCGCCTTTCGCATCCGGCACGTTGAAGAACGAAGCATTCTCCGGCGTCACGTCATTCAGGCTGATGCCAAGGTAGCCATGCTCAATCTTGCCGTGCTTCATCAACTGCTCCGCCGTGGAGCGCACCATCTGCGAAGGAATCGCAAAGCCCGCACCGGCAAAGCTGCCGCTCTCGGAAAGAATCGCCGTGTTGATGCCCACCAGCTCCCCGCGCGCATTCACCAGCGCACCGCCAGAGTTGCCGGGGTTAATCGCCGCATCCGTCTGGATATACCCGCCCGGCTTGCGCGCATCCTCCGCCGCAAAGGGATTCGGCCTGTCCACCGCGCTCACAATGCCGCGCGTAATCGTGCCGCTCAACCCAAACGGGCTGCCAAAGGCCAGTACCGTCTGCCCGGTCCGCAGCTTCGAGGAGTCGCCCCACGCAATCGTCGGCAGATTCGTTGCCTCCACCTTAATCACGGCCAGGTCAGTCAGCTTATCCACGCCAACAACCTTCGCCGCAAGAATACGCCGGTCATGCAGCGTCACCTTCACCTGCACCGCGCCATTCACCACGTGCGCGTTGGTCACAATGTAGCCATCCGGCGTAAGAATCACGCCCGAGCCAATGCCGTGCTCAATCTGCGGACCCTGCTGCCCCATGCCGCCAAAAAACTGCCTCAGTTGCGGAGGAATCTGCTGCAGTTGCGCATCGTCTCCGCCGCCTTCCTGCTTCGCCGTCACGGACACGTTCACCACGGCGGGCTCCACGCGGCTGGTCAGCTCTTCCATCGCTTTATCCAGCGCCGTGAGTGCTGAAACCGACTGCTCATCCAGCGGCGAAGCCGTATTCAAAACCCCGGCTCCGGAGGCAGCAAAAACCGAGCCGTGCCCGGTAAACAGCACAGCTCCCAAAGCAAAGGCTCCCGCCACAGCGGCAGGTGCCGCAAACATCTTTCCTTTTGAAACTAATTCATTAGTTGTCACGCGCATGGTTCCACTCCCAGTTGAGGTTTCTCTTGGTTTATTTCAGCTTCCGTTTCAGGTTTAGGAGCGCAATCGAGCCGCGCCCCAGAAATTCATCCAACTAAATCTGCACAATCAGCCAGCCGTTCGGCGTAACCACCAGGTACACCGCCGGAACCGCGGCTGGCTTCTTCTGCTGCTGCTCGTGAAACTCCGTCAGCATCATCTTCTGCGCACCGCCCAGGTCGTTCCACTCCGTCATCACCAGCAACGCATCGTTGCCCGGCGGAGGAGGAATCCGCAACCCGGCCAGCTTCACCTCAGGCGCGGCAACTTTACGTGCTGCCCTGGCCACCGCAGTCACCGTGCCGCATTCTTGCGCCTTCCTTCCGGCGCGAGAGTGGGAAACCACTGCAACCGGCTTAACCACAGAATGCCGCTCCATCACCACTGAAGCACCCACAAGCCGAGGCACAGCCGTTCCCTCATGCAAAGCGCGCCGTTCTGAAACTATGCCAGAAACCGGCTCCGTACTCTGAGCCATAGTCGGCATGGGCCCAAAGCTCACCAGTTGCGGACCATGCGCCAGCGCCACAGCTCCGCAAACCGCCGCCGCCAGCACGCCGCCGCTCACACCCAGCGCCGCTCTGCGATTCATAGCCTGCGCAGGCGCGCTCAAAATCCGATGCACGCGCCGAACCAGCTCCGGACGGCGCTCCCACGCACCCAGCACCAGCGAGAAACCCCGCTCCAGCAGCGCAAACTCCGCCAGGTGCGTCAGGCAAAGCGCATAAGCCTTGCGCCCGCCACCAGCAGCCAGTACGCGGTCATCGCAAGCCAGCTCGCGTTCCGCGCACAGCCGCCGCTCCACCCAGGCCAGCACAGGATTCAGTGGGAAAACCACCAGCGCCACCTTCTGCAACAGGTTCGTCCAGTCGTCGGCGCGCCGCAGATGCTCCAGCTCATGCGTCAGCACCTGCCGCATCTCGTTCGCAGAAAGCTCACCCAGCAGCCTGGCCGGAATCAGCACCCGCGGCTGAAAGAACCCAATCACGCTGGGCCGCGCAATCGCATCGCTGGTGCAAAGCCGCACCCTGCGCCCCGCCGAAGCCTCTTCCAGAACCGCCGCCAGCTCCGCATCCTGCGGAACCTCCGTCAAGCCAGCCGTCAGCCGCCGCAGATGTAGAACTCCCTGCACCAACTGCGCTGCGCGAACCGCCGAAGCCGCCAGCCAAAGCGCCGCCAGCACCACGCTCCACCGGGGATCGAGATGAAAGACCGGCTGAGCTTTTTCCGCAAACATTGGCGAAGCCCCGCCATGCAGCGCCATCGGAGCAATCTGCAACCCCACCAGCAGCACAAAAACGCAGAGCCAGACCACCGACCGCGCCGCCGCGGGCAGTTCCGGAACACCGAGGCCCGGCACAAACCGCAGGCAGGCCCAAACCATCAGCGCCAGCAACGCACCCTGCCACACAGCAGAGACCAGCGCAGAAGCCGCACTCCCGGTCAGCACATCCATCATGCCTGCAAGCTCGTTCATCGCGCCCGCCCTCCGCCAACGTTCTCGTCGTCAGACGCCTGCGCAATCCACTCTTTTAGCCGCCGCAGCTCCTCGGGGCTCATCTCGTCATCTCCTAAAAGAGACAACACCAGCCGCTCCCGCGAGTTGCCAAAGAACCGCTCCAGCACATGCCGAATCTCGCTCCGGCTAGCCTCCTGCTCGGCCACGCACGGGCTATAAAGAAACGCCCGCCCCTGCTGCCGGTGCGTCACATAGCCCTTCTGCTCCAGGATGCGCACCGTCGTCAGCACCGAGGTATAAGCCAGCGGCCCGTCTTCCGAGGCCGCAGCGGCAATGTCCGCCACCGCAGACTCGCCGCGCGTCCAGAGAATCTTCATCAACCGCAGCTCTGCGGGCGTCAGCGTATTGGAGGGCTTAGGAGGCATTCCGTAAAACCAGTTACCAGTCCGGGCGGAGCCGCTTGCGCCCCCGTCCTGAAGAAATAGACGATCTAACTAATGATTTAGTTACCATAACCGCCCCACGGCTGGCAAAAAAATCCGCTCCACCCGGCAATCTTTTTCAGACAGCTTCAGACAGCCACCCGCGGCTCCGTCCACGGATTCTTCCGCCCGCTACCGGCATATCCCGCCCGTGCCGCCTCAAACCGCTCCACGTTGGCCACCGTCCACAGCCACACCGGATGTAGCTGAACCAAAAGCTCTTCGCCAAGCTCGGTAATACTGTATTCCACCCTCGGCGGAACCTCCGGAAAGACCATCCGCGTCACCAGCCCACCCTTTTCCAACTGCCGCAGCGTCTTGGTCAGCGACTTCTGGCTGATGCCCTCCACGTGCTCCATCACCCGCGAAAACCGCATCGGCTCCCCGGCCTCAGCCAGCACGGACATGACCCAAAGCGTCCATTTTTCAGAGATTTGCGTCACAATCTCCCGCACCAGCACATCCTGATCCGGCGAAAGCCTCTCGCAGATTGCGTTGGCGGCCTCCCAGTCCACTCGATTCATTGTTACCTCCAGGTAAGTACACGCCAGAAAGGTGCCTTATTGCCAACAGATACTGAGCCAAGAATACTCGCCCTATGTCGCAGACAACGCAAAAATGGACCGCCGACCGCGTCCCCAGCCAAGCCAACCGCCGCGTACTCATCACCGGAGCCAACTCCGGCATCGGCTTCGAGACCGCCCGCGAGCTGGCCCGCAAAGGCGCGGAAGTCATCCTCCCCGCCCGCTCCATGGACAAGGCCAACGACGCCATCGCCCGCATCCGTCGCGAAATTCCCAGCGCCCACCTCGTTCCCGCCGTGCTCGACCTGGCCTCGCAGGCCAGCGTCCGCCAGTTCGCGTCGTGGTTTTCCAGCGTATACCCCGGCCCGTCCATCGACCTGCTCATCAGCAACGCCGGCGTCATGGCCATCCCCCAGCGCGAGCTCACCGTGGACGGCTTCGAGCGCCAGTTTGCCACCAACTTCCTCGGACCCTTCGCGCTCTTCGCGCTGCTCTACCCCCATGTCCGTCCGCAGGCAGGCAGCCGCATCGTCGTCGTCTCCAGCTCCATCACCAAGATGGCCAAAATCGACTTCGACAATCTCCAGAGCGAGCAGCGCTACAGTCCCATGGGGCAGGCCTACGGCCAATCCAAGCTGGCCGACTCCCTCTTCGCGCTGGAACTGCACCGCCGCCTTACCCGCATCGGCTCTCCGGTCCTCGTCACCTCGGCGCACCCCGGCTACGCCATCACCAATCTCCAGACCAGCGGCCCCGGCACGGGCTTTTCCGTCTTCCACATCCTGTCTGCCATCCTCAAGCCGTTTCTTTCGCAGGACGCACCCATGGGAGCGCTGCCCACGCTCTACGCCGCCGCTCCCGAAGCCGAGTCCGGCGGGTATTACGGCCCCAACGGCCCTGCTGAGTTAAAGGGATACCCCACCCGCGTGCAGATTCCGCCCCGCGCCCAGAACGCAGCCGACGCCGAACGCCTCTGGCGCGAAGCCGAGCGCCTCACCGGCATCCCCTTCCAAATCTGAACGCAATAAGCCGCGGCTCCGTCCTACCCGCGCACGTACTTGTTAAACCAGTCAATCGTGCGCCCCCAGGCCAAATCCGCCGCAGGCTTGTTATACCGCTCCGGAGTCGCATCGCAGTTAAACCCATGCACGGCTCCGGGGTAGATATACCCCTCATGCGGAACCCCCGCCGCCGTCAGCGCCTTGTCATACGCGGGCCACGTCGCCGCCAGTCGCGTATCCAGCTCGCCGTGATGCACCAGCACCGCCGCCTTAATCTTCGGAATATCCCCCTCCGGCGGAGGCCCGCCATAAAACGGCACCGCCGCCGACAAATCCGCACCCAGCCGCACCGCCAGCGCATTGGAGGTGGAGCCGCCATAGCAGAACCCCGTCACGCCGATCTTCCCCGTGCCGTCCTGCCGCGCCTTCAGCCACAGCGCCGCCGCGGCCATATCCTCAAACATCTTTCCCTTGTCGATTTTGTTGAACAACTGCCCGCCCTTGTAGTCATCGCCCGGAAAGCCGCCCAGCGAAGTCAGCCCATCCGGCGCAAAGGCCATAAAGTTGGCCAGCGCCAGCCGCCGCGCAATGTCCTCAATATGCGGATTCAGCCCGCGATTCTCGTGAATCACCACAATCCCCGGCAGCTTCGCCGGCTTAGCCTCTCGCGTGTCCGCGCTGGTGGGCCGCACAAAATATCCGCGAATCTTCCCATTCCCCTGCGGCGAATCCACCGTCTCGTACGAAGCCTTAATCCGCTCATCGGTGCGAGAAACCTGCTGCCCCTCCGCATACTTCGGCATCAGCCCTTCCACAATCGCCGCCGCCGTAAGCCCGCCAATCGCCAGCTTCTGCACGCCGCTCATAAACGCCCGACGGCTAATGTCTCCATGAATAAACTCGTTGTAAAGCGCAATCGCCTCACCGGGCAGCTTCGTTTCCTTCGGCTCCATCATTCCCTCCGCTATCTCTTTTTCTTCCCTGCAAGATTCAGCGCCACCGCCGCGCGAACCAGCTCCTTCAACGCCGCCTCATTCACCGTTTCACCTTCATGAATATCGATAGCTCGGCGCACATTCCCCTCAAGCCCCGCATGGAACAGCCCGCAGGGTCCGGCAGCGAAGCCCCCTTGGCAAACGTCAGCTTCACCGCGCTCTTATACGTCTCACCCGTACAAACAATGCCGCCACGCGAAAACACCGGAACGCCCGGCGAGGTCGCCTTCGCCCATTTCCACTCTTCCACAATCTCCGCGTCCGCCTTGTGGATAATCGCGCGCATCTTGGCCTGCACTTCTCCACGCCAGTCGCCGACCTGCTGAATCTTCGCGTCAGTCTTAGTAGAAGCAGCATCCACGAAGGCCAATTCTGCCGCCGCAGGCTTTTTCATAAGCCCTCCAGCTTTCGCACCTAAATTTAGCTGCGTTCAGCGCAGTCTGCAACCGGAAGGCGACGCCAGAAGAAGTAGGAGAGCACCCAAAGCACGCTGGTAATGGCCGACGGACCCCATGCTGCCCGGCCTTCCCCCAGCGAGAGGTGGGCGATAAGCGCCGAGGCAAGGTCGATTGCGAAACCGGCGTAGGCCCACTCCTTGAGCCGCGCAGGAACCACGGGGATGAGCAGCGCCGCCACCCCTGCGACCTTGGCCCATGAAAGCTCCACCCGGAAGTAGTCCGCAGAAAAGCCGAGACGCGTAAAAGCCTGCGCCGCTTCCGGCAGGCGCTCAAGCTCGTACCATGCGGTAAAGCTCATCTCCAGGCAGAAGAGCAGTGTGACAACCCAATAGAGGATAGTCGTGGCTTTAGGGACGCTCCCGGCAGTAAGAGCACGATTCTGCAAAGTCGATTCCATCTTGTTTCTCCTCAACTCTTCGGTGCGTTCGGCGGCCAGTTAGGCGGCTCCACGCCGAACTGTTTTGCGTACTCCACATTCAGCCGCGGCCAATCGAACTGCATCGCGTCCCCGCCAACAATGCGGCCAATGGGAGCTCCGGCAAGCAGAAAATCCAGCACATCCAGGCAGATGTGCCATCCGGCAGCGCCCATGGAGATAAATCCGCGGTGGATGTTGTGGAACAGCGTCAGCCGCGTGCCCTTGCCAAGCGGCTCCAGTTCCCACCGAATCTGCTGCGCGCCCCAGTTGTACTCAAGTACCCTGGGCGCATCCGCCCGCGTTACGGTTGTCTGGGAAACCGGCGCGTTGGGCGCTCCCACCGTGGTAAGCTGCACCGCCGCTCCAGCCGTGCCGAGGCTTCCATCGGCTTCAAAGGGAGCCCATTCGTGCAAATGCTCCGGATCGGTCAACGCCTGCCAGACTTTTTCCGGCGAATGGCGCAGTTCCCTGGCAAGAACCAGTGTCCACTCGTCTCCATCCTTCTGCACTTCCGCCCCGCTGGCCGGGCCCGGCACATACTGCTCGCGATTGCTCATTTTCCCCTCCCTTTCTTTCCTTTTTTCTTCTTCTTCGCCACGGCAGGCTCCTCCATGTGGTCAAGGTGGCGCTCCAGGGCATCCACATGCGCGGACCAGAACCGGCGGAATGGCGCGAGCCAGACATCCACTTCCTGAAGCGGCTCCGGCTTGAGACGGTAGAGACGGCGCTGCGCATCCACCGTGGATTCCACAAAGCCGGCCTCGCGCAGCACGCGCAGGTGCTTGGATACGGTGGGTTGCGGCATGCGAAGCTGCCGCTCAATCTCTCCAACCGACTGCTGGGACGAAGCCAGGAGGCTCAGGATTGCGCGGCGATTGGGTTCGGCAAGAATTTCAAATGCAGATTCCATGTCATGTATATACCGTAAACGGAATATACATGTAAAGGTATATAATCGAATTTCGCAAAAAATTCCTGTCTGGCCGAAAATGCGGCCGATTTTTCCTGCACAATCAAGTTTTCTGGAACCACGGCACTCCAACAGGCGTATATCTGGATAACAAAGCAAGCAGGGATAAAAGAACCTGGAATCCAGCCATGTAGAGGGAATCGCATGAACTCCGATTTACGGCTTGCACTGCGCCAGTTGCGCAAATCACCCGGATTCGCCATCACCGCCGTGCTCACGCTGGCCTTCGCCATCGGCGCCAACGCCATCGTCTTCAGCGTGCTCAACGCACTCGTCCTGCATCCGCTGAACGTGCCCCACGCCGAAAGCCTCTTCATGCTGCAGCGCGATTACAACGGGCAGCCCTCCCCCTCGCAATCCTTTGTCGATTACCTCGACCTCCGCGACCGCAACCGCAGCTTCGATTCCCTCGTCGCGGACAACATTACCGGAGGAGTCGGCCTCGACACCGGCAGCGGCAGCCCCTCCGTCGTGTGGCCCTACCTCGTCACCGGCAATTATTTCGACGCGCTCGGCGAGCAGCCCTACCTTGGCCGCTTCCTCCACGCCTCCGACGAGCACGGCAAAAACAGCGTGCCCTACATCGTGCTCAGCTACGCCTACTGGCACAGCCGCTTCAACAGCGACCCCGCAGCCGTAGGCCGCACCGTACAGGTCAACAAGCATCCCTACACCATCATCGGCGTAGCCAAACCCGACTTCCGCGGCACCGAGCTTTTCTTCGCGCCGGACTTCTGGGCCGACATCATGAACCAGCCGCAAATCACCGGCTGGGACCCGCTCAACGAACGCGGCGACCACTTCACATGGATCATCGGCCACCTCAAGCCGGGAGTCACCCCCGAAGCCGCCACTTCGGACCTGAACACCATCGCCGCTTCGCTCGCCAAGGCCTATCCCAAGGAAGATGACAATCTGAAATTCACCCTGGCGCACCCCGGTCTCGTCGGCGATGCCCTCGGCAAACCCGCCCGCGCCTTCATGGCTGGAATGATGCTGCTCTCAAGCCTCATCCTTCTCGCCGCATGCGCCAACCTCGGCAGCCTCTTTGCTGCACGCGCCGCCGACCGCGCCAAGGAAATCGCCGTGCGCATGGCCCTTGGCTCGCGGCGCAAACTTATCCTGCGCCAGCTCTTCACCGAAGCAGTTCTCATTTCGCTGGCAGGCGGAGCGCTCGGCATGGCCGGAGCCGTCGTGATTCTGCGCATCCTCAGCACCTGGCGCCCCATCCCCGGTATCCCCATCAACGTGCCCGTCAATCCTGACGTAAAAACCTACGCGCTGGCCCTCCTCCTCGCCCTCGTAAGCGGCTTCCTCTTCGGACTCGTTCCCGTGCGGCAGGTGCTCAGGGCCGACCCGTGGCAAATCATCCGCTCCGGCTCCATCAACACAGGCCGCGCCCGCCGCTTCACCTTCCGCGACGCCCTGCTCGGCCTGCAAATCGCCATCTGCGCCGTGCTCATTACTGCATCACTCGTGGCCGTGCGCGGACTCGCGCGCTCCCTCAGCAGCAGCTACGGATTTAACCCGCAAGGCGTCATGCTGGCACACACTGATCTGCACATGAGCGGCTACGACGGCGACCAGAGAGCGCAGATGCAGCAGCGCATGATCGATGCCGCCACCGCCATTCCCGGTGTGTCAGAAGCGGGTTACATTGACCGCCTCCCGCTCAGCATCGGCGGCAACGCATCAACCGTTTTCGCCGACAGCACAACTGATTTCCGCGGCTCCAACGCCATCGGCGATGCCCAGCAGTTCAACGTCTCTCCCGGCTACTTACACGCCGCCGGAACGTCCCTCATCTCTGGCCGCAACTTCACGCTCGACGACAAGAAAGACGCCCCGCTTGTCGCCGTCATTAATCGCGAATTCGCCCGCAAAGTCTTCGGCTCCGTAGAAAAAGCCGTCGGCAACCACTACAAAGTCTGGGGTGGCACCCGCGTTCTCGTCATCGGAGTAGTCGAAGACGGCAAGTACGAAAGCCTGACCGAAAATCAGGAACCCGCCATGTTCTACTCCTTCCTGCAGCAGCCATCCACAAACAGTTGGCTCGTAGTCCGCACCCAGCACGACCCGCAGGAAATCGCCGGCCCGCTGCATGAGGCATTGCGCAAGCTCGACCCCTCGCTGCCGCTGACGCTCTCAAGCTGGAACACCGAAATGGATACCGCGCTCTTCCCCGCACGCGTAGCCACGGTAGCTCTCGGCGTGCTCGGCCTGCTCGGAGCCATGCTCGCCGTCACGGGCATCTTCGGAATGGCCTCCTACGCCGTCACCAAGCGCCTGCGCGAATTGGGCATCCGCATCGCCCTCGGAGCCAACCGCCGCGAAGTGCTGGGCGCAGCCCTCGGACGAGCCTTCCGCCTGCTGGCAGTTGGCACCCTTGCCGGAATCATCCTGGGCGTCCTGGCTACGGGCGTGCTGTCGTCCATCGTCTACCAGGCCACGCCAAAAGACCCGCTCGTGCTGATTGGCGTGAGTTTGTCGATGCTGATTGTTGGACTGGTGGCCGCGTGGATTCCCGCGCGCCATGCGCTAGCCGTGAATCCCATGATCCTGCTGCGCGAAGAATAAGCCTCCGCAGCTTTTCCATCCTTCCGTCTCCACCCGCATCTCTACGGGTGGAGACACTTTGCAAAAAACAGAAAACCAATCTTCCCCCGCAACTCCCGCGAGCGCACCCGCGAAGCATTCCACGCACCCCAACTTCATCCTCGCCATCTGCTGCATGAGCCTGCTCATCGTCGGCATGGACGTCACCATCGTCAACGTCGCGCTCCCCGCCATTCAGCACGACCTGCACGCCGGCCTCGCCGGCCTCCAGTGGATTCTCGACGCCTACACCCTCGTCGTCGCCAGCTTCCTCATGCTCGCCGGCTCCATGTCCGACCGCTTCGGACGCCGCCGCGTCTTCCAGATTGGCCTCGCCGTCTTCACCCTCGGCTCGCTGCTCTGCAGCCGCGCCGCCACCATCGAGCAGCTCATCGCCTTCCGCGCCCTGCAAGGCCTCGGCGCATCCATGCTCAACCCCGTCGCGCTCTCCATCATCGCCAACGCCTTCCCCGATCGCAAAGCCCGCGCACGCGCCGTAGGCATCTGGGGAGCAGTTGCAGGCCTCTCGCTCGGCGTCGGCCCGCTCATCGGCGGAGCGCTCACGCAAGCCATCGGCTGGCCCTCCATCTTCTGGATCAACGTCCCCATTGGCATCACCGCCGCGCTGCTCGCCGCCCGCTTCATCCCGGAATCCAAAGCCGCCCGCGCACGCGCCTTCGACCCCATCGGACAAGCACTCGTCCTCCTCACCCTCGCCACCTTCACATGGGCCGTCATCGAAGGCCCACACTCCGGCTGGACCTCGCCCCTTATCCTCGGCCTCTTCGCAACAGCCGCCGCGGCCTTCCTCGCCTTCCTCTTCTACGAACCACGCCGCCTCGCACGCCATCAGGACCCGCTTCTCGACCTGCGTTTCTTCCAAAGCATTCCCTTTTCAAGCGCCACGCTCCTTGCTCTCAGCGCCTTCTCCTGCTTCGCCGGATTTCTCTTCCTCAACACGCTCTATCTCCAGCAGGCACGCGGATTTTCCGCCCTCCACACCGGCCTCTTCACCTTGCCGCTGGCCATCGCCATGATTGTCTGCGCCCCGTGGTCAGGCCGCCTCGTAGCCAGCCACGGCCCGCGCCCCTCCCTGCTCACCGCAGGCATCGCGTTCCTCCTGAGCACCCTCATGCTCACCGGCCTCGACCACCAGACCTCCATCCCCTGGCTCCTCGCCGCCTACGCCCTCTTCGGCATAGCACTGGGAATGGTCAACCCCGCCATCACCAACAGCGCCGTCGCAGGCATGCCGCTCTCGCAAGCCGGAGTAGCCGCAGCCATCGCCTCCACCAGCCGCCAGGTCGGCGCAGCCCTCGGAGTAGCCGTCTCCGGCACGGTAGTAGCCATCAGCCACGCCCACGGCACCGATTTCCCCACCGCCACCCACGCCATCTGGTGGGCCATGACCGCCAGCGGAGCAGCCGTTCTGGTGCTAGGCATCGCCTCCACCACCCCGTGGGCCCACGCCACCACCGAACGCGTAGCCCACCTGCTCGAAGATCACCACTAAAAACTAAAACGGGGCCAGCATCCCAACTGCCGGCCCCGCCCCTGCCTGCAAAGCATCCCTTACAACTTCCAAAAGCCCGCCAGATGCGTCAACAACCCCTGCTCATTGAACCGGGCATAGCTATGAGCCGTAAGAAACTCCGACCCATCCTTGTTGAACATCGTCCACTCCGACAAGAGCTGCCCATGCTGCGCAATCAGCTTGTTGCTCTTGAAATATGCCCCCGGAAATTGCTTCTGAAACTCCCCAACATGCTCCACAAGATTGCCAAAACCCTGCCCCTCGCTCGTCGGATTGGTGTACACAACCTCCTCCGCCACGCTTGCGCGAAGCAGCCGTTCCCGCTCCGCCACGGAAATATCCGCCCAGGCGTCCTGATACGACTTCCACGTCTGTTGCAGCGCATCTATGTTCATAAAAAGACCATCCTTTTCTGCCGTGCTTCTCTTGAAATTCCGTCCAAAAGCGCCCATTCCGCGCCTCCACGTTTTCTCAAGATAGGCCGAAGATTCCGTACAGTCGATAACAGGTAATCCGTATTCATTTATCTATCGTCCAATCCACATGGACCCATTTCTCGACCTCATCCATCTGCTCCGCCCCCAGGCCACCCTATGGGCCGGGATAAACGCCGCAGGCCGATGGGGAGTCTCCTTTCACCAGCGCAATGACCTGCTGTTCTGCTGGGTGCAACAAGGCGAGTGCCAGTTAACCCGTCCAAACCTCGCTCCGGTACACCTCCACGCCGACGACTTCGTACTGGTCCGCACCTCAACCCCCTTCACGCTCACCTCCGACCCATCCATCGTGCCCGAAGACAGCGAAGCCGTAGTCTCCTCCACAAACAACTTCGCGCTGCAGCTTGGCGACGGCACAGAATCCCCAGCCATCCTGCGCGGAGGCCGTTTTCTCTTCGACACAGCCAATGAAAACCTGCTGACCGGCTTGCTTCCCTCGCTGGTCCACGTCGCCGCCGGGGATGCCTCCTCATGGCGTGTGCGCGCCCTGCTGAAAATGAACGAAGCAGAGTCCCTGCAGCCTGGCCCCGGCGGCGAATTCGTCATCATCCGCCTCATGGAACTGATTCTGGTAGAAATTCTTCGCAACCAGGCGCTCCAGATAAACCCCGAGCAAACCGGCCTGCTCGCCGGTCTCTCCGACCCCATCACGTCACGCGCTCTCTCTGCCATGCACGCAAACGTGGCGCATAACTGGACCGTCTCCACCCTCGCGCGTCTCTGCGGAGTCTCGCGCTCCACCTTCGCCGCCCACTTCCGCAAAATCGTCGGAACAGGCCCAATCGAATACCTGCAGCATTGGCGAATGGCATTAGCCAAAGATGCCCTGCGCCTCGGCAGGCAGAGCATCGGCGAAATCGCCCTGGCAATCGGCTTCCAGTCCTCCAGCGCATTCAGTACCGCCTTCACCCGAGCCGTCGGACGCTCTCCCAAACACTTCGCCCATTCCGATGCCTAAGCCGCCACACTCCTGAATCCGGCAAACCGCCGGATGCTGAAAGAAATCGGCAGCCCGATAACGACCATGTGAACCAGCAACCCAACAATCAGGTCATGCAACTCGTATGGCCCTCTCGCGTGCAATGCGGAGAGCGGCAAAACCACCAGGTTCATCACCTCTTCCACCGCGGCTCCATAAACCAGCCCACACACCAGCGGATGCTCCACCAGGAAAAGAAGCCTTCGACTGGCCACATAGTAAAAAGCCGAAAAGCTGAGCGCGATAAAGAAGTGCAGCAACACCCCAAGCGCATACGTCGCCGCGCCTCCATGCACAGCCTGCGGCCCTATCAATCCCCCGGCAATCGAGAGCGGAATATCCCACCCAAAAAGCACGCAAGCCTGTGTAATATCCAACGCGCCCGCAATTAGCCCTCCCGCCAGAATCGCCTGAAAAACATTCCTATTCCGTGCCTGCCCCGTCAGGGTATCTTCCGCCATTTGCCATCCTCGCTTCGCTTTGTATTGGCGCAGCCAATCCAGCCGGCTGCAATGTGCCGAGGTTTACGATAGCCAGTAAGCTCTAATAAGTTCTGAATCAGGCCTGAAACGTTCTGAATCTCTCTGAAAGCTCCCGCATGGAACATCCGGCAAAGCTCCGCATTGGCAAATGGTGTGTCGATCCAGCGTCAGGCCAGATCTGGCGTGCACAAGAAGCTTCCCGCTTGGACGAGCGCAGCATGCGCCTTTTGCTATGCCTCGCCGCGCATCCCGGCGAAGTAGTCAGCATCGACGGCCTGCTCCACGAAGTATGGCCCGAGGTTGCCGTTTCGCCGGACTCGGTCTACCAGGCCATCGCTTCGCTCCGCCGCCTGCTCGGCGACGATCCAAAGCAGCCCACATATATTGCCACCGTCCCAAGGCTGGGATACCGCCTTGTAGCAGCCGTTGGTTCCTGCGCAGACAAGCAAACGGAGCAGCCTCCAGCCGTGAAAAACCGCTGGCTCACTCATCCAAACATTTCCCTGAAAATCGCCCTTGTCGCCATCATTCTCCTCGTTGGCCTTGCAACCTGGTTTTTTCTCGCGCACGGAGTCAACAAGCACCAGGCATCGCCCGCGGCTGCGACTCCGCTGCAAAAATCCATTGCCGTGCTTCCATTCCTCGACCTCACCGAGGGTATGAAGGAAGAAGAGTTTGCCGACGGTATGACAGAAGAGTTAATCGACAAGCTCAGCAAGATTCCTGACCTGCACGTGCCGCCACCCACCTCGGCCTTTTATTTCAAAGGCAAGCAGGTATCTATCGGGGATATCGCAAAAAATCTGGGAGTGGCCTACATACTCGACGGCAGCGTACGTAAATCCGGCTCGACAGTAAGAGTGGCCGCGCGCCTGGTTCGCGCCGACAATGGATTCGTCATCTGGACCGAAACCTATGACCGTCCATTCCGCGACATCTTGATGGTTCAGGATGATATTGCCGGGCAGGTTACGAAAGCGCTCAACGCCTCCATCGGAGCCGGCCCGGGCAAACCAGTATCCCGGCCATAATCCATTCCGCCCATTTTCCAGGCGCAAAAATCCAAAACTCTGCTAAGCTAGTGCTCTACACATTTCGACGAAAGGAAGGAACCATGAAGACACCCAATATGCCCAGCGATCCCAAGACCTCGGCCGCGTTCCTTCCCGACGTCTCGCGCAGCTAGAACCCTCTTCCAGATTGGTTTGAAGGTCTTCAGCGCAGTCTGAGGGCGGCTTCCGGCACGCCTCATCTCTCTCCACCTTATTGATTCATCGGAACCAGCCATGGCCTTTGTGCCTCTTGGCCTGTGCTCCTTTAGCGAGTCTTTTTATGAGTAAACATTCAAGCAAAAACGTTATCCGTGACGTGCTGGCCTTCCTCTTCCGCCACTGGCTGCGCGAAAAGTGGCTCATCTTCTGGGTAGCGCTCTGCATGGTCGCCGCCACAGCCGCGGACCTGTTCATGCCCATCTACTCCGGCAAGCTCGTCGATGCCGTAGCCACGCATGCCGCCGCGCACGACACAGCAGCCCACTCCACAGCCCTGCATGACGCCATCGTCGCCATCTCCATGATGGCGCTCCTCGGCATCACGCATGCCGCCGCGCACGACACAGCAGCCCACTCCACAGCCCTGCATGACGCCATCGTCGCCATCTCCATGATGGCGCTCCTCGGCATCACGCTCGCCGTGCTGCGCTACATCGGCCTGGCCGCCATCACCCGCCTCACGCTGCGGCTCATGACCCGTTTCGCCAGCGACGCCTTCTGGCGCGTGCAGCGATTCTCCACCGACTGGCACGCCAACAACTTCGCCGGAGCCATCGTCCGCCGCATCACTCGCGGCATCTGGGCCGTCGATTTAATCAACGATATCCTGCTCATCGAAATGCTGCCCGCGCTGCTCGTGCTCATCGGCTCGGCTCTCATCCTCGGCCTGCGCTGGCCGGGCATGGGCCTCGTCGTCGTGGCCAGCTCCGTCGTCTACATCGCCATCTCCATCGCGCTCTCGCTCTACTATGTCGCGCCAGCCGCACGCCTCTCCAACGCACAGGACACGCGCATCGGTGCCGCCATGGCTGACGCCATCACCTGCAACGCCGTCGTCAAATCCTTCGGCGCGGAAAAGCGCGAAGACTTCCGTCTCGCCAAGGTACTCGACAAGTGGAACAGCCGCACCTTCCGCACATGGATACACGCCACGCGCAACGGCAGCTTCCAGATGCTTCTTCTGCAAGGCCTGCGTACGCTCGTGCTCGCCTATGCCGTGTGGCTCTGGTGGCATGGCCGCGCCAGCGCCGGAGACATGGCCTTCGTCCTCACCAGCTACTTCATCGTGCACGCCTACCTGCGCGACATCGGCCAGCATGTCCGCAACCTGCAGCGCTGCGCCAATGAAATGGAAGAGATGGTCGATTTCCAGTCGCAGCCTCTCGGCGTCGCCGACCGTGCCGACGCCAAGCCCATCCACGTTCATCGCGGAGAAATTCTCTACGACCACATCAGCTTCCGCTACGGCGCGCAAACCGAACCGCTCTTCCGCGACTTCACCCTGCGCATCCGCCCCGGCGAGCGCGTCGGTTTAGTCGGCCACTCCGGCTCCGGCAAGACAACTTTCGTAAAGCTGCTGCACCGCCTCTACGACGTAAGCGGCGGAAAAATCCTCATCGACGGGCAGGACACCGCGCACGTCACGCAGGCCTCCCTGCGCGCACAATTAGCGCTCGTGCCGCAGGAGCCCATCCTCTTCCACCGCACGCTGGCCGAAAACATCGCCTACGGAAAACCCAACGCATCGCTAGCCGAAATCGAGCGCGCCGCTCGCCTTGCCAACGCGCACGAGTTCATCCAGCGCCAGCCCAAGGGCTATCACACGCTGGTAGGCGAACGCGGCGTCAAGCTCTCCGGCGGCGAGCGACAGCGCGTAGCATTGGCGCGTGCATTCTTAGCCAACACGCCCGTACTCGTGCTCGACGAAGCCACCTCCAGCCTCGACTCCGAATCGGAAGCCCTGATTCAGGAAGCAATGGAGCGCCTGATGACTGGCCGAACCTCCATCGTCATCGCGCACCGTCTCTCGACAGTGCGCATGCTCGATCGCATCCTCGTCTTCGACCGCGGCAAGGTAGTCGAAGAGGGAACGCACGAAGAACTGGTGCAACGCGAAGGCGGCACCTATCGCCGCCTCTTCGAGCGCCAGGCCCTCGGCCTCATCGTAGAAGGAGAAAACCCCTTCGACAGCGAGCCCAGCCTCGACGAACCCGACACCGCCGTCGCCGACTAGGCCATCGCTGTCGAATCGCATGGAAGGGTACGGGCTTCAGCCCCTGAGGAACGTTTTTACCACCAGTCAAACACCCACACAACAGGGATGAGCGCAAGCAATCACGCTCATCCCTGTCCATTTCCGCACATCCAATCCTGATTTCGGACAAAACCGCCGCTTACCTCTCCGCCTAACCCCCTTATTTCCCGCGACCATACATTTCCCGGGAACGGCAACCGCCGTGCTTTCGTTCCTATGTACATCGGAAACTATTCCTCGGGACCAGAAAAAGCCACTTGTTAAGGAGAGTGCCATGCTGGCAGACCTGCGCGACGCGATACGGCAATTGCGGAAAGCCCCCGGATTCACAGCTACCGTAGTCATCACCCTCGCCCTTGGCATTGGAGCCACCACAGCCATCTTCACGCTGGTCCACCAGGTCCTGCTCAAGTCGCTCCCCGTCACCAAGCCCGAGGAGCTCTACCGCATCGGCGATAAGAACCGCTGCTGCAACTGGGGCGGATATAACCAGGGCGAAGACGGCGACTTCGCGCTCTTCTCCTGGGAGGCCTACCACAACTTCCGCGACCACGCCCCCGAATTTGCTGACCTCGCCGCCCTCCAGGCCGGCAATGTGGCCCTCGGCGTCCGCCGCGCAGGCTCCAACGCCCCCGTGGACACTTACAACGGCCAATATGTCTCCGGAAACTTCTTCCGCACCCTCGGCATCCAGCCCTGGGCGGGCCGCCTCACCTCGGACAGCGATGACAAATCCGGCGCACCGCTCGTCGCCGTCATAAGCTTCCGCGCCTGGCAAACCAAGTACGCCTCCGACCCCTCCGTCATCGGCTCAACCTTCCAGATCAACGGACATCCCTTCACCATCATCGGCGTCACCCCGCCCGGCTTCTACGGAGCCAAGCTTTCCGGCTGGGGTATGCCCGACTTCTGGCTCCCCCTCACCGCCGAGGACGCCTTCGGCTACGACATCTCCCACCTGCGCCGCGCCAACTCCAACTACCTCGACCTCCTTGGCCGCATCCGTCCCGGAACCAACCCCCAGGCCCTTGAAACCAAGCTCCGCGTCATCTTCCACAACTGGCTCGCCAGCCACGTTGCCGACATGGAGCCCGGCGAAAAGCAGCTCTGGCAGAGCCAGTTCGTCCGCCTCGTACCCGGTGACGCCGGCGTAGCCGACATGCGCGACGGCTACAAAGACGCTCTCAGGCTCCTGCTCATCGCCGCCGGATGTGTCCTCCTCGTCGCCTGCGGCAACCTCGCCAATCTCATGCTCGCCCGCGGACTCCGCGAGCGCCAGCAGGTCTCCGTTCGCGTCGCACTCGGGGCCTCGCGCTACCGCCTCGTCCGCAAGGCCCTCGTCGAAAGCGTCTTGCTCGCCGTCATCGGCGGACTCTTCGGCATCGCCGTCGCCTACGCCGGAACGCGCCTTATCCTCTACCTCGCATTTGAAATCGGCAGCAACGGCCGCAACTTCGTCCCCGTCAGCGCTACGCCCTCATGGCCCGTGCTTCTCTTCACCCTCGGCGTCTCCATTCTCACCGGCATTCTCTTCGGCACCGTTCCCGCATGGATGACCTCCCATGCCGACCCCGTCGAAGCCCTTCGCGGAGCCAACCGCTCCGTTGGCGGCGGCAGCTCGTGGACGCAGAAATCCCTCGTCATCACGCAAGTCGCCATGTCCCTCATCCTGCTCTCCGCCGCGGCCCTCCTCGCCAAGAGCCTCACCAACCTAGAGCATCAGAACTTCGGCTTTGAGACCGAGGGCCGCTATCTCGTCAACATGAACCCCACGCTCGGCACCCTCAAGCCGGAGCAGATGGAGCAAATCTTCCGCCGCATCGACGACAACATCCGTGCAATTCCCGGCGTCCGCATGGTCGCCCCCGTCCTCTACGCCCCCATGAGCGGCGATAGCTGGAACGAAGGCATCCGCATCCAGGGCCGCCCCGAGCCCAATCCCAAGGAAGACACTGGCGCAGGCTGGGCGCGCGTCATGCCCGGCTTCTTTGAGACCATCGGATCCAAAATCATCCTTGGCCGCTCCATCAATGAGGACGACACCGCCAGCACCATCAACGTCGCCGTCGTAAACGAAGCCTTCGTCAAAAAGTTCTTCCCCAACCACCAGAACCCCATCGGACAGCACTTCGGCATCGACCGCCTCCGCTACGCATCCACCTATGAAATCGTCGGCGTCGTCAAAGACATCCGCTACATGTCCTATGACTTCAAAGACCCCGTGCGCCCCATGTTCTGGCCCTCGGAAACACAAACCGTCACCAGCTATGACGACCCCACCTTCCGCCTCGGCGAAAGCTACTCCCACTTCCTCAGCAACATCGTTATCTGGGCCCCCGGCACCCACGCGGATATGGAGCAACAGGTCCGCAAAGCCATCGCGTCCGTAGACCCCACCATCGTCGTCAACGACGTCACCCCCTACAGCGAGGTCATCAGTAACAACTTCCATCAGGAAAATATGATTGCCACGCTCACCACGCTCTTCGGCGCGCTCGGACTCACCCTCGCCGCCATCGGCCTCTATGGCGTCCTCTCCTATGCCGTAGAACAGCGCACCAACGAAATCGGACTCCGCATGGCCCTCGGCGCCGACCGCTGGAACGTCATTCGCATGGTCATGCGCGGAGCCCTCTGGCAGGTCGGCATCGGCCTTGCCATTGGAATCCCCCTCGCCATCCTCGCCGGAAAGCTGATGAAGGACCAGCTCTTCGACGTGAGCCCGTGGGACCCCGTCATGCTCGCTGGCGCAACCCTCCTGCTGGCAGCCGCTGCGCTCGTAGCCTCCATAGTCCCCGCCCGCCGCGCCGCCGGAGTCGAGCCCATGGAAGCACTCCGCATCGCGTAACAAACCCCATGCACGCCAAGCCCAAGCCCTCCCCGGCGTGCATGGGATTCAATAACTACAACACCACTCCGCCCGCAACCTCGATCCGCTGCCCATTCACCCAGCCGTTCTCATCCGAGAGCAGCCCCGCAATCACCGGACCAAGGTCTTCCGGCTGCCCCACCCGGCCCAGCGCCGTATGGTCGGCAACCATCTTGTTCACCGCCGGATTATCCCGCACAATCCCGCCGCTGAAATCGGTAGCTACCGCGCCCGGAGCAACCACGTTCACCGTAATCCGGCGCGGCCCAAGCTCCAGTGCAAGATGCCGCGAAAACACCTCAACCCCGCCCTTCATCGACGCATAAACAGCGCCTCCCCGCGAGCTCAGCCGCGTCCTCGCCGTCGAGATATTGATAATCCGTCCGCCATCGTTGATAAGCGGCAACAGCTTCTGCGTCAAAAAGAAAACCCCTTTGAAGTGCACATTGCAAATGCTGTCGAACTCTTCCTCCGTCGCCGTCTCAAACGGCATATTGCGATGGCTGTTCCCCGCATTGTTCACCAGAAAATCAAACCGCTCCGCGCCAAGCTCTGCCAGAGCGCCTTTTACGCTTTCAGCAAACGCATCAAAGGAAGCCACATTCCCCGCATCCAGTTGCAACGCCACCGCCCGCGCGCCAGCCGCTTTCACCGCCGCAACAACAGCCTCCGCATCCGGTCCATGCGTGTGATAGGTAAAGATCGTATTCACGCCGCGCCGCGCAAGGCTCTCCACCGTATTGCGCCCAATCCCGCGGCTGCCTCCCGTAACAATGGCAATCTTCGCCGCCCTGCTTGTCCCATTCGCTTCCGTCATCTTCCTGCTCCTCTCACTTCTGGTTATGGCAATGCACTCGGTCATCGCCGTTGATTGTGTTCAGGCATGTTGCTGCTCTTGATAAATGTCTGTCCAGACAGTCATCAACCAAGCATAAAAAATCACGCCAGCATCCTCCACAGCGCCTCAAATCCTGCCTTGCAATGCTTCTTCGCATTGCCCGGATTCTTCACCATGTCATCCATCGTCGCCTCGGCAACCGAGTTCATCAGCGCCCCCACAAAAGCCCGTGAAACATTGCGCATAAGCCCCCGTGTGCGAATCCGCTCCGTCAACCCGCCAATCACGGCCATAATCTTGTGGCCTTCCTCACGCGTAGCCTGCGTAAGCTCGTCAGACACGCCAAGCTGAGCCAGCACCCGCTGCTTTTCCGGAAAGCGCGCAGCCCAGTTCATCCAGTTCTGCCAGATATGAAAGAGTTGTTCCCGCAGCTCCGCATCTTCCGGGAGCCCCTTCGTAGCCGCAGCCGCCATCTCCCCCTTCAGTTCAAGGTAAAGCTGGTTAAAAAGCTCCGCCTTGGTCTCAAAGTAGGTAAAGAGCGACCCATTGGCCACACCGGCCTCTTTCGCAATGCCCGCCGTAGGCGCACCCAGCCCCTGCGCCACAATCACACGTGTCGCAGCTTCCAGAATCGCGCTCCGCTTCTCGTCACTCCTAGGCCTGGGCATAACTTAATCCTACAAATAACTGTCTAGCCAGTCAACTACCCAACCCCATACCGCTAACTCCCTCACAAAATCAAGCAGTGTCATCCTGAACGAAGCGCTTCGGGGGCCCCGCGAACGGTTGTATCGTTCGTGGGGTAGGCGGAGTGAAGGATCTGCGGTTCCCTTTACAGTCTTCCGCCCTTTACAGTTTTTGCTTTATATAGTCTTTCGCCCTATATCTAAAACCCTGTACCCTACACCCCGTACCCTGTACCCCGCCCCCCCTTCCCATAGATGTTCGAGTGGTGTATGATTCTCTCCCATAGAACTTCTAGTGGAGAACCCAATGCCCCAAAAGACCCAACCCGACAGCGAAATGCTCAAAGGCACATTGGACATGATGATTCTGCGTACGCTCATCGGCGGCGACGCCCACGGCCACACCATCGCCAAAGTCATCGAGCACACCTCCGAAGACGTTCTCGAAGTCGAGCAGGGCTCCCTCTATCCCGCCCTGCACCGCCTCGAAGACCGCAAGTGGGTCTCCTCCTACTGGGGCGTCAGCGAAAACAACCGCAAAGCAAAGTTCTACAAGCTCACCGCAACCGGCAGAAAGCAATTGGTCCGCGAAACCAGCCGCTGGCGCCAGATGACCCGCGCCATCGGCCTCGTAATGGGCGAAGAGCCTTCAGGCACCGGAGGCGCACAATGAACTGGCATAAATTCCTCCTTCGCCGCCGCTCCGACTCCGAGTTAATCGAAGAATTACAAACCCATCTGGCCGAAGAAACCGCCGAAAACATGGCCCGCGGCATGCCACAGGAAGAAGCGCAACGCCAGGCGCACATCAAGCTCGGCAACCCCGAAGCCATCCGCGAACAGCTCTGGCAGCAGAACTCCATCGCCTTCGTGGATACGCTCGTTCGCGACCTCCGCTATGCCACGCGCACCCTCCTGCGCACGCCCGGCTTCTCACTCATCGCAATCGGCGTCATGGCGCTCTGCATCGGCGCATCCACCTCGCTCTTCACCATCGTCCGCTCCGTACTGCTCAAGCCGCTCCCCTTCCGCGATCCCGCTAACCTCGTAATGGTCTACGAACGCTTCCGGCTTACCCAGTCTCCCATTGAATATGCCCCAGTCTCACCCGGCGACTACCTCGACTGGCGCACCGAAACACACGGATTCTCCGACATGGCCGCGTGGACCTCATGGCAGTTCAACCTCAGTGGCGAACACGCCGACATGCCGGAAAAAGTAGCCGCCAGCGCAGCCACGTCCAACTTCTTCCCGCTGCTCGGCGTGCAACCCGCGCTGGGCCGCGTCTTCACCGAAACAGAAGACCGCTGGGGCGCAAACCTCGTCGTGCTCACATGGAACATCTTCGTGCGCCGCTTCGGAGCCAACCCCGCCATTCTCGGCCAGCAGATTCGCCTCGACTCCAAACCCTACACCGTCATCGGCATCCTGCCGCGCTCCTTCCGCTATCCCGAAGAACGCGTGCAGCTATGGGTGCCCTATCAATCCGTAACGCCGCCCGAATACCTGCACAACCACGCCTATCACCAGTCGCATGTCATCGCGCGCCTGCGCCCCAACGTAAGCCTCGCCGATGCTGTCGCACAGGTAAGCGCCGTGCAATCGCGCCTGCACACCGAGCACCTCGACCAGGCTGTAAGCGAAGCCGCCATCCCGCGCACACTCAATGAAGACCTTGCGCAGGACGTCAAGCAGCCGCTATTGCTGCTCGTCTGCGCCGTCGCGTGCATCCTGCTCATCGGCTGCCTGAACGTGGCCAACCTGCTGGTAGCCCGCGGCGCAGCGCGCCAAAAAGAAGTCGCCATTCGCGGCGCTCTCGGCGCACAGCGATGGACACTCATCCGCGGCCAGTTGATGGAAAGCGTACTCATCTGCCTCGCCGGAGGCGCAATCGGTGTAGCGCTCTCCATCGCCGCAACGCAGTGGATGATCGCCACATGGAAAGACCTGCCCAAAGCAGACGACTTCCCCATCGATGCCGTAGTCCTCAGCTTTGCCTGTGCCCTCGTATTCCTAACCGCACTGCTAGCCGGCTTGCTGCCCGCCATCTCCTCCACCGGCAAGCCTGTACTCGCAGCCCTGCAAGCCTCCGCGCGCACAGTCGGCGGAAGCCTCTCACGCGCCGCGCTCCGCAAGGGATTACTCACCATTGAAATCGCGGCAACCGTAATTCTGCTCGTAGCCTCCGGCCTGCTCTTGAAGAACTTCCTGCAACTCCGCTCCACAGACCTGCGCTGCGCAACAGACAACGTCCTGACCATGTCCTACAGTCTGTCCAAACAGAAATACGACACGCCGGACAAGGTCACTGCCTTCCACGAAAACCTGCTCGACCGCCTCTCCGCCCTGCCCGGCGTACAAGCCACAGGCCTCGGCGAAACCGTACCCGGTACCGGCGAAGTGGAATGGGACATCTACACCATTCCCGAACATCCACGCACACCCGGCGAAGAACTACGCGGAGCGCTGGTTCGCAGAGCCGATCCAAACTACTTCCGCGCACTTGAAATCCCACTCCTCAGCGGACGCTTCTTCACCCGCCAGGACACTGACGTCGAACATCGCGGCAACAAGGTCATCATCAATCACACCTTTGCACAGAAACGCTTTCCCGGAGAAGATCCCGTTGGCAAGCACCTGAAAGTCCCGCTATGGAGCGACGCGGAATACGAAATCGTCGGCGTAGTAGCCGACACGCTGCACCAGCCCGGCGTGCCTCCGCAACCCACTATGTACTTTCAGCAGCTTGAAGGCAGCGTCCTCCACGGCACGCTCGTCCTACGCACCGCCGGCGACCCATTGCTCTTCTCCGTCCCGGTACAAAAACAGATAGCCGCACTCGACTCCGAGCTGCCCGTCTCTGACGTGCTAACCATGCGGCAGGTAGTCGGCGAATCCCTCGGCGACCTCCAGCTAATGGCCTCGCTCGTACTCGCCTTCGCCATCCTCTCGCTCGTGCTCGCCTCGGTCGGACTCTACGGCGTGCTCTCCTACCTCATGACGCAGCGAACAACCGAGCTAGGCATCCGCATGGCTCTCGGAGCACAGCGCCGGCAAGTGCTGCGCCTCATGCTGACCGACGGCCTCAAGCCCGCCCTCGCCGGATTAGCCATAGGACTCGCAACAAGCGTGGCAACAGCGCGCTTCGTACGCTCCTTGCTCTACGGCACGCAGCCACTCGACGTAACCGTCTTCGCAATCGTAGCCATCACACTGCTGTCCGTCGCCATCCTCGCCTGCCTCATCCCCGCATGGCGAGCCTCGCAGCTCGACCCCATGCAGGCACTCCGCACCGAGTAGCGCACACGCGCATCATTCGCTGCGCGTATGAAAAGGGCAGCGCCCACTCTCCGGCGAATTATCATCAGGCAGCGCATACTGCTTCCATTCGCGATTCGCCGGCTGCCCATAAAACCCAATATCCGGATGCACCGGCATATCGTCATAAGCAAGCATCCGCTTGTGAATCCTCCGCCGAACCTCCGCCGCAATCGGCTCCAACGTCTCCGGGTCGATAAACAACACACGCGGCTGAAAGATAATCACAATCCCCGGCCCAAGATTCCTGCTCCGCCGCTGCGTATACGTAGGAGACGCCCCCACGGCAAACATCTCGCATCCTTCAAACGAGAACTCCCACAGCGGATGATCCGGCATGCGCCCCACCGCCGGGCGGCTATCGTGCTCATGCAAAAACTGCAATATCCCCCAAAAGCGCTCCAGAAATCCCGCATGGTCCACAAGCTCCTCATCCGGCTCAAAGAACGCCACCATGCTGCATCGCGCATACTCCGGCGTAGCCAGCAGGCGAACAAACTCCCGCATGCTCACCGCCATCTCCGCCATTGCGCCCCGCGAAACAAACGTGTACATCATCTCGCCGCGCATCTCGCCCGTCTGCCCAAAGAAGCACGGATAATCCGAAGCACTCAGTTTTGCCTTGTACTGCTCATACGCCCTGAGCTTCCACTCTTCCTGCGGAACCTCTCCCAGAACCCCCGACTCAACCACGCGGCTGGTCCACTTAGACAACGCACTTAAACCAATCATGATGCAGTCCTGGCCGCATGAGCCTTCTTGCCGCGCCGTGCCAGTCGAACCATGCGCCGAAAGCCTGCTGCCTGTTGTTCTCCCCACGACCCGGTAACCATCGCAGGCTCCGCGCCTGCGTCTCCCGTTTCAATGGTGTTGTCCTGAAACTTCGCAGTCCCAAAAATCTGGTCCCACCACGACAGCGCCGTGCCAAAGTTGCAGCTCCGCCGCCCCGCTGCCTTCAGCGCATGATGCGTGCGATGAAACCGCGGCGAAATAAAAATGTGATCGCCCAGCCACCCATAGTGGATGCGCGTATTCGAGTGCGCCATGCTCCCTACCAGCCGCATGCACAAAATCAGAAACGGAAATTGGAACGCAGGCACGCCAATCGCCAGCCCAACAGCAATCAGCCACAGATAGGTAATCGTGTCCTCAAGCACATGCGAGCGCTCATCCGACCAGAACGTCATCTGGTCTTCCGCATGATGCACCGAGTGAACCCCGTACCACCATCCATAGCGATGGGAAAGCCGGTGCTTCCAGTAGTCCGCGCAATCCAGGATCGCAAAGTTCGCAAAGAAGACCACTGCCGGCCACGAAGCCAGCAAAGGAACAACCTTAGTGAGGGAGGGCTGAATCAAAGAGTGCGCAGCAAGCAAACCATCAAGTTGCCCGCGCAGCCAACTGAACTCGAAGAACGCCACCAGCGGAAACAAAACAATGCGCACAAAAAATGCATACGTCACATCCGCGGCAATCGGATTGCGCTCAGGCCAGCTCGTCAGCGGCCATAGCCGCTCAATCGGAGTGCAGATCACAATGCTGATGCAAAGCTCAACAACCCCGCACCCCGCAAAGAAAATCCACAACGCCAGCACATGGCTCTGCGACGCAACCCCAAGCCCTGCGAGAAAAGACTGGATGGAAGTTAGAGCGCAGTCAATAATGGCTGAGCCGGATAGACCGGCAAGCGATGCCAGGCACATGTCCCCTCCGTCTTCCTTGCTCTCTTCTTCATAAAAGAGACGATTCCCGGAAGCCAGATGTTTGCAGCGAACAAGGGTTTTTACGCAGCGAATCGACGTATTTTCATCCAGGCTCTCCCATCTTTCATTCTCCCCATCTCAGCTCTCCCAAAAACAAGGTGGCGTCATCGTTCGCCCACAAAAAACGTTGTCATCCTGAGCGCAGCGCATTGGGGCTCCTCGCACGGTTTAATCCTGCGTGGGGTAGGCGGAGCGAAGGATCTGCGTTTGCCTTTTTGACCGCCACACCCCCATCTCGACCCTGACCACCGGGAGGGCTACAAAAGCCTCGTGGCGCGCAAAGCGCGCAGTGGCTGCATGCAATGCAAATAAATCCCAAATCTGTGGATAACTCTTGCGCTCAATTAACCCCAAATATGCCATACTCAAAATCACCAACAAGAAAGCCCGGTTCTAACGAACCGGGCTTTCTGTCTTTCCAGGCCACAAAAAAGTTTTTTCGCGCTATTTTTTCTGCAAAGTAACCACTTTTCAGAAACCCATTAACCAATCAATAAATATCCAATTCCGCATATAATCAATTGATTTAAAACGCATTACGAGAAAATCAGCAACACCGGGCGTATCAGGCACAAAAGGCAGGCCGGGGATTTATCCCCGGCAATCAAGGCCAAAAGAAAGAACCAGGGCTGTAGCCCTTGAGGCATGCTTTGCAATCTCTGCGCATCTGGCAAGCAGGAGGGGGCACCGCAACCGTGAACCCCTCCCCGAACCAAAAAAAGGAAAGAATTTTTATTTTTTTGGAAAAGTAACCACTTTTCCAAAATCTATTAACCACAAAGTAAATATCTAAATCTACCAATAAACCAAATAAAATAAACAACTTATCAGGAATCATCCCACAAATCAGGCAAACCTACTGCGGAGTAGAGTCCGCCGCCCCCGCCGGCACAGAGGCACTAGCCGGAGCCAGCGCCCCCGCAGCTTGCACACCCTGCGTCGCCGTCACCGCAGTCACCGGAACCACCAGCGTCTGCACGGTCCCCGGATCATCGCGAAGCTTGATATAGAGCGCCCCATTCACCGGATGCGGCACCGTCACCTGCGCCGCCGTAAAGTCACCGGGAATCTCGACCGGGTTCGCCATATCCTGCGTAGCGCTAATGGACGAAACCAGGAACAGGTTGCCGCCTGAAAGCGTGCACACCTTGGCCGGCGAGCGCGGGCACTTCAGGTCTCTGAAGCTCGGCACGCGCACCAGCGTTCCCAGCGGCATCCAGTCTCCCGGCACTCCTTCTCCTGAAACCACGCGCACGTGCAGCGGACCAAAGGCCGACGGCCCAAACTTCGCCAGCAGGTCCACCGTTCCCAGCGCCGTCCGCGCATCTTCCAGGATCAGCGAGCCGTCCGCAATCGACAGTGTCGTGTGGAAGCTGCCGTCTTCCGCGGCCACCTCCACGCTCTGGTTACGCGGAAAGGTCTGCGGCACCTCGGACTTGAGGAAGAAGACCAGCTTCTCCGAAAGCGGCAGGTCGTCCGTATTCGCAAAATGCACCATCGCGGCCCCGTCCTCCTGCGAGCCCTTGTTCAGCAGGCTCACCTGCGGGCGGCGCGGCTGCACCGTTACCGGAACCTTCAACGAGCGTCCGTCGCGCAGCTTCACCTGCGCCGTATAGGAGCCCGTCGCCGTCAGGCTATCCGTAGCATTGTCCGTCTTCATCAGGAGCTGGTCAAACTCGCCCACGCGCGACAGTCCGGCAGGAGCCCAGTCAACACCCGGCATCGTCGCCCCGGCCACTTCATCCAGCCGGTTGCCCTTGAGCGTAGCCGTATGGTCGCCCACGCTCACCGTCAGGCGGTCAATCGCCGCCGCCTCCGCGTAGGCATTGAACTTCAGCACCTCTGGCTTATCCGCACCATACTGCTTGATCTCAAGCGAAATCTCACCCGGCTTTGCGCCGGCCAGCGGCAGCTTTACCTCAACCAACTCGTCCTTCGTAGCCTTGAAGGTAAGCGTCTTCGCGTCTTCGTTCGGCACAAACAAGCGAATGCCGGAGACGCACTGCGCCCCCTCGCCCTCAATGTGCAGCGTGTCTTCGCGGCCCACCACCAGCGCCGATTGGTCGCCCGGAACCAACTGCCACTTACCGGCAGAGGCAATCAGGTGGAAGTGCGGCCCTTCCCAGTCGTCAAAGCCCCACTTGCCCTTCAGAGTCGCTGTCAGAGGCCCAGGCGGCAGCGTCGGAGCCGGTCCGGAGAAGACCAGTCCGCCCTTGTCAGAGTCCGCATTGACCGGAATCTCGACATTCTGCCCGCCCACATCGATATGCAGCTTGAGGTCATGCGCTAGTTGCGTGGCAAAGACCAGCGGCGCGCCTTCAACCGGCAGCACCAGGTCCGGCTTCTGTGAGCAGACCGTCTCCTCTGGCGTAACCGGGCGCAGCAGCGGAGCCTTTGAGTTGCGAATAGGAGGCAGCGCCACCACTACCACGGATTTCGGATCACGGAACGACGGCGGCGTATTCAGCCGCAGGTTCAGCTCATCCTTGTTCGGCAGCGCCAGCGCGGGAATGTACTGGAAATGCGCCGTATGCAGCGTAGAAAGAATGCGGGCCATGTCCACAATCGCGCCAATATAGGCGCTGTACATGCCCGCACCGCCAGCCTGCGAATAGCTCAACTGGTTCATCAGGTCACCGGCCGAGCTGTTGGCCAGCGTCGTTACCAGTCCCTGCGCGCCGGAGTCGTCGAGAACAATGTCGTCCGTGTGCTGCGACAGACACGGAGCCTGCTGGTCAGTCGGCTTGTCAAAGCACTGCTGGTCAATCTTGATGCCCAGCGAACGCGCCGAAAGCTGCGACCGCTCCTTGAGCTGCGCCTGGTCGATCTGGTTGTTTTCCTTCACGTCGGCAAGATAGGCTTCCAGGCGCATCCGGTCCCAGCTCGCGGCCTGCAGGTCCTGCGCCGCGCGAACAAATGCGCCCGGTCGGTCCTTCACGGCTTTGCGGAGGGTGGAAAAATCTCCCCCGGTCTCTGGAACAAGGAAAAGAAGCGCCTGCTGTGCGTCCGCCGGCACGTTCACAAAAACGCCTTCGCTCCGCACCTGCTTATTCCACGTTTCCACGCGGGTAAACCACTCATTCGGCGGCTGGTTGGTGGCCCCACGCAAGAACGCAACCACCAGGACATAGTGGTTCGACTGGTCCTCCGGAAAATCCGGATGAATCCAGAGGCGGTCTCCCGGCTGCAGGTTAGGCGCCTGGGAGATCGGCAGCGTCGCCTCGCCGCGTTTCACATGAACATCTATTTTGGGGCCGGCCAAATCAAAGGCATTGTCGGCATGTAAAAGATTAGCGGCGAAAATAATTTCTAAAAGCAGCAGCAAGCATCTGCGCATACCATCCATTGTACGAAGATGGACGATTGAGGCCAACGAGTGGAAGCAAAGAGCGCGATTCAAGGAGTCCTTCTGTGCAATCCCTGCATCTTATGAAAAAAATGCTTGTGCTTGAATTTTGATATGATTAGTGAGTCAAAATTCCGTTACACTAACCCGCGTAGTTAGAAAAGGAATTTAGTTAATCCTTTCGAGATCTGCTTAAGTAAGTTTTTATCAACTTCATGCGTCCATGACAGCTGCCGTAAGGGGAATTCTGGGGTCCGTATTGCTGTCTGCTTGAAGTTAGGGGGCACGCCGCACAGGCGTAGAAAAAAAAGCATGCACCGCGTTAGTACCTGCGACAAGGGGGGCAAACTGCATTCCAACCAGGGGCAGTCGAGCCAGCCGGAGGTATCACCGTCAGCAGTTTAATGGGTGATGCATGCGGAGAATTAGTGATGAAGTCAACCAAAGCTATACACAGCGTAGATGTAAGCAGTCTGAGCATTCCGGACGCAGAAGAAATTATTGAAGAAGCGCTGGCGGAATTGTCATACTCGCAGGACCCAGGGCTTGTACGCGCACTGCAGTTTCTTGCACCCCCGGGATACCAGGCGATTGTTGAGCTTTGTAGTGAGAGTGGCCGAAGCAAGCGGCGCAATGCCAATGCCGATTCATGGTCCCCGGAAGAAGATGAGTTACGTATATATTTTGAGCGCGTAGATGGCGAAGATGCTCCTGCGCCGCGCGCCGTTCGTTCCAGCCGCTCTGTTGAGCGTGATTATGAGGACGAGGAACCGGAAGAAATTATTGCTCCCGCCGATATGGACACCCGCGTGAAAGAACTTTGCGGAGCTTTGGCGGAAGCCGAGCGTGGCGGACATGCATTTATCGCGTTGAAGTGGTTCCGCGATTCGTTTTTACCACGCAAGAGCTTCCGCTGGAACCAGAATCCCGAGTCACGGCAGACCATATTGGCCGAGGCGATTCAACGTGGCGTGGTGCTGACAAGCAAAATTGCCAATCCCAAGACGCCGGCTTATCCGACGACAACAATTCGCTTGAACCGCGCAGAGGCAGGCATTCCGGAAGAGGCGCAGCGCTTCCATCCGGTCGCGGTAAACGGGGAAGCACTAACAGCCGTTCTCGAAGAAGAGCGGGGGAACCTGTGAGCAGTTGCTACTTTCTTGAAGCCACGGCCTTTGCAAAGCTTTTTGTGCGCGAAGCCGGCACCGATGCCCTGATTCGCCTGATGGAGTCGGTGGAGGACAACCGCAAGCTCATTGCGGCCTCGACACCTCTGGAAGTTTATGCGGCCATTCGCCGCAGCGAACGCGCCGGAACAATTACGCAGGAAGATGCAGCTACGGCACTCGAAAGCCTGCGCACGGAAGCAGCTCGCACCGTGCAAGAGCCGCTGAATCCCGCAGTTTTGGAATCAGCGCGGCAGCTCCTGGACCGCACCGAACTACGCTGGCCGGATGCCCTGCAACTGGCCGCTGCACTGGTGGCGCGAGATATGTTTCATGGCACGGAGATTCTGTTTGTGACTGCTTCCGAACGGCTGCTTGAGGCCGCAAAAGCGGAAGGCTTTCCGGTGCTGAATCCCACCACGGAAGCAGAGCTGACAGGCGCAGCCTAATCCCGTTATTCCTTGCGGAATTTGTTGGCTTGCTCGAACTCTGTGCGTAGTTCCGGCGTGCGGAGATTTTCCCGGATGTGAGCAAGACGCTGCTCCAGCTTGAGCAGCGCTTGTTCGACAGCTTCCGTGTTGGTATGCGCAATGTCGCGCCACATGGAAAACGGGCTTGCGCCAAGCCGCGTCATCTCGCGCAGTGCGCGGCCACCTACGTCTTTCAGCTCCGGCGCATCGCCAACTTCTTCTTCAAGCAATGCACTCAGCGCCGTCGCCGTAAACTGCGGCAGATGGCTTACCCACGCGACAAGCTCATCATGCCGAACCGGGTCGAGTTCCAGCGTGCGCGCACCTATGGCGACAACCAGCTCGCGCCAGTCCGCCACAAGCGCAGCCGCTTGCTCAGTACGTTCGGCTGCAGCATTGTCAGTAAAAATCCAGACCGCGTTCTGGTAGAGCTTCGCGTCAGCATATTCGGCTCCGCCGCGCTCTTTGCCAGCCATTGGGTGACCGGGGAGAAACGCAGGCTTGCCGGGCTTGTTATAAAGTCCCGCCGCGATAGTAGTGATTTGCGCCTTTGTACTGCCAACATCCGTAACAAGCTGGTCCGGCGTAAGTACAGCAGCAAGCTTTTCCATCAAATCAAGCGTGGCAAAAATAGGCGCAGCAATGAGCGTGACTTGCGCTTCCCGAGCAGCCGTAAATGGATGGTCGGCGATGGAATCGATAGCTCCTGCATCAAAGGCGATTTGCGCGCCTTCTTCGGTACGATTCCAGCCAACGATGGAGCCTGTAAAGCCCGAGGCACGCAGAGCCAAGCCTGTGGATGCTCCCAGCAGGCCCGTGCCCAGAATTGCTATGCGCTCGATCATCGTTGGCGGCTCGTTTCTTCGGAGTAGTTAGAGCGTTCTGCCCACGGCTTTGGCAATAACGCGCAGGTCATCCACCAGCTTGTCGAACTGCTCGGGGAAGAGTGTCTGCGCTGCATCGGACGCGGCCTTGTCTGCATTCGGATGCACCTCGACAATAATGGCGTCTGCTCCAGCGGCTACGGCAGCTTTTGCAAGCGGGGCAACCATGTCGCGGCGGCCAGTTCCGTGCGAGGGATCGCCGACGATAGGCAGGTGTGAAAGCTTCTTCACCACTGGAATCGCTGCAATGTCCATCGTGTTGCGCGTGGCCGTTTCAAAAGTACGAATACCGCGCTCACAGAGAATCACATCGTAATTTCCGCCGGTGAGAATGTACTCGCTGGCAAGCAAAAGCTCCTCAATCGTGGCCGCATGGCCGCGTTTCAGCAGCACGGGCTTGCGAACCTTCCCCAGTTCGCGCAGCAAATTGAAGTTCTGCATATTACGCGCACCAACCTGGAAGAGATCGACGAGCGGCAGCATCGGTTCAATCTGCGAAATCTCCATCACTTCACTGACAACCAGCAGTCCATACGCATCCGCAGCCTCCTTCATCAGTTCAAGACCGGGAATGCCAAGTCCTTGGAAGGCGTACGGCGAAGAGCGTGGCTTGAATGCGCCTCCGCGCAGAAACTTGCCGCCACCCTCTTTTACTCGCCGGGCAGTTTCAAAAATCTGCTCCCTGTTTTCAATGGAACAAGGACCGCCCATGATGACGACCTCATCTCCGCCAATCTTCACGCCATTGCGAAATTCAACAATGGTGCCTTCGGGACGGAAGCCGCGGCCTGCCAGCTTATACGGCGAACTGATGCGGTGAACGTGCCCAACACCCGGCATGTTTTCAAACTGCGCAAGATCGACGCTGGCCGTAGGGCCCACGCCGGCAAGGATGGTTTGCGATGAGCCGGTAGTTCGGTGAACACCCACACCGGCCTCGGTCATTGCTTCGATTACGTCGTCAATCTGCTCTTCAGTTGCATGCTCCTGCATTGCTACGATCATTTACTTCTTCCCTGTCTCGGGCGCCTGTGCGCCAGTGCCGGGCCCGGCGGACTGCGCCGCCTGGGCATTTCTTTCCGAGGCCAACTCGTTCCGCTGCAGGGCGCGCATCACATCGATGATGCGCTCGTAGATATGCGTCAGTTCGATGTCAGGAAGCGGCCCCTGGTTCTTTGCGCGCACATTGTCGAGCACAATCTTCTCGCGCTTGGGCTCATAGACCGGCAGCGAGGTAGCGGCTTTCAAATGACCAACCATAATGGCGGCTTTTGCGCGCTCGTTCAGAAGAGACACAAGCTGTTGATCCAGTTCATCGATGCGTTTCCGCAATTCTTCGAGCGTCATTGACTCATCCCTCAAGAGCGCCAGCCGCACAGAAAGAACTTCACGCGGTGGCGCGGAACGGAGTTAAAACCAAACTTCAGCGTTGAGCTAGGCGTTTTAACGGGTCAGCGCAGCTTCCGGCTGGCGCAGACCCTTGATAAATCGGGCCACGGCGCCGGGGGCTTCTGCGGATGCGGACCGCTCCACCAGCTCTACGATCGCGCTGCCAATCACCGCCGCATCTGCAAACTCGCCAACCTGCGCCACATGCTGCGCATTGGAGATGCCAAAACCAACGGCCACCGGCAGCTTGCTCCATCGACGAATGCGGCCCACCAGGGATTGCGCATCGGATGTCAGGCTCTGCTGCTTGCCGGTGATGCCGGTGCGGGAGATGGCGTAGATAAATCCCTTGCTGTGCGTGGCGATAGCTTCAAGGCGCTCGTCTGGGCTTGTCGGAGCGGCGAGGAAGATCGGGGCGAGCGATACGCGGTCCAATTCCTTCAGCAGTTCATCCGCTTCTTCGACAATGATGTCCGTGATGAGAACGCCGTCGGCTCCGGCAGCTTTAGCGTCATCCGCAAAGCGCGCAATGCCATAACGCAGGATGGGATTCAGATACGAGAAAATGACAAGACCCGCCTGTGGGCGGGCGGTGCGAATCTCTTTCGCAACTCCGAGAACATCTTTCAACGCGGTGCCGTTGGCAACAGCTCGTTCGCTGGCACGTTGAATGACTGGGCCGTCGGCTAGAGGGTCGCTGAACGGCACGCCAAGCTCGATTACATCTGCGCCCGCATCGATAGCTTCAATCGCAATCTCACGCGTGACTTCGAGCGAGGGGTCGCCAGCAGTGAGATAAATGACGAGGCCCGGCTTGGATAGGAACTGAATCGGCATCGGCTTCTGCTTACTCGCCCTCCAGATGCAATTCCTGGGCAATGATGCCCATATCCTTATCACCGCGTCCGGAAAGGTTCACTACCAGTATGTCATGCGGATTCAGCGTGGGCGCCAGCTCGATTGCTTCCGCTACGGCATGTGCGGATTCAAGCGCGGGCAAGATGCCTTCGACACGCGAGAGCTTGACGACTGCCGCGAGAGCTTCCTCATCCGTACGCGAGGTGTACTCGGCGCGTCCGGTGTCGTGAAGCATGGCATGCTCAGGGCCAATGGCTGCGTAGTCGAGGCCTGCCGAAACGGAGTGCGTGAGCGAAATCTGGCCGTTTTCATCCTGCAGAACGTAGGAAAAAGTTCCCTGTAGCACACCGGGAAGGCCGCCTTCAAAGCGTGCCGCATGCTCACCGAGCTTTTTGCCGCGGCCGCCTGCTTCCACGCCGATGAGACGAACATCACGATCGGGAAGGAACTCATAGAAAGCGCCGATAGCGTTAGAACCACCGCCAACACAAGCGACGACTACATTAGGCAGCCGGCCTTCTTTTTCAAGAATCTGCTCTCGCATCTCACGGCTGATACAGCGATGAAAGTCGCGGACGATGGTCGGGAAGGGATGCGCACCGAGAGCTGAGCCGAGAATGTAGTGCGTGGTGCGAACGTTGGTGACCCAATCGCGCATCGCTTCGCTAACGGCATCTTTCAGTGTCTTGGAGCCGGAGGTGACACTGCGAACCTCCGCGCCCATGAGACGCATGCGCAGCACATTCAGGTGCTGCCGGGCCATATCCACTTCGCCCATATAGATGACGCATTCGAGTCCGAGCCGCGCGCAGGCTGCTGCCGTTGCCACGCCATGCTGTCCCGCGCCGGTTTCCGCAATGATGCGCTTTTTGCCGATGCGTTTGGCGAGAAGTCCCTGGCCAAGCGCGTTGTTAATTTTGTGTGCACCGGTGTGGAGCAGGTCTTCACGCTTGAGGTAAATCTTTGCGCCGCCTAGCTCTTCCGTCAGGCGCTTGGCGAAATAGAGCGGCGTGGGCCGTCCGGCGAAGTCGCGGAGCAGCTCATCCAACTCGGTCTGAAATTTAGCATCAGCTTTGGCGGCCTCGTACTCGTGCTCCAACTCAACGAGGGCGGCCATCAGCGTCTCCGGCACATAACGCCCGCCGTAAATGCCGAAGCGGCCGGGGCGCGACTCGGACGGCGTTGTGGGGAGAATTACCGATGCCATGCGTGAGACCTCCTGAATGCCAACGCAAAAGAGATGAATATTTAGTGTACCGCTCGCAGTTGCGAAGGGTGTTATTCGAGGCTCTTGGCGGAAGCACGTGCGTTTTCTACGAAGGCTTTTACTTTGAGGGGATCTTTACGGCCCGGTGCGGCTTCCACGCCACTGGCAACATCGACACCCCACGGTTGCAAAGTAATGACTGCCTCAGCCACATTGGCGGGATTGAGGCCGCCGGCAGCAATCAGCTTGGCCGAGCAGTTTTCACCGAAGATGGTTTGGCGCGCTTCGGTCCAGTCGAAGGCAATTCCTGTGCCTCCAACGGCAGTCGCCGTGCGGGAGTCCACGAGAATTCCGTCTACATTCGGGCGAGCTGCGAAAACGGCTGCTTGCCGGGCGGCATCGGGGCCAAAGTGGACTACCCGGAGAATCTTCAGCGAGGGACCAAACTCGGCGCGAAGCTGCGCGGCGGCATCCTCATCCACACCTGCATGAAGTTGCACGCCGGTCAAACCTGCACTACGCACAGCATCCGCAATTTCGCTCACAGACGAATCGACGAAGACGCCTATCTTTTCGAGCGCTGCTGGAAGATGCGGCGTAATTTGCGCAACTTGTTCCACCGTTACCTGGCGCGGGCTCGGCGCAAAGACGAAACCTACGGCATTGGCTCCCGCGTCGGCGGCGAGCTGCGCGTCTTCTAGCGAGGTATTGGCGCAAATTTTTACCCAGATGCTCATAATCTCTGCCTTCAGCGCGCTACCGCCGCGCCGGATAGCAAGCCTGCAAGCGCCACGCTGGGATTGGGCTGACGCATCAGGCTCTCGCCGATCAGAAAGGCGTCAAAGCCCGCCACGCGCAGGCGGCCAATGTCTTCTGGCGTGCTAATACCGCTTTCCGCTACACGCACGATATTCGCGGGGATGCTTTCGATAATAGCCAACGAGTTTTCCAGACGTACTTCAAAGGTTTTGAGGTCGCGGTTGTTTACTCCGATAGCGTCGGCACCGTTTTCGCCGAGTGCATTAAGAGCGCGGTCAAGTTCTTCTGCTGTGTGTACTTCTACCAGCACATCCAGCGAGAGACTATGTGCGGTTTGCGCAAACTGCTTCAACTCGGCATCGTTGAGTGCAGCAACAATCAGCAGAATTGCGTCTCCATGATGCGCACGCGCCTCAACAATCTGGTACTCGTCGATAGTAAAGTCTTTGCGCAGGCACGGAAGCGGCACGGTTGCCGATGCAATTTCAAGATTGCGCAAGCTTCCCTGGAAGTAGGGCTCGTCGGTGAGGACGGAAAGCGCGGCTGCGCCTCCTGCAAGGTACTGCTGTGCAATTTGCGCTACATCAAAATCGGCGCGGATGAGGCCCTTAGATGGAGAGGCTTTCTTGATTTCAGCGATAACGGCGGGGCGCGTTGCCGCAGCTTGACGCAAGGCAGAAGCCCAGCCGCGCGGCGTATGCAGAGCTGCGAGCTTTTCGAGTTCTGCGATAGAGACGCGCTCTTTGGCTGCGGCTACAGTGGTGCGCGTTGTGGCGATAATCCTGTCGAGCTGCGTCATGCCTCTATTTTAACGGGGTTGCTGCGTGGACAAAAGAAACTGGCGCCGGGCAGGTGAAGTGCCTCGGCGCCAGGGAAAGATTGCAGTACTGCAGTGCGTGGTTCTGTGAAGATTAAGCAAGCTTTGCGGGCTTGCGCACGAGGATGGGCAGAATCGTGGAAACAAGCACAATCCCCGCAAGTACGTGGAAGCCGCTGGTGTAGCTGCCGCTGGACTGGCGCATATTGGCGACGAGCAGCGGGCCAAAGGCGCTGGCGCAGCCCCATGCGGTCAGCATCAGGCCGTAAATCGAGCCGTAGTTGGTGGAACCGTAGAAGTCTGCCGCGAAGGCCGGCATGGTGCCGAAGCCACCACCGTAGCACATGAGAATAATGAACGCGACAGCGGTGAGTACCGAGCTGGAACCAATGGACGGCAGGAACCAGAAGAGCCCAACCTGCAGGAGGAACATCACGATAAAGGTTCCGCGGCGCGTGATTGCGTCAGAAACCGAAGCCCAGAAGATTCGGCCAAGAGCGTTGCCAATGGCGACGATCCCTACCATGCCTGCGGCGACGGCTGCGGTGACCTTGGCGAGTTCCTGGAACACAGGAGATTCCTGCGCGATGAGTGAGATGCCTGCCGAGGTGTTGAGGAAGAGAATGAGCCAGAGAACATAAAACTGCCACGTGCCGAGCGCCTGGCCGAGCGTGTAGTCCTTGCCGTTGCTGGTGGCAGCATTTTGCTTCGGGGTCCAGCCTTCCGGCAGCCAGTTGGCAGGGGGCATCTGCATGAACCATGCGGAGATGACGCCGACAATGGTGTAGGCAATGCCGAGGTAGAGGAAGGTGGTGAGCACGCCGCTGGACTTGATGAGCGCCGTTGCTGTAGGAGCAACAACGAGAGCACCCGCGCCGAAACCACCTACGCCAATACCGGTCATGAGGCCGCGCTTGTCAGGGAACCACTTAACGAGCACGGCGATAGGCACGATGTACGCAAAGCCGAGACCGATGCCGCCGATGATGCCGTAGCTGCCGTAGAGCCATCCGAGGCTATGCGAGAAACCGGCAAGAAGCGTGCCTACGCCATAGAGAAGCGCGCCGGTGACGGCGACTGTGCGCGGGCCAACCTTCTTCATCCACAGACCGCCAAAGAATGCTGCGACGCCGAGGGCAAAGATGCAGACGGTAAAGGTCATCGTGACTTGTGCGATGGACCAGTGAAACTGTTTGGACAGGGGAACGCGAAAAACGCTCCACGCATAGGCCGACCCAAGGACAATCTGCAGGATTACACCTGCGAGCGCAATTCCCCAACGGCGTGCATTCATTGCCAATACTCCAAATCATGAGGTTGAAACAGAGGGAAGAAAAACGGACACAGGAGCCCGGTGTGCGCGGGCTCCTGTGTCAGACAGCTAACGAGGTGAGATGACAGTTTCGGTCAGAGGGATGTTCTTGAGGAAGTCCTCTCCTGTACCAATGTGCTGATCGACGAGGCGCGTCGGCGTGTGGGCAAGCCACTCGGCGAGCGAGATGTCCTCGTAGTTAGGCGAGGGGAAGACTTCGAGGAAGACAAGATCTTCCGTCCCGGTGTTTTCGACATAATGCGGCTGCGAACGGCCAACAATGCCTACGTCACCTTCCTGGAAGTCCATGGTACGGGCGTGACCGCCGCCGGAGAAGATGGTCATGCGGCCGGTGCCCTTCACATAGTACTGCCACTCGTCCGCGTTGGGGTGCCAGTGAAGCTCGCGGAGTCCGCCGGGCTTGACCGTCACGATTGCCGCGGCAATCGTGGTCGCGGGGAAGTTCTTCCGGTCGATGATCTTTACCTCGCCGCCCTTGGTAACCTTGGCCGGCTTGATGGAGTTGGTGAAGAAAGCAAAGGAGTGAGGCAGCGGACCGTTGACGGCCTCGACCTGCTTCTTTTCTTCGGCCAGCGGGCGGGGAAGCTCACGCGGGAAGATGAAGAGTTCGTGCGGAGGAACGTTCTTGAAGACGTCTTCCGAGACTTCAAAGTTCTTTGCCAGCACGGACTTCTCTGTGTGGTGCATCCAGTCGGTCAGCAGGAAGGTCTCGAACTCGTTGAAGTTGCCGTCGTCGAATACGAGCAGGAAGAAGCAGCCTTCGTCCCCCACGCCCTGGATGGAGTGCGGCACGCCGCCGGGGAAGAGCCACAGATCGCCGGGTCCTACATCCTCAACAAAGCCACGACCGCCCTGGTCCACGGCGGTGATGCGGGCCTTGCCGGAGATCATGAACGCCCACTCGGCGCCTACGTGCCAATGCAATTCACGCACGCCGCCCTTGATGAGCTTCATCTGCACGCCTGCCATGGTAGCTTGCGGAAGATCACGCACGGAGACTTCGCGTGTCCAGCCACCCGGCTCAATGCGCTTGCGGCCAAAGGCGAAGGGGTACTTGAAGGGCGTCTGTCCGCCGGCATCGGTCATCGGACCAAAGGCCGAAGAGGGGTTCTGATCTTCGAGCACGGAGTTGCGCGGGCCGGGATCAATCTCGTTCGGCAAGCTGTGGTCCTTGGAGCGGAACTTCTCCTGCGCTCCGGCAACTGAAACACCCGCGGCTGCCAGCAATGCGGCGCTGGTGCCTTCCAGGAATTTACGGCGGTTTACAAGTTTGTGGTTTTCTTCAGGCATTGTTGCTTTCCTTTCAAGGTGACTTGCAGAAGGCGATTGAGTAAGTGCGGGCCAGAGCGTTGACTGCGGCCCGCTGGAAATAGCGGTGAAACTTGCTTGTCGTTACCTGTCCACGCGGAAACGGTACGTTACGGAGAACATTGTGTAGTTCAGCGGAACGCCCTTGCCTGCGGCGGACATGAGGCTGCCGGGGAAGAAGTGCGAGTAGGCGGCGTTGAAGACCAGGTAATCGTGGAACAGGTATTTGCCTGAGAGATCGATGCCGTCACCGATGCTGTTGGTTTTGAATCCACCCGTGGGGACAGCTACCGAGGAGCTGCCGGAACTGGAGTAGATATTGTCAAAGCGCGACGCTACTCCCAGAGCTTCGCCCTGCACCAGCAACGTGAGGTTCTTTGTCGGTCCGAGATCAAGATTCACGCGCTGCATCTTGATGTTTTGGAAACCGAAGAGATCGACAAAGCCGAGGGCGTTGTGGTTTGAGGGATACTGCTGGTCGTAGGTTGAGATGTGATTCGGATTAGTGTGCGGGTTGCCGGTGGCGTAGTCGTACTCGCCGCCGAGGCGCGGCTTCCATGGAAGCTTCTCAAAGGTGTAGTAGACCTTTTCGATGTTTGCGCCCGCGTGAATTGAATCGTTCGAGTAGCTGCCGCGCTGCAGGTCTGCCAGCACGTCATAGTTGAAGTGCAGCGGCAGTTTGCCGGAGCCTTCGATGCCGAAGGTTGTCTCGGTCTCTGTGCCGTAGATTCCCTGATTGCTCTTGACGCGAGGCTCGGCCTTTACAAGAACGAAAGGCTGCAGCGTAGTGTCCTTCGGCAGAAACGAGTGAACCGTACCGTAGATGCCATGGAAGGTCAGGCCTGCGCCGTGCTTGTCCAGCGACTCGGGATTGACGCCGACAACGGAAGTTGAGAAGACATCGATGGAGTTCTTCTTGCCGGGGAGATCAAAGGTTCCGTAGAAACCATCCCACGTGCGGCTGTTGTTGGTGAAGTCGCTGATACCGACGACTCGCTCGTTGCCGAAGCGGAGCTCGCGGCGGCCTGCATATACCTTCACTGGGCCTTCGTGGAATTCGAGATAACCCTGACGGAGATCAAAATCATCGCGCATGTTGGCGGCCTGGTGCGAGGTGGGAAGACCAAGGGCATGCGTATCCATAAACTGCATGTAGCCGGTCAGCCAGTGTGTCGGACGCACCGTTACACCGCCCCATACACGCGTCAGATCATAGGCGCGGTTGTTATCAGATTTGTACTGATAACCGGCCTGGCTCTCTACGCGGTCACGGAGTTGGAAGTCCAATGTCAGCCATGAAGGCATTGCGACGATGTGAAACTCCTGCACTTTGCCTCGGGTTTGTGGATATTCGATGTAATCTGCGCCAACCGAAAAATTCGGTAAGCTCTGGGATTGCGCCTGTGCGCTGGTATGCGCGGCGGGCAGTATGGCGACAGTGCACACGGCAAATGCCAGCGCACTGCAAAAAGGTTGATACTTCTTCATAGGCCTCTTAAAAGTTCACTCCTTTTGTCAGAGAACCTCCGACACTTCCGTATCCGGACCTGCTTGAGTTAGCAACTTTGCCCGGCATACGGATTGGCGAATGTGTCAGTGTTCTCTTCGTCGTTGCGATCCAGGCAGGCAAAGTCTTTTTCAATGGCCACTTCGAGCGCACCAGCGGTGCCGAGGCCAATTGTTGCGTAGATGCCAACCTGGTCTTCATGGCTCCAGCCGCGAAGCTGGTCGTCGGAGATGGAGATAGTGACGATGCGGTCGCGGTAGAGCACGTTTACTGAATCGGCTTGTGCGCCGGAAACGAGAGCATAGGTCAGGCTTTCGTCCGGATTCGGGCCAAAGTGAATGGTTTCAACCACTGCGGTGCCTTGCTGCAGGAGCAGCAACTCGGAGCGCACTACTCGAAGACGCAGCGAATTACCTTTGATGCGAAGTTTCATGCGATACCTCCAGCCAATGCCTGGAAATCAACGTTGCCATGGGCGTGCTTGCGGCGCAAGGCTTGGCGTTTGTTGCACTTTGCATTGTGACCGGGCTTGAAACGGGGAGAGAGCGACCACACCGCCTTATCCGAGGCAGCGTGGAGCAGAGCGCGAATCCTATTCCAAAAAACGACAGTCATGATGCTCGGTTACATCGTCCAGCAGAAAGCGGCGCATGAAATCGCCAGAACTGCCGGCCGGGGAAGAACCGGAAGATTTAAAAAATGATCGTGCAATTTGAATAAGTACACCCCTGCAGCATCGTTGGGATAGGGCGTAACCCCCAAAGAACGGGCATGAAATGAATCAAGCTGAATTTTTTGCAAAAATGTAGAATTTTTTTCAATGCAAGGGTATCTAAGTGGCGAGACACTTAACTTCGCACGGTGTCTTTCCCACACCGTTGCAGCGTTGTGCTTCAACGCGGAGGTCTACATCCATGAGTATCGTGGCAGAAGAGAAAGCAGTCGTAGCGCCAACAGAGCCGGGCGCGCCGGAAACAGTAACCGTAACGGTTGACGGCAACAAGGTATTTGCCCAGGAGGGCGAACTTGTTCTCAAGGCTGTGTTGCGATCGCAGGAGATTCCGCACATCTGCTACCACTCGGACCTGATGGGCCCTATCCAGACCTGCGATACGTGCATTGTCGAAGTGGATGGGAAGCTGGTTCGGTCCTGCGGGACCAAGATTACAAAGGGTGCCGACATCCGCACCAACTCTCCGCGTGCCGAGCATGCGCGTGCCGAGGCATTTGACGTAATTCTCGGCAACCACATGCTTTATTGCACGGTCTGCGACAACAATAACGAGAACTGCCGCGTACACAATACGGCCATCGCGCTCAAGGTTGACCACCAGAATCATCCCTTCACGCCGAAAGGCTACGAAGTGGACATGTCGAACCCCTTCTATCGCTACGACCCCAACCAGTGCATTCTTTGCGGCCAGTGCGTGCAGGCCTGCCAGAACGTGCAGGTGAATGAAACGCTGACGATTGGGTGGGAGCTGGACCAGCCACGCGTGCTGTGGGATGGCGGGATGCAGATTGGCGGATCTAGCTGCGTGAGCTGCGGGCACTGCGTTACGGTTTGCCCGTGCAATGCGCTGATGGAGAAGTCGATGCTGGGCGAAGCAGGCACGATGACCTCACTGCCCAAGCAGGCGCTGGACCAGATGATTGACATGGTGAAGGCGATTGAGCCGGAGGTCGGCTTTGGCTCCATCATGCAGATCTCGAACACCGAAGCGAAGATGCGCGAGGAGGGCGTCAAGCACACCAAGACGGTGTGCACCTACTGCGGCGTGGGTTGCAGCTATGACGTGTGGACGAAAGGCCGCAAGATTCTGAAAATTGTGCCACAGCATGGGGATGCGAATGCTATCTCTACCTGCGTGAAGGGCAAGTTTGGCTGGGAGTTTGTGAACAGCAAAGACCGCCTGACTTCGCCGCTGATTCGTGAAGGCGCGGGCTTCCGTGAGGCGACGTGGGAAGAGGCGCTTTCGCTCTGCGTGGAGAAGTTCACCCAGATTCGCAACCAGTATGGGCCGGATGCGCTGTCGGTGATTGTCTCTTCCAAGACAACCAATGAAGACGGCTACCTGATGCAGAAGTTTGCGCGGCAGGTGCTTGGCACCAACAACGTGGACAACTGCTCGCGGTACTGCCAGTCACCTGCAACGATTGGTCTGTTCCGCACGGTGGGCTATGGCGGCGACTCGGGTTCCATTACTGATATTGGCGGCGCGAAGCTTGTCATCATCGTTGGAGCTAACTCGGCGGAAAGTCATCCGGTGCTTGCTACCCGCATCAAGCGTGGGCAGAAGCTGCATGGACATAAGCTGATTGTTGCCGATCCGCGTGAGCACGAGATGGCGCGGCGCGCTAACATTCACTTCCGTCCGCGGCCTGGAACGGATCTGGTATGGCTGTGCGCAATGAGCAAGTACATGTTCGACAACGGCTACGCCAAGCTGGATTTCATTGAGAAGTGGGTCAACAACATCGAGGAGTACAAGCAGAGCATCGAGCAGTACACGATGGAGTTTGCGGCTGAGTTCTGCAATATTCCGCTGGAGACGCTGAAGGCTGTTGCCGAAGAGATTGCGCATGCAGAGACGATGGCTATCTGCTGGGCGATGGGCATTACGCAGCACACGATGGCGTCGGACAATTCGACGGCTATCTCGAACCTGCTGCTGGTTACCGGCAACTACATGAAGCCCAACTGCGGCGCTTATCCTCTGCGCGGACACAACAACGTGCAGGGCGCGAGCGACATGGGCGCAATGCCGAACAACTTCCCCGGCTACCAGAACGTGGAAGATCCCGAGATTCGCGCCAAGTTTGAGAAGGCGTGGGGCAAGGCGCTGCCGCCGAAGAAGGGCTGGGATAACCACCAGATGATTGACGCCGTTTACGAAGGCAAGCTGCGCGCTATGTATCTTGCCGGCGAGGACATGATTTCGGCGGACTCGAATGCGAACCATGTTGGCGGCGGCTTTGAAAAGCTGGACTTCTTTGTGGTGCAGGACATCTTTTTCAGCGAGACTTGCCGCTATGCGGATGTGATTCTGCCGGGTGCGCCTGCTCTTGAAAAGGACGGCACGTTTACTTCGACGGAGCGGCGTATTCAGCGGCTTTACAAGGCGCTGGACGAGATTGGCGAGAGCCGCGCCGACTGGAAGATTACGCAGGAATTGGCCAACCGCATGGGCGCGAACTGGAATTACACGCATCCGTCGGAGATTATGGCCGAGTGCGCTTCGCTTACGCCGATGTATGCGGGCGTGACGTATGAGCGGCTGGAAGGCTACAACACGCTGCAGTGGCCGGTGGCTCCGGATGGCACGGACCAGCCTACGCTTTATCTCGAAGACGGGCCTGAGGGCGGCTTCCACTTCCCGGATAAGAAGGCGCGCTTCTTCCCGGTGAAGCATCGCGAGCCTTCCGAAGAGCCGGATGCCGAGTTTGACCTTGTGCTCAACAATGGCCGCCAGCTTGAACACTTCCACGAGGGCAACATGACGTGGCGCGTGCCGGGCATCAAGGAAGAGACGCCGGAACGCTACATTGAGATGTCGCCAGAGCTTGCGGAAGAGCGCAAGATTGAGACAGGGCGCTGGGTACGCGTTACCAGCCGTCATGGCTCGCTTACCGTTAAGGTGCTTGTGACTTCACGCGTGCATGGCAACCAACTCTTCCTGCCGCACTTCTCACAGGAAGGGCCGATTAACGTGCTTACCGGCTCGCATACAGACGCCGTGACCAACACGCCGGCTTACAAGGAGACGGCGGTGAAGATTAAGGCGCTGGGCGAGTGTGGCGATAACCCGCTCAAGCCGCTGAACTTCCGCTACTCCGGCAAGCCGACGCCGCAGAACGGCGTGCAGGTGGAGCGCAAGTGGAAGAGGGCCGACTACCACTTCCCAGGCGCGGAACAGCTTGTGCAGATTCAGACCAAGAAGTAAGCAACAGAAGCAGCGAGGAAACAGACTATGGCAGCACCCGTTGAATTTCGACACTACACACCGGCCAGCCATCGGCAGGATTTGATTCGTCGCGTGGAAGAGGCTCCGGCAGAGCACGCAGAAGCTGTGCTTGCGGCGTTTGACCTGCTGGAACAACTCCACGACAAGGACGTGCTGCGGATTTTGACCGGGCTGCTCTCTGCCAAAGACACCGTTATCAATCACCTTGTGGGGTTGATGACGCTGCCTGAGGTGCTCTCGTCGATGAAGATTATGCTGATGCTGGCGAATGCCTTCAAGGCTATCGACGCGGATAAGATTCATGCGGCGCTGCATCCCGAGAATGACTCCGCGCCTTCGCTGCTGGCGATTACGAAGATGGCTACCAGCAAAGAGGCTCGGCGTGGAATGGCTGTGGGGCTTTCCCTGTTGACTGCGTTTGGCGAGGTGGTTGGGAAAGAGAAAGAGCATGCCGGGTAGGAGCCGTTTTTCCTCTGCTCGCGAGGTTTTTCTTATAACTCTATTGATATGAGTTGTTTATGTTGAGATTTAGGTGTTTATTGATTAGTTAATAGATTTTGGAAAAGTGGTTACTTTTCCAAAAAAATAAAAATTCTTTCCTTTTTTTTGGTTCGGGGAGGGGTTCACGGTTGCGGTGCCCGCCCCTCCTGCTTGCCAGATGCGGGAAGTTTCAAAAGCATGCCTCAGTGGCTAAAGCCCCGGTGCTTAGGTTGAGGTTATTGCCGGGGATAAATCCTCGCCTGCCTTTTGTGCCTGATACGCCCGGTGTTGCTGGCTTTTGTGTAATATGTCTTAAATCAATCGATTAGATGCAGGATTTGGTGTTTCTTGATTGGTTAACAGGTTTCTGAAAAATGGTTACTTTGCAGAAAAAATGGCGCGAAAAAACTTTTTTGTGGTCTGGAAAGGCAGAAAGCCCGGTTCTTTAGAACCGGGCTTTCTTGTTGGTGATTTTGAGTATGGCATATTGGGGGTTAATTGAGCGCAAGAGTTATCCACAGATTTGAGATTTATTTGCATTGCATGCAGCGGCTGCGCGCTTTGCGCGCCACGAAGCTTTTGTGGCCCTCCCGGTGGTCGGGGTCGGGATGGGGGTGTGGGCAGCAAAAGTCAACCGCAGATCCTTCGCTCCGTCTACCCCCACGAACGATGAAACCGTTCGCGGGGACCCAATCCGCTGCGCTCAGGATGACAACGCTCAATCTTTGTGGAGAGCGAAATAGGGGACGGGCTGTTGTTAGAGCTGGCGGCGGTATTGGCCGGGGGTTACTCCGGCGAAGCGGCGGAAGGTGGTGGTGAACTGGCTCTGGTCCTGGAAGCCGCAGTGGTGGGCGATCTGCATCAGTGTCAGGTCGGGCTGCTCCAGCAACTTGCGGGCGCGCTCCATGCGGAGGTGGATGACGTATTTGTGCGGCGTCATTCCGGTGGCCTGGCGGAAGAGCGAGAGGAAGTAGTTGGGGCTCATGTCCACTACGCCGGCCATGGAATCCAGGGAGAGCGAGGTGTGGAGATTGTCGAGGATGTAGGAGCGGATCTTCTTTTCCCGTGCGGGGCCTAACCCACCGCGATATATCTGCATGCTTATGTTGTTCTGGCTATAGCGGCGCATGAGGTGCGTGCCTACCATGGTTGCCACGGATTGGCAGAAGAGCGCACTGGATGTGCCGGCTTGCATCTCGGTGTATAAGGACTTGGCTACTTCGACAAGAAAGGAATCGCGGACGAGAAGTGAGGGGATGAGAAGCCGCTGCGCGTTGTCAGGGCTGTGCTCCACCATGGCGTTGAAAAAGGCGTCCTTGAGATAAAGGTGAATGAGCGGGGCGCGGTGGTCGAAATGGATGACGTGTTGCACGCCGGGCGGCACGATCCAACAAGTGTCGCCGTACATTTCGCGCTTTTCGATGCGGCCTGACGGGCCTTCCCACTCGCCGCGTACCTGGGCGGGGCCAGTGGCTACGGTGATTTGCGTGCAGTTGTGGGTGTGGCGCTCCCAGATGGAGCGGTGCTGCTCGGCCGTGTAGATGGAGTAGTCCCCATGCTCCTCCCACTTATGGTCAGGGGGAGGGCCGGGATGCAGTCCAATCATGAACTGCTTTTGATCGATTTGCTCTTCTTCGACTGTACTCAGCGGTTCCATGCGAACCATTGCGGGCCAGCCATTGCGGCTGGCCCGCTTCGGGGAAACTCCTATTGTTATTTTCGCCAATAAAGACGCCTATTTCAAGCGATTTTTGCACATGTTTCGATATCTGTTCGCTAGTGATTATGCGGCTGCGCGCTTGCTCAAAGTGGAACTGGGTGGTCTGAGGGTGACTTCCGAAGTGGGGGCAAGGATGAACTCGGAGAGGTCCATGTGCATGAGCTCAGAGAGTTTGCTGAGCTCTTTGCAGGCGGCGGAGGTGTCTTCTGCTGCAACGTCGGAGGCGGCGACCATCTCCATGATGCGGTTGAGGGTTTGCTGCAATTCCTGGGTGGCGGAAGACTGCTCGGTGGTGGCGGCGGCGATTTGCGCGGTCATGGATTCGACGTTGTTGATGGAGCCGCGAATCTGTTCGAGGGACTGGCGGGTGGCGGAGGCGAGCGCGACGCCTTCGTTGACGCAATCCTGCTCGGTGCGGGTTTTTTCGAGGGTGAGGGCGGTTTGGCGGGTGACGGTGGAGATCATGCCGTCGATTTCTTCGGTGGCAGCGGCGGTGCGCTCGGCGAGGCGGCGGACTTCCGCGGCGACGACGGCGAAGCCTTTACCGTGCTCACCGGCGCGGGCGGCCTCAATGGAGGCGTTGAGGGCGAGGAGGTTGGTTTGGCCTGCGATTTCGCGGATGAGATTGGCGGCCTGACCGATGCGCTCGGAGCTGGCGGCAAGGGCTTCAATGCTTTCGGCGACAGTGGAGGACTCGGCGGCAATCTGCTCCATTTTAGAGACGCTGGCGGAAACGGCTTCTTCGCCTTGACGGGCGAAGTCGGCGGCGCCGTTGGCGGCTTGGGAGACGGAGGAGGCGTTTTCTGCGATTTGGCCGACGACGGAGGCCATTTCATTGACGGCGGCGGCGAATAGCTCGGCTTGTGCCAGCTCGGCGTGGGCGTTGTTGGCGCTGTTTTGCGCGGTGCTGGCTAGCTCGACGGAAGCGGAGGCGATCTGGGCGGCGATTTGGCGCATGCCGCTGACGACGTGGGCTAGGCCGTCTTTCATGCGGTTAACGGAGAGGAGCGCTTCACCGAGGGAGTCGTGGGCGTGGACTTCAATTGGCTCCCGGGAGAGGTCGCGGTCGGCGACGGCGTCGATGGCCTGACGCGCCTGCAGGGCACGCTCGCCGACGACGCGGATGATGGCGATGGAGCATGCGATGGCTAGCAGGATTCCGAGGGTGAGCGCGGAGGAGGAGAGCCAGATGGCGCGGCGGGCGGATTGCTGCTGGTCGAGGCTTAACGCGTCAGCGCGGCCCTGGGCGTATTTGCGGAAGCTGTCGAGGGAGTCGCGGATTTGGCGGCTGATGGAGACGGAGCTGGTTAGCTCGTTGAGCACCTGGTCGTGGTGGCCGGCTTCTTCGAGGTCGAACATTTTGGTGATGACCGTGTCGCCGGCGTTGCAGGCGAAGCGGGAGTCTTCGAGGAGCTTTCTGCCCTGCTCGTCCGGGGTGATTTGGACAAGCTGGTTGTAGGTGGCTTCAAAGTCGCGGGTGGATTCGTCGAAGCGCTTGCGGGCGTCAGGGGAGGGCTGGAGCAGGAAGGCGCGCGAGGTGGCTTGCTGGCGCTGCTGCAGCATGATGAGGCGCTCGGCGAGCAGGGTGCGGCGAGATTCGAGCGCTGCCTGCGTGTTTTTCTGCTGCACGCTGAGGCTGGTGCTTACGGCGAGGGCTCCGATTAGCCCAGTGACCACCAACAAAAGTCCGAACCCTAGCGAGATTAACTGTTGCATTCCCAGACGCTTTAACATGGCCCCTCACGCGCTCCCCGGTCTTGATTTCTGGTGGAAGACGTTGGCTTACGAGCGAACGCCACACGCAGATACGAGGAAAAACGGTATTTCTTTACGAAATGCTTATCGGTGCGTGCGAGGAAAGCATGAGTTTGGAGCGGGGAAGGCTTTGGTTGGGAGAGCGGGACTAGAAGAAGTTTTGGACGAGGGTGATGTGGCTGCTGGCGTTGTCTTCGTCGGTGATTAAGAGCTCGTTGCCGGATTTGTCTACGGTGATGCCAGAGAAGGGCGGGGGGCGGCGGCTGAGCGTGGCTACGGTGGAGATGCGCTGGGTGGCGGGGTCCCAGAGCTGGATGCGCCAGGCAGCAGGTTGGGTGCCGTCGAGGAAGTAGATGCCGCGGGTGGTTACGGCCCAGTAGCCCCAGTAGCCGTCGGGGGGCTGGGGGAGGATATGGGTTTCCGTGCGAGGGCCGGATGTGGGCATGCGCCAGATGCCGGGCTCGCTGGTTTTGGTGTAGTAAATCCACTTGCCGTCGGGGGATTCCATGGCGAGGTAGCCGTCGTTGGCGGTGACCTGCTGGAGTTGGCCGCTGGCGAGGGCTACTTTCCAGGTTTGCCAGTCGCCGGTGCGGTTGGAGGCGAAGTAGAGGGATTGGCCGTCGGCGGACCAGCGCGGGAGGATATCGTTGGAGTTGCCGGTGGTGAGCTGGCGAGGTGTGCCTCCGTTGGCGGAGACGACGAAGATGTGCGAGTGGCCTTCGGGGCGGGAATCGAAGGCTACCTGCTGGCCGTCAGGGGAGAAGGACGGGCTTCCGGTGAGGCCGTGGCCGTAGTTGGTGAGCTGGCGGAGGGTCAGGCCGTCGCGGGAGGCTATCCATAACTCCTGTGAGCCGGAGCGCCAGCTTTGGAAGGCGAAACGGGAGCCGTCGGGGGCGAAGGAGGGGGCGGAATCCTGCTCGGTGGAGGAGACTACGGGCTCGGCTTTGCCGGGTTCGTGGGGGCGGGACTCGTTGCGGGCTTGGGATTCACTGCTGGGATGGAGATGAATGCCGAGGATGCTCCAGTTGGCGGAGCCTGCGGTGTAAAGCAAAAGGTTGTTGTTGAGCGAGACGGCGGGCTGGGTGGCGTCTTCTGTGCCGACGGGCAGGCGTTGCGGTTCACCGCCGCGGGCGGGGACTTTCCAGAGGGCGAATTTTCCACCGCGGTCTGAGGAAAAGAGGATGGCGCTGGAGTCGCGGGTCCAGGTGAGGGTATCCACGAGGCGGCGGTCGTTGGTGAGCTGGCGGGGGGCGCCGCCGTTGGCCGGGATGACATAGACGTCGCGGACGGCTCCTTCAATGGCACGGACAAAGGCGATTTCCCGGCCATTGGGGGAGAAGACGGGGCTGACGTCGCCGTCCCAGACATGGGGCGGGGTGGTTACGGCGCGGGCCTGAAGGGTGTCGAGCGAGAGCAGGTTGATGGCGGAGGGCATGCCGTCGGGGAAGAGGAGGCTTTTGCCGTCGGGCGACCAGGCGAGGGCGCGCTGCTCCCAATGGACCATATTGTGCGGGGTGTAGAGCTTTTGGGCGGTGCCGCCGAGGCTGGAGATGACGTAGATGCCGAGACCTTTATCGCTGAAGGAAAGGTAGGCGATTTTGGTGCCATCGGGGGACCAGGCGGGCGAGAAGTCGGACTCTTCGGCATTGGTGAGGCGGAGGAGGGTTTCGCTGCCTATCTGCTTAATAAAGAGATTGCGGCTGCCGGTGGCGTCGTCGGGGTTGCTCCATATAAAGGCTACACGGGTGCCGTCGGGGGAGAAAGCGCCCTGATCCTGCTGGCCGGTGTAGGAGGTGAGGGAGATGACGTTGAAGGCGGAGTGGGAGTTGCGGAGGTGAATTCGCCAAGCCACAAAACCGGCGGCGGCGAGGAGCAGGAGTGCAAAGACGGCGGCGAAGAGAGGCCAGTTGCGGCGCAGGAGACTGGGGCGCGGCGGTTGTACTGGTTCCGGAGCGGTGGTGAGCGCAGGGGCGGCGGTGTGGTTTTCCGTTCCGTTGAGCAGGGCTGGAGCCGGGGAGACGATTGGCGGCTCGGGTGGGGGTGGCGTGCTCTCCGGCGGGTCGGCGAAGCGGACTTCGGCGACCATGCGGTAGCCGGCTTTGGGGATGGTCTGGATGTAGCGGGGGGCGTGGGGGTCGTCACGCATCTCGCGGCGCAGGACGGAAATGCAACGGGTGAGCACGTCGTCGCCGACGAAGGTGTCGGGCCAGACGGCTTCGATGAGCTGTTCTTTGCTGAGGAGCTGGCCGGGAGCCATTGCCAGTTGCAGGAGGACCTTCATCACCTTGGGCTCAAGGTGAGTGGTCACGCCGTCTCTTGAAATTGCATTTAATTCAGGCTCGACGGTCCATTCGGCAATGAAAAAATGCCCCTTCTGGGGCAGTATGTCCGGCATTGTTACCAGTTTATCACCGTCTTTATACCGGAATAAGTTTATTTATTTCAATGCTTTATACTCCATCAGAAAATCATCAGCAATTCTTCAGCCAGTCGTCATGACCATTGTTATGTGGCGGGCCTAGCTTCAATCGGTTGTGCAAAGTGCCGGGACTGCGTAAGCGCTCGCGCACTGGTGTGCCCCAGGGGTAAACAAACTGAGGCAGAAAAATGAACCCCTAACACGAGGGAAAACCTCACTTTTGATGACGCAACACGCAACAGGAGGAAGTATGTTGTACAGAAATCTCTCACGAGCTTCTGGCGCTATTGACCATCCGCTCAGCCGGTGGGCCAGGCTGGCTGTGGGTGTGGTCCTGACGCTGGCGGCAGTTCTCGGACTGGCTCCGGCCAGCCGGGCGCAGGTGACTTCAGGAACAATCTTCGGATCGGTGACGGACCAGACCGGGGCAGTGATTCCCGGCGCCACGATTACCGCGACGGAGCCCAGCAAGGGAGTTACCCGCACCACTACGAGCAGCGGCAATGGAACGTTCTCCCTGCCGAACCTGCCGCCGGGCACCTATTCGGTACAGGTGGCGGCGACGAACTTTGGAACGCTGACCAAGGCTGGCGTGATTCTGAGTGCAGCTGACAGCCTGAACGCGGGCATCTTTAAGCTGGATGTGAGCGCGGCGGCGACCTCGGTGACGGTTACGGCTGACACCGGGCAGTTGCAGGTGCAGACGGACTCCGGCGAGCGCTCGGACCTGATTACCGGCAAGCAGCTTTCGGAAGTGGCCGTGAACGGGCGCAACGTGCTCGATTACATGCGACTGATTCCGGGTGTGGCGGGCGTGGGCCAGTTTGGCTCCTCGGGCACCGGCGGGTTGAACACCTACAACATCAACGGCACGCGCGCGAACTCGCATGAGTTTACGCTGGACGGCACCTCAAACGTGGATACCGGCGACAACGGCGGTACGCACGTGACGATTAACCCGGACGCGATTGCGGAAGTGAAGGTGCTGACCTCGAACTACCAGGCGGAATATGGCAAGGCTTCAGGCGGCCAGATTTCGGTGGTTTCGGCAGGCGGTACGAACCAATTGCACGGAAACGCGCACTTCTTCCACCGCAACGACGGCATGAACGCTGCCGGCTGGTACAACAACCACAACGATATTGCCAAGCAGCTTTACCGCTACAACACGGAAGGCATTGCGTTGGGCGGACCGATTAAGAAGGATAAGATTTACTGGTTCTTCTCGACAGAGCAGTATCAGCAGCTTGTTCCGGGTGGAACGAACTCGTATTACATTCCCACGGATTTGGAGCGCTCGGGCGACTTTTCGCAGAGCATCGATAACACCGGCAAGCCGTTGACGATTTATCAACCCGGCACGGGCACGGCTTATGCCGGCAACAAGATTCCGACGGGCGACCAGGTGGCAGGCATTCAGTCGGTGTACAAGCTCTACGTGGAGCCGAACGTATCCAGCTACGGCGTCACGCAGGATACTTACAACCGCATTGATTCGCTTTCGTATGAGAATCCGCGGCATGAGTATATTGCGCGTGCGGATTATCAGATTACTCCCGGCGAGCGTATTTTTGCCCGCTGGATTGGCAACTACCAGTCCACGATTGCTCCGATTGGACAGGTTGGCCTGCCCTGCGACGGCGAAGTGCAGATTGTTGGCGGCTGCTTGAATACGCAGAACGGCTGGAACCTGGCGGTTGACCTGACAAGCACGATCCGCCCGAACCTGCTGAACGAAGTGAGCGTTGGACCTAGTGCTTATCGCTCGAACACGACCGGCAACAACGGGAACCTTTCTGTTGGCGCGAACAACATCAACCTGCCGCTGCTCTTCCCGGTTACTTCGGATACGTCGATTCCGGACTTTAGCTATGGCGGCAACGGACAGAGCTATGCGTGGTCTTACTTTGGCGCGACGCCGTGGTACCAGGCCAACACCACCATTAACGTGAACGACAACCTGACGTGGGTGAAGTCGAGCCACACGATGAAGTTTGGCGTCTTCTACCAGCGCAACCGCAAGGACCAGATTGCGTGGGGCAATGCGAACGGGCAGTTTACGTTTAACAACTGCGCTACTTCCGCCTCTGCCGCCAACTGCGGTGATACGAGCCAGGGCTCGCCGTTTGCCAGCGCGCTGCTTGGTGACTTCCAGTCGTTCGATCAGTCGAGCTCGCGCCCGACGGGATACTTCCGCTACAACCAGCTTGAATTCTATCTGCAGGATACGTGGCAGGTTTCGCCACGCTTTACGCTGGACTACGGCGTGCGATTTGTTTGGATTCCGCCGCAGTATGACGACCACAACCAGATTGCGCTGTTTGATCCGGCGCTCTACAACCAGTCGAATGCTACCCGTGTGGACCCGAGCAGCGGCAATCCGATTCCCGATACCGGCAACCTGACGGAAGGCATGGCGTATGTTGCCAACCGCACGCTGCCGAAGGGCGGATGGGATGACCGTGGCGTAATGCTGGAACCGCGCGTTGGCTTTGCGTGGGACCCACAGGGCGACCACAAGGGCGTGGTACGCGGCGGCTTCGGCATGTCGCATGACCGCGAGCAGGGCAACCTGGTCTTCAACCCCGTCTTCAACAATCCTCTGCTGGAAACTACACCGTCAATCAGCTCGCCGACGTACCTGAACCTGAGCCAGATTGCGAATGCGCCGCAGGGTGCACCGGGCGCGCTATCTTCGATTACCGGAGTGGAGCGCAGCGGTAAGATTCCTACGGTTTACAGCTATTCGCTTGGCGTGCAGCGCGAAGTGGGCTGGGGCGTTTCATATGACATTGCTTATGTCGGTACGATGTCGCGCCACCTTATTACCAATCGCGACATCAACACGTTCCCGTATGGAACAACCTTCACAAAGGCTGCGCAGAATCCGGCGAATTTTGCCGGTGGCGTTGTGCCGGATGTGGAGCCGAACCTTCCGCCTGAGTATGCTGCCGCAGGCTACAGCTTCAGCGGCCAGTATGCTTATGCTTCCAACTACCTGGCTCCTTATTCTGGCTATGACCAGCTTCCGTACAGCAAGTTTGACGGTACGGCGAACTACAACAGCTTGCAGGCTTCTCTGCAGCGTCGCTTTAGCCATGGCTTAACCTTTGGTGCGGTTTACACGTGGTCGAAGTCGATGACTACGCAGTCGGACGACACGAGCGGCAACGTTGATCCGTTCAACCCGCGGCTTTACAACTACCAGGTTGCGGCATGGGATCGCCGTAATGTGGCGGCTGTGAACTATGTGTGGGATCTGCCCAATGTGGCAAAGCGCTTTGGCGCGGCGCGCTGGGTCTCTTACCTCACGGACAACTACCAGCTCTCCGGCGTGTCGAACTTTATGACAGGTACGCCGAACTGGACGCAGCTTTGGGTGCAGGGCAACCTGTTTGACGGTGGACGCCAGTACAGCAAGGTTCCGCCGGTTAACCTGAGCGTGGACTCGCATGGCAATCCGATTCTGCCTGCGATTGGACATCCTGATCGTGGCACGCCGGACCGCCTTCGTTCGGGTGGCATGCAGACGTGGGATATGTCGCTGTTCAAGAACATTCCATGGCCGGGTAAGCCGGAGCGCTCGATTCAACTGCGCTGCGAGACTTACAACGTCTTCAACCATTCCAACTTCTCGTCGAAGGACTTTGGCGCGAACCTGACGTTGCCGAGCTATAACAGCGACAGCGGCACTTACACGCCGGAATCCATTACCGTGGATAAGGGCTTTGGGCAACCGACCAACGTCTATTCTCCCAGTGGCTCAGGCGGTCCGCGCGTCATTCAGCTTGGCGCACGCATCTCCTTCTAACTGATAACCTGTGGCGCGGAGCATGACCTGCTCCGCGCCTTTCTTCTTGAAGTTCAAGTCTGGAATGTTCCTATGCGTATATCTTCTCGCTGCTTGCTTTTGTCTGGTCTTCTTGCGTTGAGCGTTACCGCACTCCGCGCGCAAAAAGTTGCTTCCTACGAAACCACTCCTGATTTGAAGCAGGCGCTTACGCTGCAGCATGCGAGTTCTTTTGCGAAACATGCCGCGGAGGGCGCGGCGATTACCGTGGATGAGACGCAGCGCTTTCAGACCATCGATGGCTTTGGCGCGGCGATGACGGACTCTTCCGCATGGCTGCTGGAGAAGCAGTTGACGCCCGCGCAGCGCGATGAGGTGATGCGCAAGCTGTTTGATCCCAAAGATGGAATTGGCATGAGCTTTGTGCGGATTCCGCTGGGAGCTTCTGATCTTTCGCGCAATCACTATAGCTATGACGAGATGCCGAAGGGCGCGCGCGATGAAGGGCTGACGCACTTTTCGATTGAGCATGACCGCGAATACATTTTGCCCGCGATGCGCGAGGCGTTGAAACTGAATCCAGCTATGAGCGTGATGGTGACGCCGTGGAGCCCGCCGGGATGGATGAAGACGAAGGACACGATGATTGGCGGGCAGGTGAGGCCGGATGCTGGGCCTGAGCTGGCGGATTATCTTGCGAAGTCTGTTACGGCTTATGAGCAGGCAGGGATTCCGGTGAAGTTTCTTTCGCTGCAGAATGAGCCGCTGTACGAGACGAAGGATTATCCGGGCACGCTGATGCTTGCGGACCAGCAGAAAGAGCTGATTGCGAAGTTTGTTGGGCCGGAGTTGGAGAAGGTTTCGCCGCAGACGAAGATTCTTGCTTATGACCATAACTGGGATCATCCTGAGTATCCGGAAGAGGTGCTTGGCAATGCGGAGGCTGCGAAGTATGTGGCTGGGACGGCGTTTCACTGCTATGGCGGCGATGTTGCTGCGCAGGGGCCGGTGCATGACAAGTTTCCTGACAAGGGGCAGTGGATGACGGAGTGCTCCGGCGGCACGTGGCAGAAGGGGAACCTGCTGGCTGTGACGGCGAAGCTGATTCTTGGCTCTACGAATTACTGGTCGAAGGCGGTTGTTCTTTGGGGCATTGCGCTCGATGAGAAGAATGGGCCGAATGCAGGAGGCTGCGCGACTTGCCGCGGTTTTGTGACTGTGGATCGCAGCGCTGGTGATGACCTGGCTGCACACAAGGTTAGTTATACGGTGGACTACTACGCCGTGGGACATGCGAGTAAGTTTGTTCATCCGGGCGCGGTGCGGATTGGCACGAGTGCATCGAACGCAGCGGAACTGGAATCTGTTGCGTTTCAGAATGCTGATGGCTCGATTGCGGTGCTGGTGTTGAATAATGCCGATGTGGCGAAGGATTTTCATATAAGCTGGCATGGCAAGAGTGTTGCGGTATCTTTGAGTGCCGGCTCGTTTGCAACTTATGTGTGGCACGCGAAGAAGTAGAAAATTGCGGCGGGCGGGTATTGCGCTTTGCGCTTGCCTGCTCGCTGCTTTGCATGCGCATGCTACCAATCTTGTTACCGGCAATGGGCTGATTGTTGCGAGTTTGCCGGATGGTGTTTGGTTTACGCCGTGGGCGCGCGATATGGCGTGGGCTACGGTTGCGCTGGCGCGGATGGGGCATCGTGAGGAGGCGCGCGCTGCTTGCCTACTTTAATGCGCAACCGACGGGGAAGATGCGTGCGTAGACGGCTGGCGCGGATTATCAGATTTCGTTTGTGCGTTGTTTCGGTGATGGATCAGAAGAGCCTTTCTTTACGCAGGAGGGCGCTGACAATATTGAGTTTGATGATTGGGGCGAGGCGCTGTGGGCGCTTGGTGAATATGTGCGGAAGTATGATGATGCAGCGCTGCTGACGGCTTTCACTTATCGCGGCAAGTTGTATGAAAGGGCGAGTGGTTTTGTGGTGAAGCCGTTGCTGACGAACGCTGAGCCTTACAAAGATGGCGAGATTGTTGCAGCGGATACTTCTATTTGGGAAGAACGGCAGAAGAACAAGAAGCATTTTGCATTTTCTACAACTGCAGCGATCTTTGGGTTGAGGAGCTTTGTGGAGATTGCGCGGCGTGCTGGAAACGAAGCCCTGTGAGCTGTTTCCCGGTGCGATTGGTGATGCGACAGGTGCGAAGCCGATGGTTGGCTATGGCGCGGGGGGGCTTACATTTTGCACGTGCTTGAGCGGGAATATTTGCAGTAATGGCGTGGTGCTGAGAGCGCAGCATTGGTGGGCCCGGAGGGATTTGAACCCCCAACCAAGGGATTATGAGTCCCCTGCTCTAACCGTTGAGCTACAGGCCCTGAACTGTGCTGGATTTCATTTTATTCCGGGAGGCGGCCTGGAACCTAATGAAGGGCGCTTGTATGAGCGGTGTACGGGCTGGCTTAGGCGCTGCGAACTTCTGCTGTGCGCTTACCTAAGGCGGAATGTGTTACTTCGACCTGGATATGCCCGGCGCGGCCGGGGATGGTGCGCAGCCACACTGCGCCTACTCCGCCGCTGTCTTCCAGATGGAATGGATTGTCGCCAGCGATTGTGCCTGGGCCTTGGATTGCGAAGCTTATTGTGCCGCCGGCGTGGAGACGTGGGTTGCCGAACTTATCGACGACTCCGAATGCCAGGCGCGCTGCGTCTTCGCCATCTGCGCGCAGAGTGGTGGTCTCCGTTTCGAGCCATAGCTTGTCGGCAGTGCTGTCTGAGGAGAAGAGACGCGACAGTACCAGCTTGTTGTCCACAAAGCCGTGAATGTGAAGCTCAGGTGCGTTGGCGCTGTTTGTTTCGAGGTCCGCGAAGAAGGGTGGGTATTCAAGATTGGGGAATGTATCGCGGTCAGGATGCAGCGTGGCGTGCAGCTTGTTGTCGATCCATAGCTCAAGCTTGTCGCAGTTGGAGAAGATGGCTGCCTGCTGGCCGGGGCCTTGTGGTGTTGCGGGGCCGAAGTCCCAGTAGAACGAGGGCTCTATGACTGGCTTGATGTGCGGGGAGAGCTGCGAACGGTAGAATGCGGCTCCCGGTTTGGGAATGCGGAATGAGTCGGCGACGCCGGGGCACTTGACTCCGTCATAGGAATTGATGAGGCTTGCGTAGTCGAAGGCGCACCACGCGATGACGCCGGAACAGCGCGGGAAGCTTGCGGCTTTGTTGTGTGCCTGCGCGTGCAGCAGGGCTTGCCGCGATTGCATGGCTACGTCGCCGGCGCGGCGGTATTTCTGGTTGAAGCCTTTTTTCTCGCCGTAGTTGAACTGGCCGACTGCTTCGGCGAGCATGTAGGGGACGCCCGGAAGGGGCTCGTCGATTCCGACGTTGCCAGTTGCATCTGCGTGATAGTCGTCGAATGCGAAGACATCCTGATGCCATTCCTGCTGCCAGTTTTTGCGCGAAGCTGAGGTCATGGAGCCGGAGGTTGGGCGGGAGCCATCGAGGGCGTCTGCTGCTTCACGCGTGCGACGGTAGAGCGGCTGCTCGTTGGCGGATTCATTGATGCGCGTACCCCATATGACGATGGAAGGATGGCTGCGGTCGCGGCGCACCATTGCCTCCACGTCGCGCACGGCCAGTTGCTGCCAGTTTTCATCGCCGAGATATTGCCAGCCGGGAATCTCTTCCCACACGAGAAGGCCGAGTTCGTCGCATGCGTCGAGGAATGCTTCCGACTGCGGGTAGTGAGAACAGCGCACGATGTTGCAGTTGAATTCTTTGCGTAGAATCTCGGCGTCTCTGCGCAAGGCGCGGCGTGGAGCGGCGAAGCCGAAGTAGGGATAGAGCTCATGGCGGTTGAGGCCGAAGAGGCGCAGGCGGCGGCCATTGAGGAAGAAGCCTTGCTGCGTGAAAGATGCTTCGCGCAAACCGATGCGTGTTGTGGAGCTGTGCAGTGCGTGGCCATCGACCCAAAGTGTGACGGACAGGTTGTAGAGGAGGGGATTGTCGGTATCCCAGAGTGTTACGTTGCCGAGATGTTCGAGGTTGAAGCGGAACTCCTGCTGTGGATTTTCGAGAGATGCCTGATGCGCGGTTTGTGCGATGGTATGCGCGCCGGTCTGCAGCTTTGCTTCCAAGCGGATGGAGGAAGGGTGTGTTTGGCTGCTTGCGACCGTGCAACGTATTTCGATGTGACGATCTGCTTCCAGAACACGAACGGGCTTGGCGAAGACGTTCTCGATAAAGACTGCGGGGACGGCGTACAGGCTTACGGAGCCTGTGATGCCGCCGGGGAGCATGTAGTCCACCGAGGCCGGGCCTTTGGGTGAGCCGCTGGGAGGCGCGTTGAGCCAGCGCGCGTCTACGGCTACGGTCAGGAGGTTGTCGCGCTCGTGCACGAGGCTTGTGATTTCGTAATCGAAAGGGAGGAAGCCGCCGAGATGTTCGGGGAATGTGTGCCCGTTGATGGCGACGGTTGCGCCAGACATAACGCGGTCAAAGTGCAGGAAGAGGCGGAGGCCCTGGAACGCGGATGGAAGGTCAAAGCGGCGGCGATAGGTCCACACGTCTTCCCATGTTTGCGGGTCCCACTTTTGCCAGGAGAGTTGTGTGACCGTGTGAGGGAGCGTGATGTGCGTAAAGCTTGTGTCGGCGTTATCTGCTGCTGAGTTTTGCTTTCCGCCGAAGAGCCAGTTTTCATCCAGAGATAAGACGCGGCGTGCGGGACCGTATGTGGCTGCGTGGCTTTCTGCCATGCTATGCAGAACGGGGATGTGAGCCAGAGAAGCGAGTGCAGTGTTCTGCAGGAATTTTCGGCGCGAGATGGATTTTGCAGCAGGGGAAAGGCTGATTTTGTCGTGTGCCAAGGGGGTCCTCTCATCCAATGAACTGCGGCATACATGAGTATGTATGCCGCAGCCGTAATCAGCACACGTTAGTAGAGCAGCTTTAAGCCGAACTGGTAAACGCGCGGCGAGCTTGCGCCGGTGATTTGTCCGTATGTTCCGGAGGAAACATTGGCGACAGGGTTGGAGAAGTTTACGCGGTTGAGCGTGTTGAATGCTTCGGCGCGGAACTGCGCGCGCAGGTGCTCGGTCTTGAGGATGTCCTTGAAGATGGAGGAATCGACATCCGCATAACCGGGACCGCGCAAGCTGTTGCGGCTGATGTTGCCGAAGGTTCCGATTGCGGCCGGAGTGTAGGCTGCGGTGTTGAAGTACTGCTTGATGAAGTTTGCGCCTGCGGGGCGGCGAGGATCGCCGACGATATCAGCATAGTCATTGCCGATGCCGGTAAGCGAACGGTCTGTACCGCTGACGACGGTGAACGGAAGGCCGGATTGCAGGCTGACGATGCCGTTAATCTGCCAGTTGTTGACCAGCGCGCTGCGGATGCCGCGCACGGCTACATGCGGCGTTACGTAGTTGACCGAAAGGTTGTAGCGCAGAGACTGATCGTAGTCGGCTGGGCCGCGTCCGCTCTGCAGGTTGAATGGATTCGGCGGGCCGGTGTTGCCTTCTGTTGCGGTGGAAGAGTTGTCGATAATTTTTGCCCACACGAAGTTGGTGAGCACTGTGAGGCCGTGCTGCGAGCGCACAACGAAGTTTGCCTGCAGGGAGTGGAAGATTGCGTATTCATAAGATTGCGCCAGTTCCACGGAGCCGAGGCCAGGATAGAGGCGGCGCGAATTCTCATTGCCGACTGTGGCTCCGGGGCCGTAGACAGCGGGGTTGAATTGACGCGAGCCCATGATGTGCTCGCTGTGGTTGCCTACGTATGCCAGCGAGAATGCCGCGTGGCCGGGGAGTTGTTGCTCCACTGTGGCGTTCCATGTCTGGGTATAGTTGACCTTGGAGCCGGGGTCGAGCACGCCGCCGGAGACGGGCAGTTGGAATTGGTAATCGGCGAAATCGCTTGGCGAAACATGGCCGCGCGGAAATGGGCTGCCGCCGGGATACCCTGCGTAGACGTTGTCCCACTGGGCAGATGGGGCTGGGTATGTCAGATAAAGGTCAACCGGCTGCAATGCGTCTGTGCGCTGGTAGAGCAGGCCTTCCGGGAAGCCGTAGAAGATGCCGTAGCTGGCGCGCACCACGGTTTTGCCTGCGCCATCGACGTTGTAGGCAAATCCTACGCGAGGCGCGAAGTCCTTCCAGTTGTGCTTGAAGACGGAGGACTGCAAGCCTGAATCGCCCTGAAAGACAAGTCCTGTGGGAGCGTTGGGAGCGATCTTTGACTGGAAGCCAGAGGTGAAACCAACGAGCGTGTCGTTCAGGTCTGTGGGAGGAAGCCATGGGTCCCAACGCAGGCCGAGGTTGACGGTGAAGTTGCGCGTGACGCGCCAATCATCCTGCAGGTAAACGGAGGGACGCAGCTCGCGCAGGTATGCCTTGCGGCCATTGTCCTGGAGGAATTGCGAATCGAGGCCGAGATAGAAGTCGGCGAGAGCGGAGCCGCTCTTCTTGGCTCCTGCAGGCAGTGTTGCGCCAGTGGGCGCGGCGGTGCGTATGCCGCTGAAGGTGTTGTCGCCTGGTGTGTAGGAGTAGTCGTCCATGTCGATGCGGTCGCGTTCAAACTCTGCTCCGAAATCCAGCGTGTGCTTTTGCAGGACTTTTACCAGCGAGGCTTTGTAGTCAAACAAAGTGACGTCCTGCGTTAGCGCGCCGCCGGAGAAGATGTTGACGAAGCCAGAGATGTTGGCGCGAATGCCGGGGAAGATGGATTCGCCGGGAGCGCCGAGTGGAACCTGCTGGCCGAGGTCCTGCAGCGATTGCAGGCCGGGCGCTTCGGGAATCTGCGTGCGTGCGAAGCGTCCGCCGCTGACAGAGAAGCTGGCGGTGAGTGTTGGGCTGAAGACGTGCGTGTCGGTGAGGATCAGCGACTGGTTGCGGAAGAGATTGAGCGCGAAGAAGCCAAGCGGCGCATTGAAGGGACGCTGGAAGTTGTCCTGGTTGTAGAAGTAGCGGCCACTCAGATGATTGCTTTGCGAGATTGTGTGATCGATCTTGGCGAGATACTGCGTGCTGTCGATGTTGGAGTTGGAGACTGCGTTAAAGACGCCGGTGGTGGGGTTGGCATTCAGCGGCACGAGGTATTTTTGTGCGAGCTTGCTGGAGAGTGGGCTGATTGGATCGGTGATCTGGTTGTTTGCGTAGGGCTGGCCTGTGTAGGGGCTGTAGAGGACAATGCCCTGCGAGAGCAATGCGGAAAAATCACCTTTCAGCTCTGCCGCGGTGGGAACGGTGATTGAAATTGGATTTGGTGAAGAGCGCTGCTGCAGGTCTTCTGCGGCGAAGAAGAAGAAGGTGCGGTCTTTGAAGATGGGGCCACCGGCGGTTCCGCCGAATTGGTTGAGCTTGAATGGCGGCGCGGTTTGCTGGAAGTAGTTGCGTGCGTTGAGCACGGTGTTGCGCAGGAACTCGTAGGCTGAGGCGTGGAACTTGTTGGTTCCTGAACGCGTGGATAGCTGGACGAGAGCGCCTGCGCCGCCGTACTGCGCGCTGTAGTTGGACGACTGGATTGTGAACTCCTGCAGCGCGTCTGGATTGGGAAGAATCGGCACGGAATCAAAGAAGCGATTGGTGTAGATGGCTCCGTCGAGCTGGAAGTTGTTTTGTGTGGGGCGCAGTCCGTTGACGGTTAGGCCGGTGTTGTCCTGCTGTCCGCTTTCTGTACCGACGCCTGTTAGCGTGGTTCCCGGTGTAAGCACGGTGAGCTGCAAAGCGTTGCGGCCATTCAGAGGAAGCTCCTGCATCTGGTGCTGGTCTACGGATGCCTGCACGCTGGAGGATGCTGTTTGAATGAGCGGTGTGTCGCTGGATACTTCGACGGACTGCGTGACGTTGCCGACTTCAACCTGAATGGCGATGTCGAGTGTCTGGCCGGTCAGCAGGTGTATGTCTGCGTGCTTCTGGGTTTCAAAGCCGTCTCGATGCGATTCCAATGTGTAGTTGCCGATGGGCAGATTGGGGAAGACATAGATGCCTTCGGTGTTTGTGACCGATGTGCGAGAGATCTGCGTTTCTACATTGGTGGCTGTTACGGTTACATCCGCAACGCGCGCGCCACTTTTATCAGAAACTGTGCCACGGATGCTGCCAATCGCCTGCGCGAAGAGCGTTGCGCCTGGCGATGCAAAAAGCAGGAAAAGAAAGATGGGAAGAAAGAAGCTGCGCCTGGCCTGAATCATAAATCTCCTCAGCTTGAAAGCTGTTTTTCACTCTGTGTGCAGAACTTGGGGGTTGGATTTTTTGTATTGCGAGTGAACAGACCGGCAGAGGAAGAATGCAGATGACCTCACGCAAACGTTGGAGAGGGATGGAACAAAATCCATGCGCGCAATCAAGCGCAGCAAGCTAATCAGGGAAGATTGGATTGGATTTTCAGTTCCGCTCTCGACGGCAGCCAGGGGAATTCGTGCCGGTGTCACTCGAAGAAAACTAGCGACAACAACAACACGCACAAAGAGCGTGAGGGGAAGAAAAAACTTCAACAGACACGGAGGCCGCACGCTGAACAAAGGGCGGCAGATGCGTTGTTGAAGTCATGGGTGAAACATACCATTCGTGTATTTGCATGTCAATTTGCGCTCCGCGCCTGGATGCGGTATTGCCTGCCGATTAAAAACAACATTGCGACACCGATTAACGGCATTAACGCAATCATTGCGAAGACGGGTGCGTAAGAGAAACGATCGACCAGGTATCCCGTGAGCAAGGGGAAGAGCAAGCCGCTCAAGCCGCCTGCTACGCCGGTGAGTCCTGTGGCACGGCCTACGGATTGGTCAGGGAAAAGGTCTGTTACTGCGCCGAACATGTTGGCGGAGAGAAAGTTGTCGGCCATTACTGCGATACCAATGGCGAGAAAGGCTGCTGCTGTGTTGTGCAGATAGGGAACGGCGAAGCTTGCTACGCAAAACGCGGCGCTTCCCCACATGGTGATGCGGCGCACGGTGTAGGCGCTGAGTCCGCGTTTGGTGAGTATGCCTGCGGCCCATCCTCCGGCTACGCCTCCTGCATCGCCGAGCAGGAATGGAATCCAGCCGAGGAAGCCTACCTGCGTGAGTGACAGGTGACGCACGCTGTACAGGTAGCTGGGAATCCAATACCAGTAGAACTGCATGACCGGGCCGATGAAAAAGCGGCAGAGCATGACAGCCCATGCGGAGGACTGGCTGAGCAGCGCGCCGAGCGAAACGGATTGCGCGGATGCGTGCTGTTGCTGGTGCGGATCGCGGTAGAGCCAGAGCCAGAGCGGAATCCACAATGCGCCGAGAGAAGCTGGGATGAGGAATGCGGTGCGGAATCCGTGGCGCTGGGCAAGCCATACGATCAGCGGCGGTGCTAGCGTTGCGCCAATCATGCTGCCGGTGTTGAAGATGCCGATGGCTAGCGTGCGCTCCTGCGGATGGAAGAGCCGGAAGATGGACTTCATGCCGCCGGAGTAGTTACCGCACTCGCCTGTGCCCATCCAGAAGCGCGTGATGCCAAGCTGCACGCCGGAGCGCGTGATGGACTGCGTACCTGTGGCGATAGACCACCAGAGCACCGCGCCTGCCAGGCCGAAGCGCACGCCCCAGCGGTCCATCAGCCAGCCCATTGGGAATTCGCCGGTCATCATGCCGAACTGAAAGGCGGCTACGATGCGTCCGTATTGCTCGTTGCTGAGATGCAGCATCTGGCGCAGGACCGGCGCGAGTACGGAGACGGTTTGCCTATCGATGAAGTTGATGATGGTGATGGCAAGCAGCAGAGAGAGCACGATCCAGCGCGCACGGCCATGCCCGCTATCTGCGGTTATGGTCGTGTTCACTTCGCTCTTCTCTGCTGCGAGGATTGCCATACGTTTCGTTTAACTCACTTGATGGGGCGGAACTCATTGCCTACGAAGTTGTCTGCCCTGCGGACATTTCCCTGCGCGGCATTGCCGTCAGTGTGGTCGATGGGAAGCAGCGGGAAAAGCAGCTCCGCTACGCGATAGGCTTCTTCAAGATGCGGATAGCCCGAGAGGATGAAGCTCTCAATGCCAAGGTCCGCGTATTCCAGCATGCGCTGCGCTACGGTTTCCGCATCGCCTACCAAGGCAGTGCCTGCGCCGCTGCGCACCAAGCCGATACCGGCCCAGAGGTTCGGGGATATCTCGAGGTTTGCACCGCCGTCTTTGCCTTGTACCAGTGAAGCCATGCGGCGCTGGCCTTCCGAATCAAACTTTGCAAGGCCTTTTTGTGCGCGCTCGATGGTTTCCGCGTCGATGTACTTGATGAGGTCTTTTGCGTCGCGCCATGCTTCGTCGTTTGTCTCGCGCACGATGATGTGGAGACGGATCCCGAAGCGAACGGTGCGGCCTTTTTCTGCGGCGAGCTTGCGCACGCGGGCAACCTTCTCCGCTACCTGCGCGGGCGGCTCGCCCCATGTGAGGTAGTAGTCGATATGGTCGGCTGTGATTTGCAGTGCTGCGTCGGAGGAGCCGCCGAGATAGAGAGGAGGATGCGGCTGCTGCGTGGGCGGATAGTAGACGCGGGCGTTCTCTACATGGATGTGCTTGCCAGTGGTGGAGTAAGTTTCTCCGGCAAGGATGCGGCGCCAGATGTTAAGGAACTCGTCGGTCACTTCATAGCGCTCATCGTGCGAGAGAAAGACGCCGTCGGCTGCAGCTTCATGCGGATCGCCGCCGGTGACGACGTTGATGAGCAGGCGTCCGCCGGAGAGGCGGTCGAAGGTTGCCGTCATACGTGCTGCTACGGTGGGCGACATGATGCCAGGACGCACGGCGACGAGGAACTTGAGGCGCTGCGTGCTTGGCATCAACGCGGAGGCCATTACCCATGAGTCTTCGCATGAGTTGCCGGTGGGCAGGAGAACGGCATAGTAGCCGAGATTGTCTACGGCCTGGGCAATCTGGCGCAGGTACGCGTAATCCGTTACGCGCGATTGATGGCTGGAGCCAAGATAGCGGCCGTCGCCGGTTGTCGGGATAAACCAGTTAATCTGCATCTTTCACCTGCTTCAGGAAAAATCTGAATTTGAAACTGTCTTCTGTGTCCAATAGGAGCGCAGCGCCATTTGTACGGGGCGCGATGCGTCGATGCCTGCATCGATGGGCGCGTTGACGCGAGAGCCGCGCAGGATTGCGTCAAAGAAGTTGCCTGCGTGCGACTTTTCGAGCGGCTCGGTTGCGGCGACATTCTCTGCTGTGCCCTTGTTCGGCGTGAAGACGTAGCCTTCGCGGAAGAGGTCGAGCGTGCCTTCTGTACCTTCAAAGAAGACGCTTGGACGGTCATTGCGAATGGAGAGAACGCTTGACTCGAAGCTCAGGTTCCAATCGTTGTATCGCACGATTGCGCTGACGGTGTCTGGGTTCTGGCGTCCGTCGTGCAACTGGTAGATGCCTCCGAAGGCGGAGGCGGATTGCGGATGCGCGTCGTTCAGCACCCACTGCGCTACATCGACCCAGTGCGTGAGAATGTCGGCGAGCAGGCCGTTGCCGTAGTCAGGGAAATAGCGCCATGAGGTGTAGCGCGCTGTTTCATAGGGCACTTTTGGAGCGGGGCCGAGGAACTCCTGCCAATCGAGACCTGCTGGTTTGGGAGCGGGCTCAATGCGGCGCTGCTGCCAGGGGAAGTTGTGCCATACGGCGCGTGCGAAGACTACCTTGCCGAGTTTTCCTGCGCCGATGACTTCATCCTTGGCGCGGAAGTAGTGTGCGCCGCTGCGCTGCTGCATGCCGCACTGCAGAACGGTCTTGCTGCGACGTGCGGCTTCAGTCAGGACGGTGTGCTCTTCCCAGTGATGAAGCGTGGGCTTTTCGAGATAGACATGTTTGCCTGCGGCGAGTGCGTCCTTTGCAACGGTGACATGCAGGTGGTCGGGCGTTGCGATGAGGACAGCGTCTACATCTTTGCGGGCTAGCAGGTCCTTGTAGGCAACGAACGAGGCGGGCCTGGGGTCGCCTTTTGCGAAGCGAGTGAGGAACTGCTCGGTCTGCGCATCGTAGACATCGCTTACGGCGGTGAGCTGCGCGCGGCCATCGGCAAGCAGGGCTCCGCTGACGATGGTGCCGCGGCGGCCCAGGCCGATGACGCCGAGGCCTACGCGGTCATTGGCCCCGAGCACGCGTGCATACGACCTGGCGCTCAGCGCTACGGCTGTTGTTGCGGATGCGGCAAGGAATTCGCGGCGGTTCATGCGGAGAAGGCTCCATGCAGCGCTTGATAAGCGGGCTCGATGACGGCGTTACCCAGCTTTTCGCCGGTCGAACGCTCTTCTTCATTGAGTACCCATCCCTTCCAATGCAGCTCGCGCAGGGTTGCCGCCACTTGCTTGAGCGGGAAGGTTCCTTCACCGAGCGGCACCTGCTTGTCATTGCTGAAGTCGCGGAGATGGAGCGCGGTGATGCGCTTGGCGTGACTGCGCAGGAACTCCGGCACATCGACGCCGCCGTGATAGGCCCATCCTGCGTCGAGCAGGAACGAGACCTCCGCGGGGTTGGTTTGCGAATAGAGCGCTTCGAGCTCGCCGAGCTTCGACTGCGCTTCCCACCAGTGATTGTGATAGGCGAAGTTGAGGCCGAGGTTATGCGCGAATTTGCCTGCGGTGTTGAGCGCTTCAATCTTGCGCTTGAGCTCGTCTTCGGTTGCGGCGGGCGCTCCGCTGAAGATGAGCTTTTGTGCGCCGAGGGCTGCGCCGCCTTGTGCGACCTTTTCATAGAGCGAGGCTGGCGGCAGCTTGGTTGCGGGGTCGGTTTTGTCGAAGGCGATGGCGATGTGGATGCCGGTGAATGCGAGCCCGATATCGGCTATCTTGCGGCGCGCTTCCGCGGGGGCGTCGAACTGCGGAGCGAGATTGAAGAAGCCTGTCTCAAAGCCTGTGTAACCGATCTGCTTGATCTGGTTGAGTACGGCTAAGAACGAGTCAAAGTTTTTGGGATCGATGGCCCAGGCGTTGGTTTGTGCGCCTAACTGTATGGCGGATGCGGAGCTTTTGGCCCAGGCGGGGAATGGAATGGTCGAAGTGGCGGTTGCGCCGATGGCCAGGGCGCTGAATCTCTGCAGGAACTGACGTCTGTTTGACTGATGTATCAAGTTCATCCTCCGCGTGCGGTTTCTACGCGTTAAAAAGCGGGTAGAAATATGCAGCGCTTGATTGGGAAGCCAAAAGGAGCTAACGGCGAGGGCCGCTAACTACTGGAATCTGATTGGAAGGGGAAATGGCGAGGCGAGAGTCAACAACACCGAGCCGCGGCGCAGGAGGTGCACCGACAACAACAACAACATGGCACGGATTGGAGAGGAAGCGTCAAGTTGAGTCTCTTCCAGCTACGCTAAAGAGATATGCGCCGTATGTCAAATGGCGCGGACTGCTTCTTATTTGGTGTGTGGCGTGTAGATTGAATGCTATTGGAGGAATTGCGTTGGCGGAAACGGGATTTCCTGAGGGTTTTATGGAGGCTGCGGCGGAGTTGGCTGGGCTGCCGGTTCCGGCGGCGAATGCGGCCGGCGTGCGCGTGAACCTGGAGCGGATTGCACAGATGGCCGCGCCTCTGCTGGCGGTTGCGATTCCCGATGAAGTTGAGTCGGCACAGGTGTTTGAGCCATGACTGCGGACGAGATTCTGGGGCTGGATGCTACAGGAATTGCAGAGGTCATTCGCGGCGGGAAGGTGCGGGCGCGCGAGGTGATGGAGGCTTCGCTGACGGCGGTGGCGAAGCGCGATGACGAGCTGAACTGCTTTACGCAGGTGATGCTGGCGGAAGCGATGGCGGCGGCGGATGCCGTGGATGCCCAGGTGGCAGCGGGGGAGGATGCGGGGCCGCTGGCGGGGGTGCCGTTTGCTGCGAAGAACCTGTTTGATATCCAGGGTGTGACGACGCTGGCGGGGTCGAAGATCCTGGCGGATAATCCCGCGGCGCTGCGGGATGCCGCGGTGGTGGCGCGGCTGCGGGCGGCGGGGGCTTGCCTTGTCGGCGCGACCAACATGGATGAGTTTGCCTACGGGTTTGTGACGGAGAATGCGCACTACGGGACGACGCGGAATCCGCGGGATATGACACGGGTGGCGGGCGGGTCTTCCGGTGGTTCGGCGGCGGCGGTGGCGGCGGGTTTTGTGCCGCTGGCGCTGGGGTCGGATACGAATGGCTCGATACGGGTGCCGGCGGCGTTTTGTGGGGTGTATGGGCTGAAGGCTACGTATGGGCGCATCTCGCGGGCGGGGGCGTTTTTGTTTGCGGCCAGCTTTGACCATGTGGGGCCGTTTGCGCGGTCGGTGCGGGATCTTTCGCTGGCGTTTGACTTGCTGCATGGGCCGGATGCGAAGGACCCGGTGTGTTCCAAACGGCCGGTTGAGGCTACGCTGCCGGAGCTGGGGCGCGGGGCCGGTGGGCTGAGGATTGGCGTGCTGGGCGGATACTTTCGGCGAGGCGGGCAGTCGGAAGCTTTTGCTGCTGTGGATGCGGTGGCGCGGAAGGTGGGCGCAACCGAGGTTGTGGAGCTGCCGGATGTGGAGCTGGCGCGGGCGGCGGCGTTTCTGATTACGGCGGTGGAGGGTGGGAATCTGCACCTTGACCGGCTGCGGACGCGGCCTGATGACTTTGACCCGGCAGTGGTGGACCGGCTGATGGCCGGGGCGCTGATTCCGGCTTCGTGGTATGTGCATGCGCAGCGGTTTCGGCGGGTGTTTCAGGCGCGGGTGCGGGAGGTTTTGCGGCGGTTTGATGTGCTGCTGGCTCCGGCTACGCCCTGCCCGGCGATTGCGGCGGGGCAACAGATGATTGCGTTTGACGGGAAGCAGATTCCGGCGCGGCCTAACCTGGGGATGTATACACAGCCTGTTTCGTTTCTCGGGCTGCCGGTGGTTGTGGTTCCTTCTGTGGAGGCCGGGAGGTTGCCGCTGGGGGTGCAGGTGATTGGGGCTCCCTATCGGGAGGTTGATGTGCTGCGGGTAGCTCGGGAACTGGAGGGGTGAACCCGGGATTTGTGGGGGAACGAGCGGATGGGGCTCCCACTCCTGCGATAGAAAAAATCGCAAGGATAGGACACGGAAGGGTTTTGCTTAGGCCAGGTTGGTCAGGCGGCGGCAGGCTTCGTTGAGGTCGGCGTCTTGTTTGGCGAAGCAGAAACGCAGCAGGGTTTCGCCGCGGCCTTTTTGGAAGAAGGCGCTGCCGGCTACGGAGGCTACTCCGGTGGCGGCCAGAAGGGCGCGAGCTTTTTGGGGGGCGGTTTCGCCTTCCAGGTTTGTGGCGTCGGCGAGGATGTAGTACGCGCCTGCCGGGATGGTGGGCTTGAGGCCAGCGGCGCAGAGGGCGGCGAGAATACGCTCGCGTTTGGACTGGTGGTCGGTGGCCAGGCCTGTGTAGAAGCTGGGCGGGAGTTTTTCCAAGCCTTCGGCTACGCCGTGTTGCAGCGGCGATGGAGCGCAAACGTAGGTCAGGTCGTGGAAGTAAGCCATGGGGGCGAGCCATTTTTCCGGGGCGCAGACGTAGCCGAGACGCCAGCCGGTGACCGAGAAAGTTTTGGAGAAGCCGGAGAGGATGATGGTGCGATCCTTCATGCCGGGGAGCGTGGCCGGGGCGATGTGGCGCGCGCCGTCGTAGAGGAAGTACTCGTAGATTTCGTCGGTGATGAGAAAGAGGTCGTGTTCGAGGACTACTTCAGCGACGGCTTCGGTTTCCGCGAGAGTGAAGACCTTGCCGCTGGGGTTGGCGGGGGTGTTGAGCAGGATGGCGCGGGTTTTGGGCGTGATGGCCGCTTTGAGCGCGTCGGTGTCGAGGGCGAAGTCGCCTTCTGCAAGCGGGACGAAGACGGGCTTGATGCGCATCGACTTGAGCGTGGCTACGTGGTAGCCGTAGAAGGGCTCGAAGAGGATGACTTCGTCTCCGGGGTTGAAGAGGGCCATGGCGGCGGCGTGGAGGCCTCCGGTGGCTCCGGCGGAGACGAGGATTTCGCCTTCGGGCTGATAGTCGAGGCCGTAGTCGCGCTGCTGCTTGGCGGCGATGGCGTTGCGGAGGCGGGTAATACCGTCGAGGCGGGTGTAGATGTTTTCGCCGTTGCGGATGGCGGCGATGGCCGCTTCTTCTACCGGGGATGAGACAGGCGTGTCACAGATGCCCTGCGCGAGATTGATGCCTCCGATGGCGTCACAGGCCACGCTCATGGCGCGGATTTCTGACTGGACGGTGCCGGGGGCTAGCTCGCTGACATAAAGACGAGAGGCAGGGGTGGCTGTGGACTGGCTCATGGGGAGAACTCCTGATTGTGATTATTGATTATAGGGACTGGGGACTAGGGACTAGGCTGTATCGACATATACACTTTGCGTCCGTTGGTCGAGCTGCTGCAGTGTAAGTATGGCGAGCCGGTACGAGTTAAGCGAGGCGCAGTGGGAGCGGATCAAGGATATTCTGCCTGGACGCAAGGAGCATGTGGGCCGCACAGCAGCCGATAACCGTATCTTTGTAAACGGCGTGCTGTGGGTGCTGCGTTCCGGAGCGCGCTGGAGCGACCTTCCCGACCGCTATGGCAAGTACAAGACCGTGCACAAGCGCTTTGTG